>JAYUZV010000001.1:0-4038 GCA_043751475.1 Chlamydiia bacterium
AGGGTTTATTGGCAATAAAATTAAAGATCAGGCTCTAACACCAGAAAAAAAGCAAACAATTTTTACAGAGCTATTTAATCTTTTTAAATCAATTTCAGAGCAAATTCGGGATGATGAGTTTGACTTATTCTTTATAAATGTTGCTAGTCCATTCTTGATTTTGATAAATCTGATAACAGATGAAAGCTCTTTTATAGAAAGGGTATTAAATTTACCTTTTTTTCAAGGCAAGTTAAGCCGGTGTGCCTTAGTTGTAAATAGTGAGGGGAACTCTCTTTTTCATAGGTCACCCAAATTTTTTATCGCCCACTTTAATGTTTTTGCCCCTCATCTATCCCCAGAGGAAAAAGCCTTAGTTCTTCAAAAACAAAACAATAAGGGCAACACAATTCTACATCTATCTTGTACCCCCCAAATTCTTGCAATAATGGATGCGCATCTTACCGAGCATCAGAAGAGAAATCTTCTTTATTTAAGAAACAGCGAAGAGGATACAGTTTTTCAGCTAGCTTTGGATGATCCTAAATATTTAGAATCTTTGTTGTCGATGGCTACCGCTTTAACCTTAGATCTAAGGCGTGTTCGGTCAAAACCTGGACGTGTCTATAAACACCATCCGGTTTTCCCAATCAACGGAGCCCGGTGGAAGATTTTATCTCAGTGTGCGACATTAGAAGACCTAAAAAATATACTAACTAATCCTGATATACCTGGAACTGCCTTTCAACGACAATATTCAGTTACGCGTTCTTATAGTGTCAGGTATGGCCATGATGAATATGAAACTAAATATATTCATGAAACCCAAAGTGTAGAAGTTCGTGGTAATACTGTCTTTCATTTGGGGATCCAGGAAGGTTTAGATCTTCAATCCTTTAGAAGGTTAATAGGGTTTTTCACAGAATTTGAAGTTCCTCTAAATGATATTAAGAGGGTAATTACAGCAAAAAATTCTGAAGGAAGTACCCTTTTTCACGTTCTTTGTGACAATCTTTATATCCAAGGAATACCCATGCTAAAAGAGCTACTAGAAAGCTTTCTTACGCGTGAGGAAATCCGGCAATTCCTGAAGCAACAAGATAATGATGGCAATACAATTCTTCGTATTGCCCGCACTCCATCTTATAAGGCTCGCACGCCTGAAAAAACTGAATTAAGAAATTTTTATTTAGCTTTGGCTGATTTTTTAAAAGAATATCTGTCTCCTGTTGAAATCGGGGAGCTTATTGTTAGAAATGACCTTCAGAAAAGGATGTCTAGAGAATTCCACGATGCTTTTTCTACTTTTATACCTCTGACATTTTTAGAGCAAAGTGTAAGGAGTGCCTATAATACGGTCGCAAGCTTCTCTCGTAGAGCTCTAGACAGAACATAAGATCAATTATCAGACGTTCTAGGTATTAGAAAATGGGCTACGGGTTGCAGATCTGGCAAAAAGCGGGATCTGTGTATCCGTTAAAAATAAGCGCCTCCTCTGCTGTATAGCAGCAACTGGGGCATGTCCATAGATGGGCAATTGGAAGTTCAGATGGGAAATCGCAAGAGCCACAAGGCCTCCCCTTTTTCATTTCGGTTTTTCGCCAGCCCGGAGAGTCACAAGCTGGGCATAGCGAAGCCAAAGCTCGAAAGAGACGAATTCCTACTTTTCGAATATTAAGTCCACGGGTCGGATTCATGTGGGCGCGCATATCTGTTTCTATATGAGCCCTATTATCAGACGAGTGGCTACAGCAGATCTCTACGCTTTTTTTAAGCTCTAAGAAGTCTTGAACCCCCTTAAATAAAATACTTTTGTCATCCCAAATATTTGGTTTGACTATCAATCCATGAGAAGGAAAAAGAACTGACTTAAGAAAAGGTGTTAAATCATCGGAAAAAGAGACGATTTGCTGCTGGTAATTGGTCTTGTTAAATCGCATGTTCTCAAAGATCTTTAGCCCCTTTCTTTTATCTATAAAAACGAGGGTTTCAAGGGAAGAAGGTATAAATGGGATGTAAGGGTGAGGTCCAAAAGAGCCTTCATTAGCAATTCCTAACATGCCGCCTGAGATCTCTAATCCCAAATAACACTTTTCGAGCGCGCTCTCTTTTTGATTTTTTTGCCGTTCGATCTCTCCTGAAAAAGTCCCAAGCAGATCAGTGTTGATATTCTTACCTGGAATAAATAGGTTAGCCCCTAAAATTTTTGTGCAAGCGGGCGCGAGGTAGAGCTCTTTTCTGTGCATAGTGGAGAGGGTTATCTCCTCACCTTCATAGACAGAAATTCTTTTTTTCATTTTAAAAACCAGTTAGCTAAGTAGTAGTAAATAGGGATACCTATAATTACGTTGAAAGGGAAAGCTACACCTAAAGAAAGAGGAAGGTAAATGGCTTCTTGTGCTTCAGGCAGAGCAATACGCATCGCAGCTGGCACAGCAATATATGAAGCACTGGCTGTTAAAACAGCAATTAGAGTTCCCGTTCCGGCATCTAGCCCCAGCAGATAACTTAAAAAAAGACCAAATCCAGCCCCAATCAAAGGCATATAAAGACCAAAAAAATTGAGAGGCCAAGAAAAAGAGCGAAAGTGCTTTTTTTGCTGGCCTACACTAAGACCCATATCAAGCAAGAAAAGGCAAAGTAGTGGCTTAAACGAGAGTAGCAAGGAGGATGTTATATGGCTTAAGTGATTTGAGTAGAGAAGCGCTCCGCTGAAAAGACCTATTAAAATGGCGATAATTGCTTTATTAAAGATCGACTCCTGAAGCAATTTCATGAAACTTGAAGGGGTTTTTAGCGGGTTGGTATTAAATTTCTGGGCGATAAAAACTCCGGAGATAATTGCCGGAATTTCCATAATGGCAAGTACAGCAATAATAAATTGCTCATAGTTGACTTGCATCTGTTCTAAAAAGGCGACAGCGGTAATGAATGTCATGACACTAACAGATCCAAATGAAGCGCCAATCGCGGCGGCTGTGGCAGAGTCAACACGAGTAAATGACCTAAGAAGATAAAAAGAGAGCAGAGGATTTAGTAAACCCCAAATAATAAGAGCACTTAAAATGGTTGAAAAGAGAAGGAAAGAAGAACTAAAGTGGGCAGCCATTGGTCCTCCCCCCTTAAGCCCTATAGAAAAAAGAATATAGACGGTTAATGCCCTATTTAAATTAACAGGCAATCTAATACCCGGTTTAACTAATGCTACCCCAATCCCTACCAAAAAGCAGAGCAGAGGAAGGTTAAATAGATTAGCAACCACTAGTGAAAGAAAACTCATTACCTAAGCCCTTTGAACCATTAATTTCTTGCCCCCCATTCTCTCAGATAGGGTAATTATTGATAAAATTGATAATTCTTGTTGAAGCTATGAGTTTTTTTCATTATAATGCCATCTATATGGATACTGTTCTTTTAAAAAATTTTCTACTCTTAGCCCAAACAAAAAATTTCACAAAAGCGGCTGATAAGCTCTGTCGCTCGCAATCGGCTATAAGTCTGCAAATTGCTAAACTTGAAGGGCTAGTTGGCAAATCATTGTTTATCCGAGATCATCGTAAGCTTGTTTTAACACCCGCCGGTGAAGAATTTATTGGCTATGCCCGTAGAATGGTTGCCATTGAAGATGAGCTAATGAACCATTTTCACAAACCTGCAATAAAAGGCCGAGTAACATTTGGAACACCTGAAGATCTTGCAACAGCTTATTTACCAGATATCCTAGGTGCTTTTGTAGAATCTCATCCTCAAATTCTGCTAAATGTAGACTGTCAATTTACCCTTAATCTACTTAAGGGGTTTGATGCGCACCATTATGATCTTGTTCTGATTAAACAAGACCCGGAACACCCTCACCCCAAAAGTAAAGATGTGTGGAGAGAGCCTCTTGTTTGGGTTTCTAAAAGAGATTTTCCTTATTTTAATGCGGAAGAGGAGGGCATTCCCCTTGTCCTCTCCCCTCCCCCTTGCGTTTACAGACAGCGCGCGATTGACACCCTAAACCGAGAAGGAATTCGATGGAGAATTGTTTACACAAGTCCAAGCCTTGCAGGCACCCTC
>JAYUZV010000002.1:0-12252 GCA_043751475.1 Chlamydiia bacterium
AAAATGGAGGTTGTTAGAAAAAATGGTAGGGGAGTAAAATTGACCTTCATAATAGAAAAACCGGTATCCTATGAATTCTTCTAATCTTGCGCTAGAATTACCAAAAAATCAGGCAGCGCAGCGCTTTTTCTCTTTTTTTCAAGATATCAAGGCACGGCGCTTTCTTAAAGAGAATTTAATCTACTCAATTAAAGAGGGCGTTTTACTTAACCATCCGGCAGCTCTTTCGCGCGAGGAGATAATGCGAAAAGCAGAGACAATTGTCTCTTTTATTTTTCATAAAATTGAATCTCTACAAAATGGCCATGAAACAGAGCTTTTTGAGTGTCTAGAGCGGCTGTCTATCCATTCAGAAACTTACCCAACTCTTTGGTTTCAAGAGGCTAAAGAGGCTTTTGCTATTTACGGGCAAAACAACAAGAATAGAAAAACATGTGAGCTTCTTTCACCCCATTTTATAGGGGATTCACTTCTTGATATTGGCTGCTGCCGCGGCTCTTTTCTTAATTATCTAGCAGAGGTTTGTGAGATGAAATTGGCAGGGAGTGATATTGCCAATTATCTTCAAGGAGAGAACCAATTTGATTTTTTTCTCAGCGACATGAGCCATAAGGATGAGCGGATTGAGAGAGAGTTTGATTGTGGGCTTCTAATTTATGTCCTTCACCATATTGCTCTTGGATCTGGTGGCGTACAGAATTTGCTGGAAAATGCCAGATCGATGGGGATTAAACGGCTGCTTGTTTTAGAAGATGTCATGATTACGCCACAAGATCAGCGCTCTGGAATTCCGGGCATGGAGAGACTGTCCGATCTGATATTGATGCAGCCGCAGCTGGAAAGGTATATCAGTTTACCACTTGACTCCCAGTACGCATTTACATCGATGATGGATATTTTTTCTAATTGTCTTTTCCAGGGCAATAGCACCATTCCCTACCCGTTTAACTTTGGCACTATTTCTCACTGGCACCATCTTTTTGAAGAGGCGGGCTGGAAGGTTAAAGAGGTGCGTTTACTTGGGTTTTCCAAGTGGAAGTTTTCTAAGGTGTGCGGAGCTCTCTTTGTTTTGGATATTAGCGAGCTGGATTAACTAATAATAAGCGCTTGTGTGAAGAGGATTTTGGCCTTTTCGCTAAGGGTGCAGTCAAGTAGCTTGGCTAGAAAGGTCGCATCTACTGCTGTTAAAGTGGTTTTCCATGAAGTTACATTTGGTGTTTTGGGAGCCGCTAGCAAATCGAGCTCGTGGGTATAGAGGCTTAATCGATCGGTATCCTCATCAGAAATGGCTGTCAGATAGTGCTCCTGCCGTTTAAGTTTTTCTGATAATTTTTTCATAGCCCCACTTTCTATTTTGAAACTTAAAAAACATATTGAAAAAAAAGGTTTTTTTTAAATACGTATGTTTATATGCAAAAAAATAAAACGTTAATTTTGAGTGAGATGGTTTTCGAAGAATCCGAGTACTCTGTTATTCTTACCTCTTTCTCCGAGCGACCTGATCTCATCGAAAAAGCTATTACCGCCCGCTCTTTGGCTTATCATCAAGCTTATTCTTCCGGAAGGGGTGTTTTTAGTGAAGATCGAGATGGTTTTGATGAACATTATCAGCATATAGTTGTTTTAAAGGGTGATTCATCTGAAGTGATTGCTGGTTTTCGTTTTGTTTTGACTGATGCTGTTTTAAAACAACAAGGTCTTTCTGGCTTTGCAACCTATGATACTTACCATTATACCGACGCTTTTTTTCGTTATTTAGGCCCCAGTCTTGAAATGGGACGCCTTTTTGTTATAGAAGAATATCAAAAAAAGGGGATAGCCCTTGAACTGTTATGGACAGGATTTGCAAAATATTTAATTGACAATCCTCATCTTCACTATTTATATGGCTCGGTTAGTTTTCCTGGCGATTTTGATTCTGAAGCAGCAACATGGATTTCCAGTTTTTGTCACAGCTATCGTCTTGATTCGAATATTTCTCAGTTAGTCTCTTCAAGGCACTCTTGGCCTATTTCTTGTGGAGAGGAAATTCCTATTAGTAGAGATTTTCGTGAGCTGAATAAAACATTTAATGCCCATTATAAAAAACAGACTATATTTCCAGTGTTGCTGAGAACTTATGAAATGATGGGTGGAGCGTTTAGTGTTTTCGCCCGTGACCCTGATTTTTTTGATTCACATGATATTTTTATTACAGTGCCCATCCATAAAATTCCTCTTAATTTTATAAAAGCGTTATTGCGCCGCGATGAGGATAAGCACTATTATCAACAAAAATTGGAAGAGATCCGTTCGCATGCGCCAAGTTGTTAAATAAGTAAAATAATTTTGTGAAACTATTTTTTTATAAAGTCTTAAAATAGAGTTGGTTGTCATGCAGGCATGGATCTCGAGTTTTTTATTTTGTAAGGCTTTACAAGCAAAAAAGGAAAATAGATCCACTTCATTGATTCATCTTCCAGTTATTGATTCTGATATCCTATTAACTCGCTATGAACCGATAAAAAATAGAAAAAATCATCCTGTTATTTTGCTCCATGGATTGACTCGTTTGGGAAGAGATGATCCAAGAATTGTTGAGCTGAAAGATGCTCTCGTTAGTATAGGCTACTCCGTTTATCTCCCCAATTTCCCGGAAATCGCTAACCATGAGATGAATAATAGGATTTTTGATAGGCTTCGAACAACATTTAAAACCATTATTGAAATACATGAGCAGGGCAACCCTGTTTCAATTTTTGCGGCTTCTTATTTAGGATCTGCGGCTTTGCAAGTCTGCATAGATGAAAGCTTAAAAACATCTATCAAATCCATTTGTACGATAGGAAGCTGTTATGAATTTCCCGATCTTCTAAAAGAAGGGATGAACTGCCCTATACCAGACCCGTATTTTGTAGCACTGCTAGTCAAAAACATTCTGATTCAAAAAAATGAATATTCTGCCCCTTTAGCAAAAGCATTTGATCTCATTTTTGAAAACCTAAATCAAGATAAGCCATTAAATACAAGTGAATTACCATTTACAGGTCTGAATTCTTATGAAATTAAGCTCGCTAGAAACGGAACGAATCGAGAATTTTTAAAAAAACTTTTTGAAAAAGACAGTGGTAACACTTTTGAGCCGCCCTGCTTCAATTTAAAAAATACTTTACCTCAAATAAAAGCGAAGGTAACACTAATCCACGGGGAAAAAGATCCAATTATTTTTAGCCATCACGCCAAAAGAATTGCTGAGCTACTGCCAAAAAAACAATCGCATATGCTCATTACACCACTACTAAGCCACGGAGATCATTCGCTTCGAATATCAAGATTGCTCGAGGTTTTCAGATGCTTAAAAGCTTTTTACTTTTTCTTTAAGTACGCAGAGCCCGAAAAAAACCAACAGAATAAAATCTTGAAAAATCCCATCTCTATGAAATTCACCTAATTTAGCTTGGATAAGCTCTTCCTGGTGGGAAATAGATTACTAGAATAAGGAACTTCGGATAGGAGACTTAGAGTAGAGGATTTTAGAACCCCAAAAGCAGAAGTTGTTCTTAAACAGATTGGGTTTATAAAAAGATTCTAGAAGTTTTTTAACGTATATGCTCCTCTCGTTTTTTGGAACTTACTTAGCTAGATTAACTAATAATCAGCGCTTGTGTGAAGAGGATTTTGGCCTTTTCGCTAAGGGTGCAGTCAAGTACCTTGGCTAGACGGATCGCATCTACTGCTGTTAAAGTGGTTTTCCATGAAGTTATATTTGGTGTTTTGGGGGCCTCTAGCGAACCGAGCTCGGTGTAGAGGCTTAATCGATTAGTATCTCCGTGAGGGTTTGAAATAGCTATCACATACTCTTGCCGCGGTTTAAACTCTTGCGAAGGTGTTTCAAGCAGTTTAATAAGCTCTGGCTCGGTTGGGCGGTCCATACCCTTAAAATGGAGAATTAATTTTTCTTCTTTTTTTAGCTTATTAATAAGCTTTTCAACACTCTGTTCGGTTAATCCAGATTTAATTCTTTTAACCTTGCCTCCAAGAAGTGCATCAATTCTCTCTTCAATTGAGGCAACTGTGGTTGGAATAAGCCTGATAAGAGCTAACTCATCGGGGGTAAAGAGGTTGGGTTCTTTTTCGTCCTGTCGTTTTTTTATGTTAAGAGGAAGTTTAAAAGGAATGAGTTCATTTTGAACGGCATCTAAAGCAATACTGTCGTAATTTCCATCTTCTTCGCAAAGTGCAATTTTATGGAGCTCTCCTAGAATCCCTTGAATACGAAGCAGATAGGAAAATTGCTCGCTTATATCACTACTACTCTGATTTGTGCTCTGATAGACATATCCAAATCTTGATGGAGGCAATAATTTTAATTTCGCACTAAAGCTATCACGGTCTTCATCTAAAATAGCGCTTGCAGCTTCTGTAAATAATTCTTCTAAAGGAACTGGATTTTTTGTAGGTAGTTGGTTTACAAAAAAGGGTGCCAGAGTTAGGCAAAAAGCAAAAAGCTCATCATCAGTGCCGTAGCGGCAATTTTTATGAAGCCACTTAAGCTGTGGTTCTGGAAAGGCCTCTATGCCCATCAGTCCCACTTCATTACGCAGAGTATCAACACTTTTTTCTTCCACAAGATTGTTTTTCTGTTTTTTGAAGTTAAATAAATTAAATAAAAACTTAGCAAGCCACCACTGGCTATTTTCCACTTTTTTACAAGGAAAAAAGCTCTCAAGACATAGAAGGTCCACCCCATTTCCAAGTTTTGTATCTAGAAGATCTAATAACCCCTCGGCCGTTTCCACCATTTCAACATCACTCTCAGAAAAGCGGACGGTAAATGGCTCTGTTATAGTTGGATCTTTCTCGACAATAACCACCTCCGGCAGCGGATTTTTGATGGTCTCTTTAGAGGCATCATCTGGTTTATATGTAAGTAACCAGACTTGCTGCTGAGATTCACGCAATTCGGTTGTAATGGCGCATCTGAAAGATTGTGACCTTTCAGAGAGCTTTGGTACCAATCTCTGCGTTGGCGCGTAAAAATAGATCGCGTGTAGTCGCAAAAAATAAGCAGACATCTCTGGCGCAGCTATAAGCAGTTTCTCTCTAACTTCAGGCCTTACAAGCGTTTCAATAAAAACGCGTATATATTCGGGGTAGCTTGCAATTTCTTCCGCGGAGAGCGGGCGATTTAAAACAGTGGTTTTTTGAATAGAACTGAGAAGTTCTGCTTGCAGACAGGTTAAAATATGGAGGAGCTGATAAAAAACGCACACTTCTAGTGACTTTTCTGACCGCCCTTTCCACAGCCCCTTTCCAAGGGCGATTGACTCTTTGGTAATCTCCCTGAGCAGTCCAACTCTAATAGAGCTGTGAATAGCCTCATCGAGCAACTTATAAACACTCGCTTCTCGAATATTGCAGATAGAGCAAAGTCTTTGGAGGCGCGGATAAAGGGCTTTACCAAAAGGGTTGTTAATCCAATAATCTTTGTCACCTATTTCAGGAGTAGTCTGTTTAACAGGGATAGGAGTGTGAATCATTTCAAAATCATTTGAAGGGAAAAACCCGACAAGAGGACTTTGCTCAAAAGAGACGCTCTTAAAATGATTGGAGAGAAAATTTAAAAGATCTAGTGAGCTCTGGTGCTTACAGCCGACTACTCCGTCATCAGAAAAAAAATAACATTCGTAGTAGCGCTCTATTTTCCCAGCGGTAGAGGGTGGATGCTCTGCTTTTCTAATAGTAATGGGAACGAATCTCTCGCTTGTTGAAAGATGTAAAAGCCATACGCGTGCGTTGCTTAAAAAGTCGAATTCGCAGCAGATACGGTTTTTTATTTCATCGGCAATGTTCCGATCCACTTTGCTGTTTTTCCGAATATCTGCAAAATTTGCCCAATTATCTTGACCAATTTCCTCTTCGATGATGTTTTTTATTCCTGGAAGATTGCTATCTGCAAGAGGGGGGTCTTGAAAGATATAATTTAAAGTCTCAGCTGTTCCGCTTGGAATTGTCTCGCAATAGGTATCTAGTAACCCTTGCAGCGACTGATCTAGCGGTCCATAATCGAGCTTGGCGAGGGTTTTTGAACGCTCTCCTTGGCCATCTGGACTCAGTTTTTTGTTCTCGTCCAGAAGGTTTTCACTGTGCCAAGCCCATGCTTTAGCGGGACCTATTAATCTTTTACAGAGCCATAAAATCTCAAAGCGCAGCGCTTCTTTTTGAGTAATATCATAGCTTGTCGCATCATTTTTTCTTGGGGCTAGCATCGCCTTTGTTGCCGCAAGAGCCCTTCCGAAGGGTAGGGCAGTATCTAATAGATTATAGATGCTCTCCTGGGCCTTTTCTACTTTTTCGGATTCAGGAAAATCTGTGGCAAAGGTAGGTGCTAGCAGAATAAGAAAGAGTGCGCGCGTTTGTTTAGCTAAATCTGAATTCTCTTGCCAGAAGGCTTCCAACTCTTTTTTAATTGTAATTCGTGGTTCGATAGACGGAAATGTGTAATGCATACCGGGCACACTTTGTTGCTCCTCGTTCGATAAGAGCGGACTCGGCGTAACAGTTCCTAAGCCCAATCCGGAAACAAAACTGCCTAAATCAAATCTTAATGGATCAACCCATCCTGAAGCCATGAAAAATCTCCTCTACGTATCCGCCTGAAAGTAGACAAGCTCTTTTGGCAAAATAGGCCGATTTTCAAAGAGCATCTCAGTTAAGTAATAGGTGACACCAAAGGGGGTGAGGCGGGGGCTATTAAATAGGAGATCCATTTTGCTATCATAGAAGCGACTAACTCTGCCATTCCTTTTTTCTAGTGTAATCGCATGTGATTTGCGACCCTCTTTTGGACTCAAAGTCCCAGCAACCATAGCTCTAGCTTCTGCAAGAGTTAATACTTCGTGCTCTTCGGTGTAGGTTAGAGTATAAACACCATCACCACCACTTTGAATCTCGTCTGTAAAGCGATTCCAGGTAAGATTAGGCACCACTTTGCTGTTTGGAGAGATTGTTTTTAACATTTCATTTTCTAACTGTGCAACAAAAGCTGGTATTTCTTTAATAGAGGGTTCTGTCCAGTTGTTTGTTGGTTCTTGGTGCTTATTAACAGCCGTTTTAACCTCATCGGCTGAGCCAATTTTTTGCCAGAAGCGAAAATCATCCGAGTGAGCACTTTCTGGATTGCCCGCATAAATCTGATAGGCAACCCGGCTTAGTCTTGCAAGAGTATCTTTTTGTGTTAAGAGGCGAGCAACCTCTATTTGGCTTTTAATTGCACCTTCAGTCACGGCCTTTTTTTCCAGAAAAATAGAGGCGTAGACAAGTGCTTTTGCCTTGTCGGAAGGTTTTTTTTGTGTCATCAACTCTAGGGTCGAAGCTAATTTCCCCATATTACCGAATTCATCTAGCAGCAGGGCTCCTCTAGCCAGTTCGCCGCCATCTTCTGGAATGACACTGTTTTCCTTAAGCTTTAATCTTTTTCCTTCATCAGAATCTTTGTCAATGAGGCGCATGCCAAAGCCAAAGAAACGCTGAAAGGGGGTGATAGAGATTGCTGCTGCATAGGAACAGAAGTACTTTTGAAGCAGGGTAAGGTGTGCACTGCCTGGAGGGTGCAGATCGTAGAGTTTTTTAATAATCGCTTCCTGAAGAGATGGTGCTCGTGAGGCAATAAAAGATTGGCCTTTACGATAGCCATCATCAAAACTTTTATGCTCAATAAGGGTTAATTGTCTGATTTCCGCTTCAAGGAGCTCCTTAAATGATTCTATCGTTATTTTTGTGCGGCTAGGCTCTTGGCTTCTAAAAAGGTGGGTCACTGCTGCAAAAGGTGCAGAGGCTATGTTTGGGAGAATATAACTAAGAGCTACAATAAGATTAAAACCTTCCGGTTCTGGGTCGTTTAATCCGTAAAGTTCGTCAATCTTGAAATTGCGGCCAAAGAGCTGTTTGATGCGCAGAAAAAGCTCTTCAACTGTTTCAAAAAGAGCATCGTGTGAGGCGATAGATTCATCGGAAATTTTTGGAATGCGTAATCTGTAACAACTCTTCTCGCCGGTGCTGTCAGACTCTTTTTCTATAATAGAGCTCCGTTTACTTGGTAGACCACATTCAATTGATAGTGCGTAGCGGGAGCCAACTTCTGCTCGCGTTAGAGCACTCTTGGTGCGCATCATCATATCCATGTCAGGGTCTATGTTTTGATGCGATGGGCGCATAGAGAAGAGCTTGGGGAGGCTATACTCATTCTTAAGCCCTTCAATTAAATCGTGGTACTGGGTTAATGCGGCTGTTGCTTGTGTATAAAATTGGGGGTCTTTTTCTAGATTTCCCTTAAAGTTCAAGAGAAGGCGCTCAAAAAATGGAGATGGGTCTTCCTCTCGTATCTTTCCATCGGTATGTTTAATAAGAACTTTTTTTAGTTTTACAGATGCCTCATCCAGTAGCGATAGTAGTTCGTGAAAGACAATCTCTCCGTAAAAAGTTCCCTCAAGAGGTTCACTGCTCCCTGCAACAAGCGCTTTTAGTATCGAGTGAGTGGTTCCTTGCTGCGAAGATGCAACGATTTCTTCTCTGAGCAGTGCCTTTTCTTCTATAAATTGCTCGCTCACATCAATTGTGTCATCCCCGCCACCCCTGCAGAGCTGGATAAGGAGATGTAGCGGGTGGGAAAGGCGCTGTCCAAAACCGTCATTTGTCCAAAACTTTGGATCTTCAATATTTGGGATGTTCCCCTCTACCTGACCAAAGAAATCTTTTAGTAGAGAAGGAGTGTTTTTAATAAGGAGGGAGCAGACCCCATCTTTGAAAAAATCGACAAGACTCTTACTTGTTTTAAAGGTGCGATGTAAAACTGCAGTGCCGATATTGTCAACAAGTTGAAATTCCCCTTGACTCCAGCTCACAGAGTAGGCCTTGTCTACTCCGTTTTGATTAATGATAAGGTGGTAGTGGGTTGAGCCAATATCTCTAAATGCGGCCCTTAGTCCTTCTTGTGAGGGGGCTGCACACCATGTAGTACCAGGGGCGATGATCTCTTCAAAACCCGCCATTTCTTTTTCCAAAAGATCGAGCTTTTCTCTGTTAATAGAGGCCGGGTTTTTAGTATGCGCAGCTGCTTTATGGTAGATTTCGCGCTCGGTTTGAGCCAGTGGCCGCAAAACAGAGAGTGCGGCATAGAGATAGGCCGCTTCTTCTGCCGAAATGGTCTCGGTTTTCTCTTGCTGACCTGTTCGGTAGCCTTGCCTATATTTAAGGAGCTCCTCTCCGCGTGCACGCGCAGCAGGCTCGTCCTTTCTAATGTGAGCATCGATTGTAGCAATAAGGTCTAGATTAAACGCCTCCGAAATACTCGCCACTACTTTTTTAATATCTTCAATAGGTTCACCAATATGAGTCTTAAAAAAGTCTGTTAAAGGGAGGTTCCAGGCATCCTCTGGAATTGTTGCTCTAGAAAGCCCAGAGTCGGATCCATCTGTAGAAGAAGCTGTGCTTATATCAGAAGCTCCAGAGACTCTTCGCTCATCTTTTTCGCCATCTTCGCCGAGGTGAGGGCTGATTGCGAACTGGGAGGTATGTTCATTGAAATCTTCGATGCTTTTAAAGCCGCGCAAGGGGTGGGTAAAGGAGGAAGGGGCTCGCCCTAAATAGTTATCAACTATTTCGCAGCCTAAAGGGTTTTCCGGTAATTGCCAGTCTAAAGATGCTGCTGAAGGTAAGGTTGTTACTCCACTCATTTTAGTGCCTCAACTATTTCCTGAGCTGTTTTTTGCTCTTTATTCGGTGGAAATTCTAACAAATGGGGCGAATAAAAAAATAGTTATTTCACGCCAATTTTTCTTTTTTTTTAATAAACCCTACTCATTTATTGGTTCATTAGGTAAAAAGTGACATTCTAGAAGGGATGCGTTTCTATGGGTGTTTTTGATTAAATCAAAAAACTCTTTGATGGAAACAGGATCTTCCTCGTTTTGACTTGATAGAAGCCCCCAGATATTACTATACAGATCGCGCCGGTAAAGAAATTCTGAGCTGCCGGCAGGTATTCGGCGTGAGGTGCGCAGCAGCAGGTAGTGGTGGCCGGAGCTCTTTTCTGCGACGATAAGCTCTTTAATTTTTAAAATCCAACACCCTCCATGAGTCTTTTCTTGAGCACTTACAAGATCTTCTAAATTTTCCCAGTTCATAGGGGAGAGCTCGAGGGGTTGATTTTCAAGCAGGGAAAAAAACCGCTGGCGCATCTGTTCCATAAGGGGGTCTAAATTCCCAAGAGCGATTCGCTCGGAAGCAGTTGGTACTACCGGCTGGTTTTTTATCACGCCATCCAAGATTTTTTGTGCAAGAGGGGTCTCTTTCCACAGCAGTAATCGGCTGTCGCCTGTCGCAATCAAACCGTCCATGACAGCTTTATCGCTGTAAAAGGCCTTAGTCACTTTAAGCAGGGATGTGGCTCGTGTAAGCATTTCAAATTCAGACACTTCAAGCAGCTGATTGCTGTTCCAGAATAGCTTGCTTTTATCGGGCGAATATCCTTTAAAAAGAGTCAAAAGAGTTGCCCCATCAGCCTTTGCACTATTTTTAGCGAGCGTATAGATTGTTCCGGCAGGAGAGCTCCTCCCTTCATTAAGTAAAAAATTATAAAGCTCTTTGGCGCCCTTAAAGCCCAAAATAGGCGCGACAAGTGTAAGGACACAAGTTATCTCCTCGCCGCCTAAAATAGCTTCGTCCTCCTCAAGAATGGGCATAATAGTTAATGGCTTTCCGTGGCACTTCTCTGCGTGTTTCAGAAAAAAAGTTTCAAGAAAGCTATCTGTTTTAGTAGGCGTAGTGGGTTTTGTTAAACGGTGTATCGCTTCAATAAGGTGGTCAAAATCTGGGTGTTTTAGGCGTCCCTTTGCTTCTTTTTTTAAAGAAGCTGCATAAAGAGAGAGAGAGGTCAGTTCAGATGAAGCAGAGGTAGTAAGAGATTTCATCGAAGCAAAAAATGCGTAGAGAGAGTCTGAAATCCCTTTTTCTTGTTGAAGAATCTTTTTGAATGCTGTAGCAGAAAAATCGCTTCCGATAGAACCTTTTAAATAGTGCATCACCTCTTCTGGGGTATTAATTTTTTTCTTTGCTTCTCTCGTTTGTTTCATGTCGACAACTGTGTAGTATCCGGCCGGCCAGGTGTAGATTCTCTCGATAATAAGAGCTTCTTCAGCAGCATCTGGAGCTTTTCTGTAGTAGAGTATAGCACTTCCAATGTGCCACCTGCGGATATCGTCTAAAATTGCGTTTTGGAAATGGTGGTTGCCCCTCTGGTCTATCGGGTGGAGTGTTTCAACGCTTTTAGGGCTATACTGTGCCGATAAGTCAGAGAGTGCTTTTTTAAGGGCATTAAAGGCTGTAACAGCAGCCGAGTGATCTTCCTTGCTTTTCGCTATTTTTTTAGTAAAAGGCTCAAAAAACAGAGCAGGCAGCGCAGTAGAGTGCACTAGAAGGAGCTCTTTTTTTGAGTGGTTAATCTTTTTAATGGAGCGCTCAAAAAGAGTAAATTCCAATTGTAAACAGACCTGCTCTAGAAGGTAAATCAGCTGAAAATAGGAGACACTCTGTTTGTGAATACAAGGAGCTTGGGTAGATAGGGGGGCCTCGGCATCAATTATTTCTTTTGCAAGGGCGTGGGCTTTGCCAATAGAATCTGTGGCTATTGATCCCAAAAAAGCGCCGCAAGTGAGGTTAGTTTGCCCCATCAGCGCGCACATATCAGTTAGAAGGGCCTTTAATTTTAGTGATAGTTCGGGATTTGGTGCATCGGAGCCGATTTCTAGAACCCACTCCATCCATTTTGTAATATCTGCTGACTGTCCAATTTCGCTAAAAGAGGCGCCCCAGGTGACATCGTCAACTACACCATTTTCGAAATCAACTTCACCTTTAGGCGCGGCTACTGCCATATGCTTCTCCTAAAAATTAGTCGATAAAGTTCTCTTTCACAAAGGCTGATAGGGCTCTCCAATATTCGGGACGGGTGGTGGGCCAAGCTGCGATTTCCGCTGCAATTTTGGTCGCATCTTGCCAGTCATCTAGGTTAATGGCCTCTTCAAGAACAGGTGAAACTCTTTTGTAGCGGGAGGCTAAAAGCTCTGCGGAAAGAGAGTCATTTAAGTGAATAGAAGCATCAAAAAGCAGGTCCATAAGAATTAGAAATTTGCCGGAATCTTTGTCATGTAAAGGGTTAATACCAGCCCATTCGGCAGCGCCCCAGTCCAGGTCGCTCGTAGACTTAATCCGCTC
>JAYUZV010000003.1:0-33894 GCA_043751475.1 Chlamydiia bacterium
CTTTTTTTGGCAGGGGCTTTTTTCTTTTTAGGCGCTACAGCTTTTTTAGCTGCCCCCTTCTTCTCTGCTTTTTTCTTCATTCGAGGTGTAAGCTCTTTCTTTGGTGAGTGCGCTACAACTGACTTTTTAAAGGTCGGCTTTGTCACCTCAAAGCCAAGTTTGTCAACGGTTCTGATGGCAGCTGTGCTCAAGGCTATTGTTTTCCAGAGGCCAGTTGCGGGATTGAAAACCCGTTTTTTCTGTAGATTTGGGCTAAATGTGCGCTTAGAGCGGCCCAAAATGTTTAGGCCGATACCGCCTTTTGCAACTGCGATTCCTCTGCGTGCAACCTTATTTCCGCGACCAATGCTCTTTCCTGCAATAGGACATTCTCTTGCCATATATGTATCTCCAACAAAAATATCTTCAAACAGTCCGAGTTTATCAGCAAGTGACCTTATTGGACAAGAGTAAATTCCTCTGGTGCATAGGCCAAGAGTGAATTTGCTTGAATAAAAACGCGCTAAAGGAAATAAGTGATTTAAAGTTTTGTTTTGACAGAGAGAAGTTTTATCATGAAAAAAATGAGAGTCTTGATCGGTTTAGCAGCCCTTACTGCTGTTGCATTTGGGTGTGAGAGGTGTAACGAGTGGAGCGTAGAAAAAGAAGATGCAGCGGTAGAGCGTGTCAGTATAGCTTTAAAGGCTGCTGATTCAAAACCGAATTACGACCTTTTAAAGAGTGAATTGCGCACGCAGATTAATTGCCGCAAAAAGAATGAGGATGAAAATGTCGCAAAAGGTGGTAATTCTATGGCGCTCTACTATCTGGGCAAGATGGAGAGTTGGGAACCATCGGAGCGCAAAGAGGGGATCGCTCATTTGCGGGACGCTTTAACCCTTTCTCCAAACGATACCGACATACAGTTGGCTCTTGCAAATGGACTGCTTTGGGAGGGGATTGCTGCCCATAATGAAGGGATGATTAAAGAGTCTGAAGAGCTCTATCAAGGATTAAAAAAACAGCGCTTAGATACAGAGAGCAGAAAGAGTGTCGAGAACGGGCTTGCCGCAATTGATGAAGTGCGCAAGAGCTCTGCCGCGCCAGCAGCTATATAAAAAAATAATAGGAGAGTCCGGTGAAAAGAGAGTTGAAATATGTAGCGTGCGCAGTTGCAATAAGCGCACTGTTTACCGCTTGCGCGCCAAAAGAGGAGATGACGCAGGCTGAAAAACAGGTCGTTTGTCCAGCTGGTTGGAGTGAAGAGAGCGACCGGGCGCGGGTTGATGAGTTAGGTCAAAAACTAAATGACGCTCAGAAAATAAACGGAGACGATAAAGAGATACGGATTGCCGAGGTTGCAGATGGCCTTAAAGAGGTCATTGCCTGCCGCAAGAAAAACGATGCGGATAATATTAAGACCATTCCAAACGGATATCTTGCCTACTATTTACTCGGTAAAATTCAATCGTGGAAGGCGGAGACACGCGATGAGGGAATTAAAAACTTGAGTAAGAGTCTTGGGTTTGCAGCGGCCGATAGCGATGAAACAAATGACTATGAGGTCGATTTAGCGCTTGGGAATGCCTATCTCTGGAAAGCTTTGGATATCGCGGCAACAGAGAGCATCCAAGCGAAGAAGATGTTGAAAAAAGCGCGCAAATATTTCCTTGCTGTTGAGGTGTATGAAACGTCCCTTCCAGACAACAGAAGAGACCAAGATAGACTGGGCAGAGCGAAGAGCGGTATTGAAAAGGCTGATGATAAATTCGCTGAATTAGAAAAGCCGGCAGCTGCTCCAGCAGAGACGAAATAGGTTTTAAAGACAGATCTTTATGCGCGCATTACCAGCCCTCCTCACATCGCTATTGTGCATGAGAGCCTTTTCTCTTGAGGCGACACTTCTCCCTGAGCTTGAAAGCTTTTTTGATGAGAAGCCCAAATCTGCTGTAGATAAACAGCTTGAGAGTGCAGAAAAGTGGTTAGACGATGGAGAAGAGAAAAAGGCAGAGAGAGAATATATTCAGATTTTGGAGAGCCATCCGTGCCACCCAGGAGCTCTACGCGGTTTAAAGCGTATTGCAAAAAATGCAGCCTCGAGGGGGGAATCCAAGCGTGCAATTGTTCTCTATCAGCGGCTTTGCGCATGCTCTCCTGCCGATGTTGGCTTAAAACGGGCTTTGGCACGGCAGTTTGCAAAAGAGGGGCGCACATCGGAGATTGCCGAGCTAGAGAAAGAGTGTGCTGGATGCTCTTCCGGAGACAGGTCATTTATATCGGGTGATTTGAATGAGGCCGAGAGTTACTATTTAGCAAAATTAAAAGAAAAGCCGTGTGACGCGTCCACGTTAAATAGTCTGCCAGCCCTTGCGCAGGAGTTTACGGAGTTAAAGAAGTTTGATAGGGCTCTGCGACTCTATGAGATGCGTCTGGATTGCTCCCCAGATAGCATTTCGGATCTCTATCAATCGGCGCGCCTTCTTGCTTGGAGTGGTGAGCGAAAAAAAGCGGAAAGTCGTATTGAACACCTCTTACAACTTGAGCCAGAAAATTTTGATGCAGAGATGTTTTTAGCAACACTCTATTACTGGTCGCGCCGGTATGAAGATGCCGCTGCTATTTTTAAGCGCTATCCGGCAAGTGCAATTGCGCGTGTTGGCCTTGGCAAGGTCGAACTTGCACAGGGGAATGAAGAGCTGGCGGCGCACTTTTTTGAGTCAGCTGTTGCGATCGATCCGCATAGCGAGGAAGCGCGAGTGGGGCTTGCCAGAGCTCGCTCTGCACAGGTGCGATTCCGTGAGGGCAAACCGCATCTGCGCTATATGGTAGAGCATAACCCAGAATTTGACCATCCGTGGCACGTTCTTTGGCGCGTGCAAAAACAGACTGATCCGACCCTTTGTATCGAAGGGAAACTCTCTCAGTCTATTGAAGGCGATGATGATGTAGGCGACCTTGTCAGAACAGATGGGAGAAATATAAAGCTTGGCCTGCTAATTCCTATTGATGATCCCCTGCGGGTCGACCTTTTTTTTAGTCGATTTGATCAGAGAGAGGAGATCATTCCGCAAGATGATAAAATTGCAACCAGCTACGGAATAACGAGTTTTGAAGGGAAAATTAACTATATTTTTTCAGATGACTTTTCGGCTGTTTTAAGCGGAACTATTGTGCATGCTGATCAAGTCGGAACAGCGATTCTTGCGATGGTTGAAACAACCCGTTTTGAGCCCAGCATCCAGTTTGTTTATGAGCATGGGCGCCATTCTGCTCGTTTGCGAGGGGGTTATGATTCGATTGTCGCTAAAGATTTTGACCTCGATATAGCCTATTTGCTTCGGGTTATATCTTATGGGATCTCTTACCAGTATGAATTTCCCCTCGCGCTTAATCCAGTTGCCGGAATTAGTTTTTCAAACGGCTATTATGACGATGCGATTGATAACATCAGATGGGCCTATAGCTGGTTTGTACAGAGTAACCTGCCTATTTTTGAGGATTATCTATCGGTGCGCTATGAAAATGAGACGCGCTGGTTTGATCAGGATACCTCTGCCTACTACGCCTATCTCTTTTATCGCCAACATGAGGTTCAGCTGCGCTTTTATCACCTATGGCGCTACCGCACCTATTTGGAACTCACCTACTCCCACAGTTGGAAGCACACACGTGATGAGTCTAGGGTTATAGGAGATCTGGTTATCCAAACAAGCGGAGATACGCAGTCGAACAAATTTGAGGCGGCATTTGGTCATAGATTTCGTGACCTGCTCTTATGGGAAATTTCGGGCTCTTATTATGTCAGTAATTCGCCCTACAGAGCAGCCTCTGTTAAAACCAGTTTTACTTGGGAGTTTTAGATTATGCTGACATCGCTTGTCACAACAAATATGCTCTCAAAGCTGCTAATTTGGCTGACCATTTTCTTTGTCTTTTTTATCTTTGCCTCGTGCGTGCAGCGCCTAATATCGGAAGTGCGCGAAAAGCGGCGTGTGCGGCTTGAACTTGGTTTTAGACTTTGGCTGAAAGATGCGGTTGAAGCAGAGAAGAAATTCCGGCCCGATTTGCTGCCAAAAGAGTTCCGCAAAATGGAGGCGATGATCCCTGTTTTGGAGGAGAGTGACCGCACATTCTCCGGCAAGTGGTGGAAAGATTTTCGCGAGGGAATCACAATCGAGTTTTTGCTACCCAAAGCCCGTAAAATGGCAAAAAGTTTTTCGTTAAATAACCGCCACTTTGCAGTGCGCAGTTTTGTACTTGCACCGCTAGTAGCAGATGAGGCGATTTTGCTTGAACTTTTATCTGACAAAGCCGATTCAGTGCGCATTGAAGCGGCTATATGCGCCGTCCTCATTGGATCAGAGGTGCTATTAACAGCGCTTATGCAGCGTCTTTCAAAAGAGCCTGAGCGCCTCCATTTTGCCTATAAAGATGCCTTAAAAAGCGGCACTTCAGAGACAGTCAAATGGCTTGTTTCACAATTTTCAAAGGAAAACAATCCCGAGCTGCAAATTGTGTACATTGAAGTGCTGGCTGTTCTGCTTGGCGATGAGGTTATAGAGCTTGTAAAACCGCTTATATCAAGTAGTGATTCTGGTGTAAAACTAGCCGCTGTAAGAGCGCTTGCCCTCCACCCGCCAAAAAGTGCTTTTCCAGAACTTCTTGCACTGGCAGGCGAGCCTGATCCGCGTATTCGTATAGCCGCAGCTACAGCATTGCGAATCGCAAAAGGAGAGGATGTAGGTCGTGTCTTGCAACAGCTACTGGACGACCCCAAATTAAAGGTGCAACTTGCAGCGGCTAATGCTCTTCGAAAAAGCGGACGAAAGAGTGTATTGAAAATGTCTACAGAGAGCAGCCCTTCAGCCGCTTTTGTCCTTGCATTGCCAGAAGATTTAGATCCATAGAGATAAGGAAAAAAAGAGATGACACCTGCACAGATCAATACGATCATCACCCAGATGTACAACTGCTTTTTATGGTTAGTTGTCTTTCTTGTCCTCTTCAATTTCGTCCATTTCCTCGTTTCGACATTCGCTTTCTACTTCAGATTCCGTGCACTCCACTCAGAAAATATCGATAGATTTACAAGCTCACCCTCTTTCCCGGGCGTCACCTTTCTCATGCCATGCAAGAATGAAGAGGAGCATATTATTACCCATATTGAAGCGCTTCTTAACCTTCAGTACCGCAATAAGCAGATCATCGTAATTAACGACGGTTCGACAGATAACTCTCTTTTAAAACTAATCGAACATTTCAAGATGGTTAAGCTGCCGGCGGGGCTTCCCCAGCGCTTTCCTACCTCTAAAATTAATGGCTATTACAGATCCTCCGGCCATCCAAATTTAATGGTGATTGATAAGGTCAATGGGGGAAAAGCTGATGCCTTAAATGCGGCCATTAATTTGTGTAATACCCCTTATTTTGTCTCTGCTGATGCCGACACCTTTATTGAAAGCGAAGGTTTTCACAGAGCGATGTTCAGTTTTTTGACGGTCAAAGATGCAGTTGCTCTCGGCAGCCCGCTCTCGGTCCTTAATGAGTGCAGCGTGGTAAACGGTAAAATTGAAAAAGTGGTTTTTCCGCGGAATTTACTTGCCGGTATCCAGACCCTCGAATATATGCGCGGTTTTTTTAATTTTAGGGCAGGGGCATCGCTTTTTGGAGGCAATATGGTTGTTCCAGGCGCCTTTGGAATTTTTGACCGTAAAAGCGTCCAGAGTGTCGGAGGATATCCGACAGATACGGTGACAGAGGATCTTGGACTCACCATGCGTCTCTATCGCAAATTAAAGGGTGAGGGGAGACCTTTCACTATTGACTTTGTTCCGGCAAGTGTCGCTTGGACAATTGTTCCAGATAAAATTAAACCCCTCTGGCAGCAGCGCGAAAGGTGGCAGCGCGGAACTCTAAAAGTGCTGGGGCAATACTGGTTTTTCTTTCTCAACCCCTACTACGGCTTGCTCGGTCTAGTGGGCTTTCCACTAATTCTTTTAGAGACACTTTTCCCACTTATTGAAATTGCCTGCTATTTTCTAGCATTCACTGCATTTTTTGCCGGTGTTCTTAACTGGGATTTTCTTGTTCAGGGTCTTATTGCCGGAATAGCCCTTTCTATGTTGATGTCAGCTATTGCCCTTTTTGTCGAAGAGCTCACATTTAGACGCTATCCGCTGATACGCAATTTACCTCAGATTTTGCTGTATGCCCTTATCGAGTGTGTGGGGTTGCGCCACTGGCTGCTTTTGGCCCGTATCCAGGCCTTTTGGAAGGTGCTGCGCAGAGATAATCAGTGGCGCAGTGGAAAAATTACAATCGTTAAACAGTAGGTGTTTTAACGATGCGATTTTTAAGGAAAATCTACAACCGCTTTTTCCAGCGTAAAACAGTGTTAGGGCGTGCAAAGAAAGAGTTTGAAAAGCGCTTTTTTAGATTTACAGCTCTATCTGTTGTCCTCTTTCTATTTGTCTGGTTGCTCGTGGGAGAGTCTCTCGGTGTTGTCACCCTTTTAGGGTTGATTCGGCCAGGTGTGGACTGGCTGCGATTGCGCAGCGTTTCGCAATTCACAGAAGATCTTTTTGCCAGATCGCTGATGGCCATTTTCTTTTCTGGCTCGCTCCTGCTTTCGATCTATTTGACGAGGCTGATTTTATATGCACAGCGCTTTTTTGCATTTACCCTGATCACAGGAATTCTGCTTTCATCAGCTGCAACTAGCTGGCTTTTTTTTCTTGGTAAATATGAGAGTAATATCGAAATTGAATCGACAAATGGGCAGTTCACTTTTGGCAGCTATCCGAGCTATGAAAAAATGGTGGAGCTTAAAAACAAAGGCTATACAACTGTCGTTTCTTTACTGTCTCCAGTGGAAGGATTTCACGACGAAGAGGCCGATGCAAAGCGTGCAGGGCTTGAATATGTACGCCTTCCGATGGTTCCGTGGATCGATTTAACACAAAATAAGGCGGCTGTCGATCAAGCAATAGAGCTTGCAAGTGATGAGGAGAAACGTTATTACATCCACTGCTATCTTGGAAAAGATCGCGCGCGCGTGATACGGCTTGCACTGACGGAGAGCAAGAGGTTAACATTTAAAAATCTTCCTATGCAATCGCGCAATATCCGCCAGATACGCAGCTTTGAGCGCGGGCCAATTCTTCATCTACCAGGCGGCCATTTTTTATCAGCTGAGCCCTCTCCAGGAGAAATGCTCCTCTTCGTTTTTTATACCGATATTAAGGGGCTTGTTCTTTTACGGTCAGAGGAAACAAACCCTTTTATTCAGATAGAAGATTCGATGATAGACGAATTAGAGAGTGCATCGCTTTTGCCCATTCCTTTAACAAGAGTTATTCTGGAAAATGATCCTGAAAAACTTAGTAAACAGATTCAGATAATTAAGTCATTTCCATCTCCCCAACTCATTATTTATCCCGGATCCTTAAATGAAGGAAGTTATACGAGCGATTCATTTCGCACTTTCCTCTCTTCTTACAGGTATGATTTGCCATCGATTCATCCGGTAGACATAGAGCATCCTTTTGCTGAAGGGCCAATTGCTCTGATTACACCTAACTGTATTGTCGGTCCGAGACCAACTGAGGAAGAGTTTGCGCGCCTTGCGCAAATTGGTATTAAAAAGGTGCTATATATCGCGAAATTCGGCGGATTTACTCTTGATGCAGAGCGCGCAGCAAAGTATGGAATGGGGTATGAAAAGAGATCAGAAAAAAATCCATTTAGCTGGCGCGAGGGAGGGCCCTTTTATATCTATGGTCCTCGTGTTAAGACTCCCTATATCTTGAGAGCAGATGTTGGGGGCGCATCTGTTGAAGAGTACGATACGCAGAAATATCTGATAAGCCAGCCGAGTAAGCAAGAAGTAGAACTTCTTGGGTCATCACCTTTTTTACGTAAAGTCTATATGTTAACAAGAGAGGTCACACCTGCATTAATTGCAGAGCAAAAAAGCCTTAAAAAAATGGGGGTGAAATCAGAGATCGTTGCTATTTCAAAGCTGCCGTTTGAACAGAAAAAGTTGTGGAGATATGCCCTTAAGATCAGAAATGAGAAGGGGCCTATTGCCATTCAATATGACCCGAGTGAGCCCTATCTTATTGAGGGATTTAAGCAGGCGTACGGATCAGAAGAAAAGCCACTACCGCCTTCTCTTTTTGCAGATATTTCTAAGGCGCGCGTGCTAGGACCCAACCTCGCTATTGGACCCTATCCTGGTCCAGACGGCTTTATGAAACTGAGTGAGAGAGGTGTTAGAGGAGTTGAGTGCATTGCATATAAAGGGCTTGTTTACAGAGAGCAAGAGAGTAAACTTGCCAGAGAAGCGGGGCTTAGCTGGGAGCAGATGATCCCTCCGCGCGCGATTTATTATGCAGAGGTTAAAGAGGGTGGGCCTTGGTATCTTTACGGGCCGCAGCTTTCGAATTATGCAGGCCGTTTACGCGATCTTTTGGGACCGGCTATTCCCCCCTGCGTGCTTGACTATACAGTAAGTGGTCTGTCTATTGATCTTAAGGGCATATTCAGTCGCTTCCCGTTAAAGAGCGCGCTTCTTCTTGTGCCAACTTTCTTTTTTTACCTACTTTTGGTGGTACGCTTTGTCTCCTATTTGGCAGCAAAAAAAAAGCTGGATATCCCCTATACGCGTAAAATCTTTCATTTCTTTATCTTTTTTGCAGCGGGTATCCTCAAACTTTTCTTCTCTTTGCAAATACTGATTCTATTCGGAATGATTACTTCACTTCTTGTCGCCTATACCCTTCTTTCCGGGAAAAAATTCCTGCTCTACAAAGCACTTGCAAGGCCGAAAGATGCGCCAAATGAAAAGCGCTATATTCTGATTCCTTTTCTTGCGACAGGCCTAGGAGGCATTCTCAGCTACACCTTCTTTGGCAACTTCTCGGCTGTCGGCTTTTTTGTCTGCGGCTGCGGTGATGCTGTTGGTGAGGTAATTGGCCGCAGATTTGGCGCTCATCCCTACCGCGTGCCATCCCTTTCTGCTGTAAAGGCGATACGTACACTCGAGGGGTCAATTGGTGTGCTGATCTTCAGTTTTTTTGTTGCTGTTCCGTCACTTCTTTTTTTACAAGTCGCACTTCTTCCAGCCTTTGCCATTGGCGCTGCTGTTGCCCTCTTCTCGGCAGTTGTTGAGGCCATTTCGAGCCACGGTACCGACAATCTTACGGTTCAGCTTGCCGCCTCTGGTATGGCCTACTACCTGTGCACGACCTTTACTTACTAGAGAGGGTAATAGACCCGTTTCTCATCAAGAGATGACAGGACATTCCTGAAGCAAGATCCCCTTTCAAAAGGGCGTTTGACAGAAGAGAGACAATACTCTCTTGAATCTCGCGTTTAACAGGTCTTGCGCCAAAGTGGGGGTCGTAACAAATTTTAGCTAGATGTCTTAAAATTTCATCATCCCATGTTAAGTGAATATCGCGCTCATCGAGACGTTTAACAATAGGCTGTAGCTGAATGAGGATAATTTTCTCCATATCCTTCTCTTCTAGAGGTAGAAATGGGAGTATTGCATCAATTCTGTTGATAAATTCCGGTTTGAAGTGGGCTCGAAGAGCCGGAGTGATTAGATCCAAGACTTTCTCTTTGGTTTTTAAACTCCCTGCTTTATTCAGTAAAAGATCGGCCCCAATATTTGATGTCATAATAAAAAGGCAGTTTTTGCAATTCACCTTTCTACCTTTATTATCGGTTAAATGACCTTCATCAAAAATTTGGAGCAGAATATTTAGAACATCTGGATGTGCTTTTTCAATTTCATCAAGTAGCACAAGAGAGTAAGGGCTGCGTCTGAGGGCCTCAGAGAGCCCTCCTCCTTCATCATACCCTACATATCCTGGAGGGGCGCCAATCATTTTTGATACGCTATGTTTTTCCATAAATTCTGACATGTCGAGGCGAATCATTGAGGACTCACTATCAAATAGCTGCAATGCAAGAGCTTTTGCTAATTCGGTCTTGCCTGTTCCTGTAGGTCCGACAAAGAGGAAGGCTCCAATAGGTCGGCGCTCATCTCCAAGACCGCTGCGTGCCCTACGAATCGCCTCACTGACAGCGGTTACAGCAAAATCTTGACCAATAACTCGCTGATGAATATTTTCCTCGAGTTTTAGCAATTTTGTCCCTTCACTTTGCAACATTTTAGCTACTGGAATTTTTGTCCATTCCGAAACAATTTCTGCTATAAGATCGCCATCGACCTCTTGTTTGAGCAGACTCCCTCCTTTCCCATCTATTTTGGCTTGCGCCTCGGCCAGGGCTTTTTCGAGTTCTGGTACTTTTCCATATTTAAGTTCTGCAACTTTTCCAAAGTCACTACGCGCTGTTGCTGCGTCAATTTCCAGTTTTAGGCTATCTAACTGCATCTTTTTTTCACTCGCTCCGGCAAGCGAGGTTTTTTCTGTTGCCCAGCGCTCTTTTAGTGAGGCAAGCTCCTTTTTAACGCTCTCAATTTCAGAGGCAAGCTCGCCCAATTTTTCCACATTTGGGGATCCCTTGTCTTTCTCACGTAAAAGCGCAGCACGCTCAATGTGAAGAGCTTCGAGCTTTCTCTCCATCCGGTCAATCGGCAGTGGTAGGCTATCGAGCTGTAGGCGAATTCTGCTGCAAGCCTCATCAATAAGATCTATTGCTTTATCTGGTAAAAAGCGGTCGGCAATATAGCGGACAGAGAGGTTCACTGCGCTTTGTATAGCATCTTCTGTAACACGCACATTGTGATAGAGCTCATAGGTGTCGCGCAATCCGCGTAAAATTGCAATTGTATCTTCAATTGTAGGCTCGTCAATTTTAACAGGCTGAAAGCGCCTTTCAAGAGCGGCATCTTTTTCAATATATTTCTGGTACTCATTTAAAGTGGTTGCCCCAATGCAGTGCAACTCACCTCTTGCAAGGGCTGGTTTTAGCAAGTTTGCTGCATCAAGCCCTCCTTCACTGGCACCTGCTCCTACAAGCGTATGGACCTCATCGATAAAGAGGATGATTTTTCCAGCCGCTTTTTCCACTTCTTGCAAAATGGCTTTTAATCGCTCTTCAAATTCGCCTCGAAATTTTGTGCCCGCCATTAGGCTACCCATATCGAGTGCAACAACTTCTTTATTTTTTAAAGATTCTGGTACATCCCCTTTATAAATACGGATGGCAAGCCCCTCTGCAATAGCTGTTTTACCAACCCCAGGCTCTCCGATAAGCAGGGGGTTATTCTTTGTACGGCGCGAGAGAACTTGCATCACTCTGCGCACTTCCTCATCACGGCCGATAACCGGGTCGAGCTTTCCTTTTTTTGCGAGCTCCGAGAGATTTTTACAATACTTTTTTAGCGCTTGAAAAGTGTTTTCAGCAGTGGGCGAATCCATTTTACTCCCTCCTCGTATCTCTTTGATTTTCTGCTCGATCTCTCTTTTTTTAGGAGGCTGTTTTGCACACCATTCGCTCATGACCCCTGGCTTTTTCTCGAAATAGGCAAGTAGAAGATGGTCGCTACCGATATAGCTATCCCCCCACTCTTTGCGCAGTTTTTCAGATTCATGGATCAGCTGTTGAAATTCCTGTGACGGCGTCGGTTCTGTACCCGGCTTTACAGCGAGATCCTCCAGCCTTTTTTCGGCTCTTTTAGCTAAGTCTCTCCAGTCAAGATCTGCCGATGCGAAGAAACTCTGAAAGTAACTGGTGCTATCTGTAAGAAGTATTTTTAGCAGATGGTCTGGGGTCAGTAGAGTGTGGTTAGAAGCTGCAGCTAACTCTTGTGCTTTATGAAAATTCTCTGTAACACTCTCTGTAAATTCCATATAATCTCCTCCACCACATATTATGGAAAAGTAAATCCCCTTTGTCAATCTAGATTAATGGGTCGGGGCGAGTTTTAGAAGGGTGAGGTGGGTCTCTTTTAGGGCGGCTGGGTGATGGTCTACTTTTGATGTCACTTTTTCTGTAAGTTCCAGGTGTTTCCAGGCGAGATTATAGTCGTGCTGCTCGAGGGCAATAAGTGTTAGATAGTACTCAACAGTTGGATTTGTGGGATCTATTTTGTGATAGATTTGAAGCGGAATTTGGGCCTCGCGCACTCTGCCGAGCTGTAAATAACATGTGGATAGCTGTAGCAGGCCCATCCGAAAGTGCGGATAACGCCTGAGAGTCTCTTCTAGCTCCATTTTTTTGGCGAGAATGGAATCCCGACCCTCGACGTGTAAAAAACTGCGCTTAATGCCCTCGACATCGACCTTGCCGCGCAAAAAATCTTCGGCAATTGTATCGGGCGCTACCTCGCCCGGAAAGGTTTTGCCGCAAACAGCTTTTAGCAATTTTTTCCCCTCCGATTTTTTATCGATAAATAGGTAGTTAATGCCGAGTAGTAAATTGAGTAGGGGGTCATTTTCGAGAAAAGGTTGCGCTTTTTCATAGAGAGCAACGCTTTGCAGGTAGTCCTTATTTTGCCACGCCACAGAAGCTTCATTGACAAAGGCCATACCGACAACTTCCTTCAAATTGCGCACCTGCAACTCGCGCGTGCCGAGACCTAAATAGAGAGAACTATCCATATGAATACCGCGACTAGTGGTCTCAATATTGATGAGATCATCTCCATTTTTATAGCGCAGAAAGATGTGCCCAGGTGGTGTGATGCTTTCAAGCTTTAAATCTAGCCTCTGCGCACATGCCATATAGAGAATAGAGACTCCAAGGCACACCCCCCGACGACTATCAAGAACAGAGGAGAGAAAGGTGTAGGCGTCGATATTTTTTGCGTAGAGTGAATGAGGGGGAAAGCGAAATCCCATCTCGTGAAAGATAAAGTGGTTGATCTGCTCGATTTTTTCAGCAGCAGAGCTCTCTGGCTTTAGTCTGGCGCGAATTTGGAGGGCCATTAGGTCAATTGTCGCCTCATAGGCGCGCACTTTTTGTGGAGCCAGCTCATCATCGTCAAATTGAAAGAGAAGAAGCGCTCTTGCAATGTCGATCTCTTCTGGCGCTAGCAGGAGGACCTCAGCGCGCGTCTTTGCGCGATGACCTTTTAATTTTGTGTGAGCTAAATTTTTTGAAAGAGCTTCAATAGCTTCAATTTGGGGGAGGGTTAGATGCATCTCTTTTTTGATACCGCTATTTGTTACAAGCGAGATCATCTGCCCAATTTCTACTGGGGGCAGTGCCAGAGGAGTCTGTTCACCGCCCAGCAATTTCCACGCTCTTCTAAGCGCTTCCTTGCCCTCAGGCGTATCGGGATAGAGTTTGTGAAGGGCGAGGTGGTCGGCAACGGAGTTCTTGTCCAAACTCGATAGCAGCGAGCTCTCCTGGCTAGCCACCACCTTTTTCGGTGCCGCCTCCAGCGAAAACACTACAAGTAAAAGAAATAAAACTCTCATCTTTTCAGAATAATCCACCTCGGCAAAAAATGGAAGGGGAGGGTCAAACGATAGGGTGAAGTTCGTAGACGAGCCCTATCGTTTATTTGTAGATACCTACAACTCTCTTCTCTGTGGTGAAAAATGGTGATTAAGGGCTGGTGCGGCCGGTGCGGATCGCAGTTTGCCAAGAAGAGGCGGTGTCGATGAAGGAGGAGATTTCAGCACAGCAGCTTAGTGTATCTATTTCCAGTTCAAGCTTTCTGAAAAGGGCGAGCTCATTAGCTCTGCGAATATAACAAAGGGTAGCGGCTTTTGGATAAAAACCATTTGCTTTTAAGGCATTTTCCAGAAGATCTTCGCGGTATTTTCCTGCGGCAAGTGTCCCTAGCATGCTTGAAATAAGAAGCACTCTTCCATCCTCAATTTTTTCTAGCTGAACCGATAGGGTCCCATTAATTTTTAAGCAGCAGCGGTCGTGATGGTCTGGGATGAGTTCAATGCCGAGTGTTTCTCCAAAAGCGGGTAAGATCTCCTCAAATGTTGTTCTACTCATCCTCTTCTTCCTCTTCACCACCTTCTTCTTTATCCTCTTGATCGAGCAGATCCTCGATCTCCTCAGCAGCCTCTTCAAGCGCTTTCATTAAATCTTGACGGTGTTTTTCGTCGCGGTAGAGCCTGCGACTGGTATGGCGCAGCGCATCGCGGTTTTGGCCGAGAATAAGCATCTGTGCGATGAGTTCCTCGCCGAGACCGAGCGATTTTAACGCTGCAAATAGATTTTTAATTGACGGGTATTTATCTTCCAAAATCCGCAGAAAAGTGCGCGATAGGGACTCAAAATTGAGCTCTTTTGGAAGTTCTAAGCCGTAGCGTTCGAATTCTGCTTTAAGTAGGGACATGCGTCTATTAAAAAAGGCGTAGACACCGACAATTCCTTGTAACTTTTGGCAGTCGGTTAGAATTGATTTGAGCTGTGCTGGATCAATTGAGGGGCCTTTTGCATTGAGGTCAAGGCCAAGGGATGCAAGTAGAAAGGCAATACCCTGTAAAACTCTGTCAAATTTGTAGAGAGAGAAGAGCTCCTGAAAAATCTGAAGAGCACTTCGCTCTTTGCTGGTCAGCTCGCGGTAGAGCTCGCGCAGCATGGTTGCTGTTCCGAGCCCTTCTTCCGCAAATTGGTAGGCAGATCCACCAATGTTGTGGCCGGCAGAGACCTCGCGTCCCGACTGAAGAAGGAGCTCTTCTTTAGCCCGTTTGGCAACGGTTTTCTCTTTTCCTTTTGAGTTTTCGGTCAAAAAATCGAGGGCTGTGTCAATTAGGGTTGGATCCTTCAGCTTCTCTTTGGCAAGGCCGAGGAGCTCATCTTCTGTCACTCCTCGGTGAAGGGCTAGGAAAAGGTCAATAAGATCCTCAGAGGAGAGGTCTGGGTGCTGCTGCTCGAGCGCTTCGGCTGCTTCAGAGATGTCCTCGATAAGCGCGCTCTCTTCATCGGTCGATTTGCTCTGCTCTGTGCCATTTTTCTTCGCGCGCAACTTCTCGTCAAGCCTCTCAAAGCGTCGCATAATGGTAAGAGGATTATTAAAGGCGTTATCACCCCACTCTTGAAAAGCAATTGCAGCTGACTCCTGAAAGACAGAGTTCATTGCCGCTTTTGCTTGTGCGGCAGCAGCTGAGCCTGAAATGGGAGGAATAGGATCGATGCGGTCTGCCATTAGAGTTTAATCGTGTCAAGGGGTTGTATTTGGACATCTTCTGTAATCTCTTGGTAAGAAATTACAGCGAGTTCTGGGAAGGCTTGGTCGATCATTTTACGTACAAAACGGCGGACATCCATAGCGGTGATTAGCACTGGGCTCTGTCCGTTACTTGGAGTCTGTTTTGAGATGGTATCACGTATCTTTTGCAAGATGCGTCCTGTCGATTCGGCATCAAGGGCAAGGAAGGAACCTGACGATGTCTGTTTAATCGATGACCTGACCATATTTTCAATGCCCTGGTCAAGAATATAGGCGGATAAGAGGGATCTTCCTTGAGAGAATTTATAGGTGATCGATCTTTTCAAAGCAGATCTTGTATATTCCGCTAGCAAAACCGTGTCTTTTTCGGTTTGTGCATAGTCGGATAGAGCCTCAAGAATCGAGCGTTGATCTTTAATCGAGATCTCTTCTTCGACAAGACGTTTAAAAATGTCTGTTAACTTTTGTAGCGGCACAAGACGGGTGACCTCTTTGACAAGGTCTGGAAAGGATTTTTCGACAAACGAAAGAATTGTTTTTGTCTCTTGTATCCCTAAGAATTCACGTGCATTCCCTTTCAGAACTTGCGAGAGGTGGAGGAGGATCACATCGACGGGTTCCCAATATTTAATCTCCAATTTCTTGAGCTGATTAGCGTAGGCAAGGTCAACCCATAGCGCAGCTGGACCGATGGGTTTAGTTACAAGCTCGAATGGAATTCCGTAGCGCTTCAGTGTCTCTTCTTTTGCGTTGGTTAGCACCTTTTTCTCTGGAATAATTCCGTTTGCAATCGGGGATTCATTAACAAGGATGCTGTAGCCATGTTTTTCTATTACATTTGGCGAGTCTGTGCGCAGATGGACACCTGGAAATTCGAGGCCGAGATCGTGGTAGAGTGCCGCGCTCATTTTTGGGATCATACTGCGCGTGAATTTATCGATTTGCGGTTTGATTGTTTGTGAAAGTCCGCTGCCGAGCTCGAGGATTACCGGTAGGGTAAGTCTAAAGGCGGCTTTTGCTCCAGGAGAGAGTTCATGACCATCGACGCCGACAGCGCTTCCGCTGGCTTCGGCATCTTTAATTTTCTTCTCTTTGCGCAATTTAAAGTAGGAGAGCACGGCCATCAGAGCGGCCAAAATCATAAAAATCCATGTCGGAAAGCCGCTGATAAATCCCATACCGAACACAACGGCTGCTGCGACTAGAATCGCTTTTGGCTGTCCCACAAGTTGGGCTGTGATCTCTTTTGCAAGGTGGTCATCCTGCTTATCCGATGAGACGCGGGTGGTAATAATACCGGCTGTAAGGGCCACCATGAGTGAGGGGATTTGTGAGACCAGGCCGCTACCAATCGAGAGAATGGCGTAGGTCTGCGCCGCCTGGAGCGTGGTCATTCCGTGCATAAACCTGCCAATGACAAGGCCGCCGACAATGTTGATAACCGCGATGATAATAGCCGCGATAACGTCTCCTTTAACAAATTTCATGGCACCATCCATGGCACCGTAGAGCTGGCTCTCTTTGGTTAGTGCTAGGCGCAGATCGCGCGCTTTTGTTGCATCAATCACGCCGCTGCGCATATCGGCGTCGATACTCATCTGCTTACCGGGCATCGCGTCCAGTGTAAAGCGTGCGGCAACCTCGGCAACGCGCTCGGCACCCTTTGTCACAACGATAAATTGGACAATGGTGATAATTAGGAAGACCACGCCACCGACAACGAAATTTCCTCCCACAACAAAGCCGCCGAAAGCGTAGATGATGTGGCCGGCATCGGCGTGCAGAAGGATCTGTCTTGTTGCTGAAATTTCAATGCCGAGTCTAAAAAGGGTTGTTAAAAGAAGCAGTGATGGGAATATCGATAGGTTGACAGCGCGTGGAATATAGAGGGCAACCATCAGCAAAATCAGCGAAATAGTCAGGTTCAAGGCGATCATCGCATCGATAAAGTTTGGGGATACGGGAATGATGATCATCATGATAATTGTCACGATGAAAAGCGCCAGCAGCAGGTCGGTTGATCTACCAATTGCTTTTAGCAGATGGGTATTGCTGAGGAAATTGACGAATTTATTCTGGTTGCCACCACTCATGTAAAGAGTCCTCTGTTAACATCTTGCTCAGGCTTGCTAAGCTTGCTTAAATATTGTAAAACCTCAGCCACAGCCATATAAATCTCATCATCCACCCCCGAAGGAATCGACTCGCCGATCTCACCTTGAACCATTAGCAACTGGGCTAGCGGAACATTGCGCACAATCGGAACTTTATATTCTAAGGCAACGGCTATAATTTCAGCAGCGAGCGTGCCACTTCCCTTTGCCAAAATCATGGGTGGCTCTGGTTCTCCTTCTACCTCATCGTCATAATGTATCGCAATAGCAATATCTGTCGGGTTTGTAATGACAGCCCTAGCATTACGCGTAGCAGCCGGTCCATCTTGATAGGCGATTTCCTGCGCCCTCTGGCGGCGTTTGCTTTTGAGCTGCGGGTCACCTTCGCTATCTTTATACTCTTGCTTAACCTGAAATTTTTCCATTTTCATTTCGCTTGCGAAGTTGCGCTTCTGGTAAATCAGGTCGATAGTTGCCACCACAATAAAGAAAATTCCAACGCGCACAACCACTTGCGTCAGAAAATTGCCAAACACAAGGAGGGAACCGACAATAGGGAGGGCTGCTGTTGCAACAATTTCACCGACACTGTCCATCACAACGCTATAAATTAGCAGAATAGCCCCTGTAATTTTAAACATCGACTTCAACAGTTCAAAGAGTGTTTTGAATTTAAATATGTTGCGTATGTTGTCAACAGGGTTGAGGCGCTTGATGTCCGGTACCATGGCCTGAAGGGAAAAAAGAGGGCCGACAATCAGGAAGCTGACGAGAACTCCCGAAATAACAGTAATTAAAAGTATCGGAAAGGTGACATTTAAAATGACCATAAAAGACTGCTCGAGGAAGCCACCCGCGCGATTTTTCATGTCGATATTAGTTGCAATAGAGCCAAAGGCAAAGCGCATGTATGAGGAGAGCTGCTCGTAGATGCTCTGCGCGGATGTGAGAATCATCGAAATGGAGACAATAAAGGTAAAAGCAGAGGGGAAATCCTGCGACTTAGCCACCTGCCCCTTTTTGCGCGCGTCACGCAATTTCTTTGGCGTTGCTGCTTCCGACTTTTCTGCCATAATTTACTAACAATTTACTCAATATACCCTAATATCAACTAAACCCAAAAAAATCCACACAATTACCTCTCTTTTCCCTTTCTAATTTATCACTAGCGCATTTTTTTAAAAAAGGCAGGGGTGTAGATAGCGAAAATCAGCAATCTAAAAAATTTCAAAGAAAAACGCATCAAAAGAATGGTGGTCAACCAATAATGAAGCAAATAAAGCTAGAAGTGGACGATTATGGTGAGATGAGGAAGTTGATTACATCGCCATCTTTAACGATGTAATCTTTGCCCTCAGCCCGGAGCTTGCCAGCTTTGCGCGAGGCATCGAGGGAGCCAAGCGAGATGAGGTCATCGAATGAGACCACTTCAGCGCGGATAAATTTGTTTTCGAAGTCGGTGTGGATGGCTGCGGCGGCTTGGGGCGCTTTCGTACCTGTTTTAATGGTCCAGGCGCGGGTCTCTTTTTCGCCGGTGGTTAGATAGGTCATCAGGCCAAGCAGGCGGAAGGCGCTACGGCAGAGCCTGTCGAGGCCAGGTTCTGTCAGGCCGTAGTCTGCCAGAAGAGTTTGCGCATCCTCTTCTGATAGCTGCTGGAGCTCTTGCTCGATCTGCGCTGAGATTGGAAGAACATTTTCGGTGCCAACAAGTTTTTCAAGCGCTTCGACGTAGTGGTTGCGCATGGAGGGGAGGTCAGATTCTGCAACATTAGCGATATAGAGCACTTTTTTAGCTGTCAGGAACTGATAGATTTTAAGCGATTCACGCTCCTCATCCGTTAAGGAGAGTGTCCGTACCGCCTGGCCCTCATTAAGGTGGGTCTTGACCTTCTCGAGAATAGCGAGAGTAAGCGCAAGCTTCGGATCTGATTTGGCCTTGCGGGCCAGGCCGCTGATAGCATTTTCGCACATTTGCAAATCGGCCAGGCACAGTTCAATATTGATTGTCTCAACATCGGATATCGGATCAATTTTTCCAGCAACATGGACAATTTCGCTATTGTCAAAGCAGCGCACAACCTGGATAATAGCATCTGTTTCGCGAATATTTGAGAGAAATTTACTGCCGAGGCCCTCACCCTGGGAAGCACCCTTAACAAGGCCGGCAATATCGACAAAACTGACCATTGCGTAGAGGATTTTCTGGCTGCCCGAGAGTTGCGAGAGTTTGTCTAGACGCATATCTTTTAGGGGTACGCTTCCGACATTCGGTTCAATGGTGCAGAAGGGGTAATTTTCAGCCGCAGCAGCAGCCTTTGTCAGCGCGTTAAAAAGTGTCGATTTACCGACATTTGGTAGGCCGACAATTCCACATGAGAGAGATGATGACATGAAAATTCCTAAATAACAATTGATTAGGGTCTAGTGTACCAAAAAAGCGGTCAAAAAATCACCTCAAACATGAGTGGGGAGGCGAGTTTCTCTGCTTTTTCGAGGCGTACGGATAGAAGTTGGGGCTCTTTATTGATTTCGGCTGTTGCTGGAATAAACCGATTTTTGATTTTTACCATCACCTTATATGTTCCTTGCGGAGGCAGGCAGAGGTTAGAGAGGGTAACTTGCTCTGCAAAAAAGAGATCTTTCTGATGCGGTGGCGGAGAGAAAAGGGCAACAATTGAGTAGGGGCGCCCCAGCATTTTGGAGGCAATTTCCAGATTGCCATCTGTAACATGTTTTCGGATTAGGCTTGAGCTAATGGGCTCTCCTTGATATTCGAATTTTGGGTGGTACGCTGCTTTAAATGAGAGGAGATTTCCTAAATTGATTACTTTTTCGGGTGAACCATCGCGATTTTTGCCAAAAAGGGCATCGCTGCCAAGAACAAGGTGAGAAAAGGGGACGCTATCTTTAATCCATTTTAAGAAGTGGTCATATGGTTTTTCCGATAGAGAGCGATTGAATGTGAGAGAGATTACAAGATCGACACCATGTTCTTGAAAGAGTTGTAACTTGTGCTCGGGAGATGAGAGTCTCGGGCTAACTTTTTTAGGTGTAAAAAGTTCAGATGGGTGGTTACTAAATGTTAAAACGGCAAGTGTCCCGGGATTGAGCCCGCTTTTGGTAATTTCGCGCGCTTTATAAAGAAGAGAGAGATGGCCGAGGTGGAGCCCATCAAAGGTCCCGATAGAGAGGACGCAGGGGCTGTGTAATTTAGGAATGTCTTTTAAATCTGTGACGACGTGCATAGTGAGGGGTTCCATTTTTTAAGATGAGTTAACAGGTCAAATGAAGGGGTGAGTAAGGTTTCCATAGTCATACAATTTTCAAGTAAAAACTCACCGCTGCGTATGCGCTTAAGTTTGGACAGATGGCCATAGGAGCCAAGTGCCAGGCCGAGATCGTGTGCAATTGATCGGATATAGGTGCCCTTTGAACAGCGCACATGCAGTTCTAGGTAAGGGTAGTTGTAAATTTGAATCGTTGTTTCCATTTCTACTGGAACCGCTGCCCGTTCAATTGTAATACCGCGTCTGGCTAGCTCGTAGAGTTTTTTGCCTCCCACTTTTTTTGCAGAGAACATGGGAGGTGTTTGTAATACTTTTCCATTAAATGCTTTGAGCGAGCTTTTTATCTCTTCAAGGGATGGAATTTTATCCGAGCTAGAGGTGATCTCGCCATCAATATCATAAGAGTCAGTTGCAGCGCCAAGAGTCACAGTGCAGGTATACTCTTTATCGCACTCAAGAAATTGGCTAGAGAGGCGCGTATAGTTTTTGCCGATAAGCAAAACCATAACACCAGTGGCAAAGGGGTCTAGCGTTCCTGCGTGGCCGATTGTTTTGACTTTTGTTAGGTGGCGGAGTTTGGCGACAAGAGAAAAAGATGTCGATCCGATTGGTTTATCAATAAGAAGTAGTCCTTCTAATGGAGGAGAAAAGGGAGGGGACAGAGTCATGGGGCTGGGGGTACTTCTGGCGGGAGTTTTTGCTCGCTCTCTAATTCGTTGAAAATACGGTCAATTGCATCTTGCTTTTCGCGAGATCTGTCAAGTTTAAATGTTAAGTTAGGAAAAAAGCGCATAGGTGCTAACTTTGAGGCTTTAACTTGGACAAATTCTGTCGCCGATTGAAGGGCGGCAAACGATGCTTCATCAATTTCAGCACTTTTTTGAGGGTTTTTTTCTCCATTAAACAGGCTGACAAAGATTTTTGCTTCGTGTAAATCAGGGCTGATTTCTGCATCTAACACAGTGATCATCGATTTAATAAAGGGGTTTCTAACCTCTCTTTGAATCACCTCTGCAACCACTTTGCGCAAATTAGAATTGATCTTATCGCGTCTGCGATCACTAGATTTTACCATCTTTTACAGCTCCTGGTCGCGATAAGCGATATCGTAGGCTTCAATAATATCACCCTCTTCAACTTTAAAGTTGCCTTGGAGCACAAATCCGCACTCGATCCCATTTTTTACCTCAGCGACATCGTTCTCGCCGCGCCTAATAGAGGATAAATGTCCATTCCAGACCTGCTCACCAGCACGCTTAATGCGGATCAGATGTTTACGGTGGATCATTCCTGAGGTTACTTCACAGCCGGCAATCAGGCCGAGTTTTGACGATTTAAAGGTCGCTTTTACAAGCGCACTTCCCTGGTCGACCTCTTCGGGGAGCTTGTCTAGGATGCTCTTGAGTTTCGCTTTGATGGTGTCCATAGCGTGGTAGATCACCTTCTCGCGGAAAATCGGAACTTGCAGTTGGCGCGCTTTTGTTTCGACAAACTTATCAATGCGGTTGTGGAAAGAGAGGATGCATGCCTTTGATGTGCACGCGCTAATAACATCGGACTCTTTAACCTCACCTGCTTGAGAGTGCAGAATATGGACTTTCGCCTTTGTCGAGATAATTTTCTCGAGCTCTTGCTCAAGGGCTTCAACAGATCCTTGCATATCGGCTCTGATAATGATGTTGAGTACCTTAATTCCCTTCTCTGCCGCATCTTCTTGAATCGCTTTTTCTAGATCTTTGCGCTTCCGCAGGGCAATAAGCTGTTCATTCTTGCGGTGCGACCGTTTTTGGGCCAGTTCGCGTGCTTCTTTATCATCGGCAATAACGATAAAATCATCGCCTGCTTCAGGTATAGCCGATAGGCCGTTAATTTTCATAGGCACCGCTGGGCCAGCTTCTTTGGCACGTACGCCATGTTCGTCTTGCATCATACGCACGCGTCCCCAGCACGCGGGGAAGACAATTGCATCACCCGGTCTGAGCGTTCCATTTTGAACCAGTACAGTCGCAGTAGCTCCAAGTCCTTTATCCATCTGCGCCTCGAGGACAATTCCTCTAGCAGAGGCTTTCGGATTGGCTTTTAGCTGTAACATTTCGGCAAGTAGCGCGGCGCTTTCAAGGAGCTGATTAACGCCCTCACCTGTTGTAGCCGAGCAGTTGATCATGATTGTGTCACCACCCCACTCCTCGGGAATTAATTCTAGTTTGCTCAGCTCCATTTTAGCCGATTCGGGGTTGTAGTTCTCTTTGTCTGACTTGTTAATGGCCACAATGATAGTGGCATTTGCCATGCGGGCCTGTTTAATAGCTTCTTTTGTCTGCTCTTCAACCCCCTGATCTCCGGCGACAACAATGACAACGACATCGGTTGCATTGGCTCCCCGCTCGCGCATTGCAGTAAAGGCTTCGTGGCCGGGTGTATCGAGGATAGTGATCATGCCGTGAGAGGTCTGACATCTAAATGCACCGATGTGCTGCGTGATGCCGCCAGCCTCGCCAACTGTCATATTAATTGTTCTGATTTTGCCGATTAGACTTGTCTTACCATGGTCTACGTGACCCATGAAGGTAACAACGGGGGAGCGCACTTCTAGATCTGCGGGATTGCTTTCGGCAATCTCTTCTTGAATAGTTTTATCTGTGATGTTGAGCTTGTTTTCTTCGGTAGTGTCGTGCTCAATTTTGGATCCGTACTTGTCACCGACAAGCTGGAAGAGGGTGATGTCGTCAACAAGTTCGTTGAGTCCAACTGTTTTACCAAACTCCTGGAAAAGATAGCCAATGACAGTTGCTGCTTTTAATTTCATCGCCTCAGCAAAGTCCCGGATTGTCATGGGCAAAATAATTTTGAGAGTTGTAGGTCTGACTACATCTAGCTCTTCGGCTTTTTGCTTATTGTACTTGTTTTTGAGGAAAAAAGTTTCCTCATTAGTTGACGTGGTATCAGAGGGGTCTTTTTTTCCGTATTGATAAGAAGGTTTTCCAGTTCCCGCTTTAGGTTTTGCTGGTCCTTTTGCGGCAGCGGCAGGCTTTGCCGTTGCTTGTGTTGAAGAGGGCGTTCGGCTGGTTGAAACGGGTGATGTGGCTCGCGAGTATGTTTTTGTGAAAACACCAAACGAGGAGCGTGTTGCCGGCGCTTTTTGAGGCGCTGGGTCAGCACTTTTGACAATACGTAAATCGTTGCTTCCAGAGAAGGTTTTTGCCATCAAACCTTGCAGAATACTTGCTCTTGAAGGGGAAGCTTTTACCTCAGGTGGAGGTGACGCAACTTCTGGAGGGTTCTCTTCCGGCACAATCTCTTTTAGAGGAGAGACTTCAGCTTCAAGAGGGGTAGGCGGCATTTCGATGGCAACTTCTTGGATAATAGGAGGCTGCTCTTGTACTAGCGACACTATAGGAATAATAGGAGGCTGGATAATAGGAGCTTTTACCTCGATGATTTCTGGTTCAGGCAATGGGGAGGGGACAATTTTTTGGGGTAGTGGTTTCTTCGGCGCAGACGCAAAGAGTCCCGCTAACTTAGTGTTGCCTTTAGGGCTCGCTTTTTCTGCTGCCGTCCCTTTTTGCTTGATGCTTGCCGCTTTTTTTTCGTGCAAAATCTACCTCTAAAAATATTTAGTTGAAACGCTATTCAGCAATTTCGCTCTCGTCATCTGAAGAGAGTTCTGGATTGGATTCAAGAAACAGCCCTATAAGATGTTCGACAATGTCATTAATAAGATCTGTCGAAAGGCCAGGAATAACCTCTCTTTCCTGCTGTTTAAGACTGATCGTCTCCTCTTCGGCGCTCTCCTCGTTGTTATCAATACCTTCAAGCGATTCTTCAATAACAGGTAGGCCCTCATGAGCTGCTGCATATTTTTTCAGCAGGTCTTCAGCAGTGTGGACGCTCGCATTTTCAAGCAGCTGCATGGCAAGCTGCTTTTCTGGAAGAAGTGAGCGCAGAGACTCCCCTAGAAGGGGTGAATCTGAGGATAGCAAACGGTCTACTTGCTCTCTTAGTTGGCAGATGTAGCGCCCTTTCTTTTCAACGGTAATCTCATAGCGCTCATCACCCAGCATTTTTGCCATTAGTCGGATGTTATTGCCGCCTTTTCCGAGAACTTTTGGATACTCATCGTCTGCGACAATTAGATAAATTTTAAACCCAGATCCATCGGTTTTAATTTTATAATCTTTCTGATTTTCTAGCATGTTTTGCAACATTTCCATTGGATCTTTTGAAAATAGAAAGATATCGATTTTTTCATTGGAAAGTGCTCGGCTCACAGCTTGAATACGCATGCCGCCCATGCCAATCATGGCGCCCTTAAGCCCTTTAGTGTCTACTTTACTTGTGTCTGTTGTTGAAACAGCGATTTTTGTTCGGACGCCGGGTTCTCTTGCAATGCGCTCAATGACAATAACCCCTTTTTTCAGCTCCTCAACTTCTTCTACAAAGAGAAGCTGAGGAAGTTTTTCAGAAAGACGGGAAAGTTGTACTTCTTTTCTGCCCTCTTCGCTGACAGATTCGATTAAGACCCCTTGGATACGATCACCCACTTTTGGATGCTCTCCGCGCATGAGCTGATCGGCTTTTAGAGTAATCTCTCTACCAATATTCACATCGTAGGTACGACCCTTTTTTGAGGGGGTGCGGGTAATTGTTCCGGAAACAAGCGATCCAATTCTTCCGGAGAGCTCCTGGTAGACAACATCGCGCTCTGCTTTTCGCAGTTCATCTAAAATATATTGGGTTGCACTTTGAACAGCATAAAAACTGGAACTAGCCTTAAGTTCGACCTCAACCTCGTAAGGTGGCTTCTGCTGAATACGGCAATCCGGATCAATTTCAATAGCTTGTTTATATTCGATCTCATTTTCGGGATATCTTACCTTCCCATTTGCAACAACCTCTTTTGTGCAAAAAACCCGAAGCTCACCAGATTTTGCATTATATTCAGCGCGCACATCGACAAGGGCATCTTGGTAGAGCTTGCTGTAGGCTTTAACAGCCGCCATCTCGACAATGGATACTAGAGTTTGCAGTGGAATCCCCCTGTCTTTGGAGTAGTAATTGATGATTCCAACGAGATCTTTATTGCTCATATTTTTTGCTGTTTTCGGTTATTAATTATCTTAAGCTCTTTTTCCTTAGAGTTAAGGGGATTAATTATATTAACCCCCTTCATCCCTTTTTAGGGTTTTTAATAGGTGCTACGTACTGTTTTTTGCAGAAGGGGTAAAAGCGCCTACTTTAGCACTGCTGCAACTTAAAGTAATAAGCTTTGCCTCTTTGTCTACAGAGACCACCCATGCATTTGGCAGCGGTTTTCCGGCTTCAGGTACAAAGCCTTGAGGTACATCGCGCATCTGGATTCTAGCGAGCAGGTTAGAAATTCCGGCAAGCCCAGTTGATTTTTCAACGTCAGCAAGAGCTGGGATCGAGACCAGGTAAGCGCCCCCTTCCGATCTGACAAAGTTGCAAGCGAGATCGCTATTTTTAGGAAGTGCTGTCTCAATGGCTCCCCAAGGAGAGTCCACTGTCTGTTTGATCGACAGTGAAATACGGCAATTTTCTCTGTCAATGCCGAGCATTTTGCAGCTCACAGGATCTAGTTTTTTAAGCCTGTCGTACATTTCTGCCGCTGAAGGCGTTTCAAGCCAGCTATATTCGTTGATTGAGCAGTACCCTTTGATAGGGGTGTCTGGGAAGGAGACAGAGACTCCGTACGAGTCGTAGCTGGAACACTGTCCGCTTAAAATCCCATCTTTTGGAAAGTGTTTCTCCACATCTTCCCAAGGATTTTTATCTAGTGCTTTTACGCTGATTGTCGCGCGGCCAAATTCGATGTCGATGCTGCTGATTGCCGCATCAAATTCCTCGTCCATTTTTTTGAAGCTCTCAAGTTTAGTTTGGTAGTTGTCCACCCAACTAATTTCGCTGCAATGGAGGAATGCCCATATTGTTTTAGTTGATCCGTCACGTTTTTTCGCTTCAATCTGGGCGATAATTCCCTTCTGGGTGATCTGTTTAACGCTTGCTTTAACGCGGGTGCCATTTGGGTTGCACTCTTTAATTTCGGTCCATGGGTTCTCTTCCATGTGTTTAACGCTCAGTGCGATTCTCTGGGTTGCTTGGTTGATTGTAATCACTTTTACGCGGATTTCATCATTCACCTTATACTTAGGCGCATCTGAACCAATAGGGCTGCGGACCCAGCACATGTCGCTGACGTGAAGGAGGCCATCGATACCGCCGAGGTCGACAAAGACGCCGAAATCGGTGATGTTTTTAACGCGCCCCATTGCCTCATCGCCTTCTTTCAAGCGCTCAAGAGCTATTTTGCGGTGCTCTGCGAAAATCTCTTTACGCAATTCGCGCGCTGACAGAACAATGTTTTGTCTCTCGACGTCAATTTTAATGATTTTGTAAGCTCTCTCGGTCATTAGGATGCTCGTGGGATCAGCAGAGGCGCTTGGGTCGACGTGAGACATCGGGAGAAAAGCGTCGATTGTCCCCATTTTGTTGGTAATCCGACAGAGAAAGCCTCCACGGACCATTTTGAATGGGGTTGCTTCGATAATATTATTCTCTTTGTCCGAGTGGGTTTCAAGGAGATGCGAAAGAGCTTGTTTTCTTGCGGCTTTTGAGCGCGATAGGACAACATCTCCGCTGTTATTTTCAAAGGCTTCCAGGACAAATAGGGGTCTTTGTCCAACTTCGATATTTTCACTATCTGCAAAGTCCGCTAGAGGCACACGGGCCTCTGCTTTTAGATTTGCATCGATAATGGCAAAGCCTTTCGAGCGGTCAATAGCTACAATTGTTCCGGGAATTAGAGATCCAATAGCTAGGCTGTCACCGGATGCCTGTTTGCTTCCGTTTGAGGGCTCATGGGCTAGTCCTCCGATGAGTTTCATAAACTCTCTCAGATCTGCTTGGTTAAAGGAAGGCTCTATATAAGAGTTTTCTTGGGCTTGTTTTTGCTGGTTCATTTATCTAGGTTTCTCCAAAAATCAAAAAATACGTTCCTATCTTTTTTACCCTAATCAAGATACAAAATCAAGAATTTTATCTTCAAAAGGGTTAAATAGCCCCCATTTGTCTCTTTTTCCCCGAAATACTGGAAGGGCTTTAAAGAAAAAGTTGGATGGAAAGTGTCTATCCAGATAGAGTTTTCAGTGGATATCTGTTAAGAGTTTCGCAATATGTCGTGCAAAAAAGGGTGTAGAACCGCGGTTTTAAAGTTCGGGGGCGCCTCTGTAGCCACGCCTGCCCATTTTGCCCTTGCCGCTAAAATTGTTCTTGTAAGAGCTGCGAAATTTGATCGTCTTGTCGTTGTGGTTAGCGCAATGGGCGATACAACAGACCACTTGATCGCCCTCGCCGAGGAGGTCAGCCCGAGTCCACCACAGAGAGAAAAGGATATGCTGGTCTCAGTTGGTGAGAGAATTAGCGGAGCTCTTCTCGCGATGGCCATCGATAGGGCCGGAGGAAGGGCTATTAGCCTCACCGGCAGTCAGGCAGGCATGATCACCACCTCCGACCATTCAAATGCCAGAATTATTGATGTGCAACCCTTTCGCATTGAAAAGTGGTTAGACCAAAAAATGGTCGTTGTCATCGCTGGTTTCCAGGGTGTTAGCCTTGAAAAAGAGGTTACAACCCTCGGTAGGGGAGGGTCCGATATTTCGGCGGTGGCCCTTGGCGCCGCTCTTGGCGCGGAGCAGGTCGAGTTTTATAAGGATGTTCCAGGAATTTACCTCAAAGACCCGAAACGCTTCCCTGTAGGGGAGCCAATTTCCAGATTAAGCTACAATGAGGCGATAGCAATTGCGCGCGAGGGAGGGGTGCTGGAGGTGCGCTCGGTGATTCTGGCGCAGCGCAACCATCTGCCGCTGCATATTTATGCGCATGACGCTCCATTTTCTGCTCCAGGAACGGTTATCGGCGCTCCTGGGAGCGCTAGCGCCGCGCTTCCTATTTACGAGGAGGCCTATGTTGGAAAGTGAGCGCACCGCCCCAATTTCCTCTCAGGATTTTTTTGAGAGGGCAACCTCTCAGGCGCTGAGGGAAATTTTTGGAGAGGATCCGGCCTACGCTGATTTTAACGAAAATCTCCCCCTGATTTTTCTTTCCAAAAAGAGCGAAAATCCTCTCACAGTATCTGTTTATGTCATCTCGCGCTTTCGCTTTCTTTTTGCTCCAGAATTGCAGGAAATCGTTATTAAATCTCTCTTGGCGCTCACCCATCTCAATATCAGCCGCTCCTTTTTTTCCGATTTTCGCCTACCTGAAATTGGCACAGCGACCTATACCCTGCACCTTCTTGTAATTTATCTTGAAGAGGAGCGCGATTTTGTTGCAATTCAAGAGAGCTTGCCCGATATAAAAACTCAACTTTTAGCCGCTTTCAAAATTAATAGCCCTCCTCTAACCCATGTCGATAAAACGCGGCAAATTCAAGAGAAGATTTGCTACTTTGTTAGGCGCTTTCCTCTCTCATTTGATAGGGAAATTATCGATCAGATGGACCATTTTTTTATCACATCGGCCAGCGCATTTCGGGAGGAGAGATCTAATAAACACCTTGTCCGAATCATCTACAACTTCTACCTATTCAAAAAGAAAATAGGCCAGCAGATAGTGGCACAGACCAGTAAGCGCTATATCGAGGTCTCTGTCCGCCCCTCGACCCTTTTAAAAGATGAAAAAAGTGTTTTAGCTGTTTTTGTCGGCATGAATTTTTTGAAAGAGAATGAGCTCTTTGATGAGAAGCATCTTCTGAGGAGCTTTCAGCGCTACCTGCCAGATGTGAGGCTTACTCCGGGCTCTTTTTTTTGCTATAATCAGCGCAATTGTGAAATTCATATCGTTTATGTGGAGGTTGAAAAAGAGGGTGGAGAGCCCTTCTCGGCAGCTGAAATAGAGCTGTTGCGAGGCAGTCTGCCCATTGGATTAAAAAATCAGGTGGCCTATCTGATTAGTCCTGTTTTTATGCCCCGAAATGAAGAGGAGGTGATGCGCAATTTAATTATTTTAAGCGGGCAGGTGCGGGGGGTTAAAGATCCTGTACAACTGATGGTCTCGTTTGATCAGCAGATAGGGGGTGACATTCTCTTTACCCTTGTCCTTGCGCGCATGCGAGAGAGCGATTCAGAACCTCTTGGGCAGTTAATTAAAAAAGGGAGGGAAAAGCCGCTCGCATCCCTTTTAAATATTGAGATTGAACGAGTCAAAATCATGGGGGATGTGGCTCCGTGCTATCAGAAGGAGGCGGCTGTGCTCCGTGCGCGCTTACCGCAAGCGGGATTTGTGCGCGAGGACCACTCGATAGACCTTTATAAGGCTAGGCTCTATCTTGTGCAGGCGTGTGAGGAGATATTTGGAAGAGTTCGCGACTATAATGGCGGACTTTATTTGAAAGAAATGGAAGTATTTAGACCACTAAAAGAGTTAATTAGTGATTTAACTTGCGAGAGAGAATTTCTGCTTGAGAATTTATTTCACTCTATCTATCCTGCTCAGCTTAAATGGACTGCAAATCCTGCTCTCTTAAAGAAGTTGTTTCTTCTTATTTTAGAGCAGGTCGATTTGCGGGATAGCGGCGATGGGGTACGTATAGAGGAGGCTCCGGATGGGATTTACGCTTGTCTTACAAAAGCAAGTTCCGAAATTGAAGAGGCGCTGCGTGCGCGTGGAGGCGTTAATCTGCTCTGCTGTGCTTTAGAGAGAGACGGAATAGCCTATAGCGGGTATCTCTATTTTTCAGAGGAGCTGGCGGCAAGAGAGGAGATGATCGCGCTATTAAAAGGATTAAGTGCTAGCACTATTTAAAGAGTATAGGTGAGTTGAAAAGATGAAAAATAAGATATGGATAGAGCCCTCAATTCTTTCGGGCGATTTTGGCGCGCTTGGCAGTGAGGCGAAACGGCTTGAGCTCGCGGGTGCTGATGCGATTCATGTGGATATCATGGATGGGCTTTTTGTCCCTAATTTAACCCTCGGTGCGCGGGCTGTTGGAGCGATAAATCGCGCGACAGATCTTTTTTTGGATGTCCATTTAATGATTTATAATCCATATGACCATATCGCAGAGTTTGTCAAAATGGGGGCTGATAGAATCACTTTTCATCTTGAAGCTACAGAGGATGTTGAAGGGACAATTGAAGCGATTCGGCGCTGCGGGGTAGAGGTGGGGCTTGCGATAAAACCGGGTACAGCGGTTGAACTTCTTCTTCCTTATTTGGGGCTGTGCGATCTGATTTTAATTATGACTGTCAACCCTGGGTTTGGTGGACAGGAGTTTTTGCCGGATATGGTGGAAAAAATTAAGGATTTAAGCGATATCTATGAGAGGCTTCTTCTAGAAGGAAAAATAGATAAAAAAGTCAGGTTACAAGTAGATGGTGGGATTAATTGTGAGACGGGCAGAGCTTGTGTAAAGAGTGGCGCTGACACAATTGTTTCGGGATCGCATCTTTTTAACGCAGCAGATATGGCCCAATCAATAAAAAACTTACGCGCGGCCTGTGAAGGGGGAAGAGGGTAATGGCAGATTTAAAAGTCGTTGTGATTGGGGGTGGAACAGGCAACTTTGTTGTTTTGCGAGGTCTGAAAAATTACCCCGTTTCACTATCGGCCATTGTCACCATGGCAGACGATGGGGGAAGTACGGGGATTTTGCGGGACGAGCTGGGTGTTTTGCCTCCAGGAGATGTCAGGCAGTGTCTTGTAGCCCTTTCCAACTCGTCGGAATTGATGCTAGACCTGATGAACTATAGATTTAGCAATGGCGGATTACAGGGTCACAACTTCGGCAATTTACTGCTATCGGCACTTGAAAAGGTGACGGGGAGTTTTGAGCATGCGATTGAAGAGGTCGGCAAAATTTTGGCGATTAAAGGCAATGTCATACCGGTTACAACAGGAAAGGTGCGCCTCCGTATGGAGCTCAATAGCGGGAAGATTCTGGAAGGGGAGCGCGAGATCTACCTGTCGCAGGAGATCGATGGCGGGTACCAAAAGCTAGAGCTTCTGCCATCGCCACTGATTAATCCCAAGGCGATAGAAGAGGTGGAGAATGCGGATCTGATTGTGATTGGTCCCGGAGGTCTTTTTACATCGCTTATTCCCAATTTATTAGTCGATGGATTGACGACAAGTCTAAAAAAGTCGAAGGCAAAGAAGGTTTTTGTGGTTAATTTGATGAACAGAGCCGGCCAGACCACAGGATATCAATTAAGTGATTATCTCAGAGAGATGGGGAGCTTCCTAGGTGGAGACCTTTTCGACTATATTCTGGTCAATAACCATGAGCCAGATCAGAAACTGCTCAGTGCATACTCTGAAGAGGGCGATCCTGTTGGAAACGATTGTAGGGGAGATTCTAGGGTGAGATCGTGTGACCTTTTGGGCGAGGTAAAAGCGCGTGACCCGGCTGATCTGATGCATAGAAATTTGATTCGCCACGATCCGGATAAGCTCGCCCATCAGCTGATGCAGATTGCAGCAGAGGTGGCAGTAAATAAAGTCTGCTCGCTAGAATAGTCTTGCTAGAATAATCTCGAATAATTTTAAAAAGGTGATATCAGGTGCTAATTATCTTTGATCTGGACGACACGCTGGTTGATACCAGCGGGACGATTACCCCATTTAAATTAAAAGCGGCACTTCTTGCGATGGTAAAGGAGGGTCTTGTTATTCCTGATATTGAAAAGGGAAGTGAAATGCTGCTTAGAATTAATGAGATGTCTATTAGTAGCAGCAGAGCTCTTGATGAGTTTTTACAGCTCCACGATGGGAACAAGAAGTTTTTGGATATTGGAGAGCGAATTCTTTATGAGGAAGAGCTTGGTGATTATCCGGTCTTTCCCGTTGATAGCGCCTGCGAGGTTTTGGAGGATCTACAGCTGACTACGAGCCACCAGATGGCGATTGTTTCGATAGGTGATGAGAAGGTGCAGCGCCAAAAACTTGTAAAATCAGGGATCTCTGAAAAATACTTTAGTCAAATTATTATTTGCCGCGAATCGGAGAAGGAGCGCCACTACGAGCAGCTCTGCAAGAGCTATCGCCTCTTGCCAAGCCAGGTTGTCGTGTGCGGCGACCGCATTATTCGTGATCTGCAGCCTGCTAAAAGGCTGGGGATGCATACGGTCCAGATGCTCTGGGGGCGGGGTTTGAACGATTCTGATTCAAAAAGTGATGTCGATTATGCTATCCTTTCTTTGAGGCAATTAAAAGAGATTGTAGCTGGACTCATCTAGAAGAGAGAAAAACATGGTTAAGAGTATCGAAGAGAGTAAACCGAAAAGCGAATTCATGCCGATCAGTCAGGTTCCTATTGGCTCATTTATTAGAGATGAGCGCGACAAGAAGCTGGTTGTTCTTCTCTCAAAGGCGAAGGTGGTTGGCGCTCTTGATGAGGCGGAATTTTATAAGGTCTCTGTAGGAAGCCCTACAGAAGAGGGGCATGAGAGCCTGCGCCATTATAAAATTCAGCAGAAAGTTGAGGTGATTTTTCCGGTTGAGCTGAAGGCGGAGTTTCTTCTGGCAGACGAGAAGAGCTTTATCTTTGTCGACGAGAATTTTAATGAATTTGCCCTTTCAAAAGAGAAAATTGGCAACAAAGCAAAATTTTTAAAGGAAGGGGAGTGGGTCACTCACTATTTTTGTGGAGAGGATTTAATTTCAATGACCCTTCCATCATTTGTCGAGCTTGAGGTGGAGTCGTGCGAAAAAGAGCCCCCTTCGGAGTCTGTCTCGCATTTGGGCCAGGCGATGTATATTGTCACTTTAGAAAATGGGGCGAGTATGCGTCTCTCTGCACCTGTAGGTGCGGGTGAGATTGTAAAAATAGACACAGTAAAAGGAGGGGTGATTTAGTAGACGCTACTATACCCCTATTATTTAGAAAGAGATTGGAGCTTAAAAATGAGTATTGATGAAATTAAGGAATTGATGCGCCTTATGAGCAAAGCTGGCATGAAAAAGCTTCTGCTTAAGCGCAAAGATGGTTCAGAAATTCACTTAGAAAAGGCGTGCCACGAGCCGATACAGCCTATTTATTCCCAGATGCAGGCTCCCCATTTTCAGCATCCCCCTATTCCGGCTAGTTTGCCTCCGGTAATATCTGAGCCATCACAAAACGCAGATCGTAAATCCCACGTTGGACTCGATGAGATCGCCTCACCGCTTGTCGGAACCTTTTATAGCTCGCCCAGTCCGGACAAGCCCGCTTTTGTCGCAAAAGGGGATTCTATTGCCAAAGGTCAAGTACTCTGTATCATTGAGGCGATGAAGGTGATGAACGAGATCAAGTCCGATATTGAGGGAACGATTGTAGAAATTCTAGTCAATAGTGGCGATCCAGTAGAATTTGGAAAGCCGCTATTTCAAGTCAAACCGAAGT
>JAYUZV010000004.1:0-15761 GCA_043751475.1 Chlamydiia bacterium
TATCCTGCCAATTCTCTTTCTTTTCTTGCTGATCGCTGCTGGTTTGGGGGAAATGAGGGATAATGGTACTATTTTTGGGAGATGGGAACAAAATAGGAATAAAAGATGAAAAAATTTGTTACAGCAGTAGTCGCTCTATCGCTTTTATGGACGCAGTCAGCAAGTGCGCTACTCCACCCGCTCCACCAGCAGTCGCGCGAAATTAAGGCCATTTTTGCTGCTGAAGAATTAAGAGATGCTGTGGGAAGCGAAATGATTATCACCATCCACAAAAACGGCATGGTCTACACCATTATCTCTGAAAATCATGAGATCGATGCAACCATCGTGCCAGAGCCCCAGGCAGGCCACCTCGGCCCCATGCGCTTCCACATTGAATTTAGCGAGCCAAAAGCCCGCTAAATTCAATCCATCACTAAAAACAAAAAGCCACTCTTTGTTTGAGTGGCTTTTTGTTTACCTCTCTTTTAAGAGAAATTACTGCTCTAATGGTCCACCTAAAGACAATTTCCTACAAACTCCACCCGGCTCTCTTACAATAGTCACAGTCTGATCTATTGCGTGATAAATTGGGCGTGGGGCAGTAATTCCTCCAATAAGTCTTCCGGAGGGGGAGAGTGGGTTGACTTTCTCTTTTATCAATTTTTTAACATCTTTCGTTTGAGCAACTCTCTTGTTAGTGTCCAAGAGCCCCCCCAGTTCACTGCCTTCTTCAACTAAACTTTTTAGCTCCGGTGTTGCAAACTTAGCAATAAGGCATTGGACCAAGAATTGAGTCTCTGGCTCCGAAGCATAAATACCTGTTTCAATCTCTGTACTGCTGCCTTCCAATTTAAATTTTTTGAGCTCTTTTTTTATAACAATAGTGTCCTCTGTCTTAGAATCGAGAACAAAAAAGATTCTTTTGGTATCTGATTGGGAATGGGTTACTATAGTTCTCTTAAAGGGTCCCTTACCGACTTTCGTTGTCTTTGTGATTTTCTCGTACCCATAGCAGACCTTCCAGGCTCTGTTTGTTAGGGGATCTTCAACTTTACATATTACTTCATTGTCCCCTTTAAAGGATGAGAAGACACTCGGTCTCCAAAGGGCAATTGTATCTGCTATATCTGTAATAAAAGCTGAGCAAGCATACTTTTTATCGCCTGTTTTGAGATCCATTCTCTCTTTCACAAAAGAGTGCACTATGCTCCCCTCTTTAAATCGTGTTGGGATTATTTTTTTGTCAATGATTGCGTGCCCGACGATAGAGAGAAGCGCATCACCGCCTAAAAACTCCTGTTTTGACTCTTCGTTATAAATAACCACTTCTTGATTAAGCGGATCACCACCTCTTAAGAAAACGGTATAAGGCACTTGTTTTCCCCCTTCCTGATGCAAGAACTTCATTAGCAAATTAGGGTCATCAATGCCACAAACCTCGTCCGATATCTCTTTACCAAACCCATCTGGAAGAGGGTATACTTCTCTAAAGTAGTAGATAATATCACTAATAAGCTGCACAGTTAACACTAACACTTCGTCTAACTTTTCACCTTTAATTAAAACTTGTTCTAGTTTGTGAGGAGTAATGATTGGTAATCCATTTATACTACCTTTTTGTTCAGATTTTTGAGGGGGAAGAGGGGCGGTGGTTCCATTGCTCGTGGCGATGTTAGCCTGGCGGCCTTTGCGGCAAATAAGGAGATTGCGGCCTGTCCAATTTGAAAAGTCGGGACTTTTACGGCAGATAAGCTTAGCTCCAACAAAGAGTAGAAGAGCTGGGATTGCGCAGAAAAATGCACCGATAAAGTTGATGACGCGACGGATGCAGGAGATCTGCTCTTGGTAAATTTTATGGGTGACTTCGTGGGTAACGTCATCTATAGTGAGGGTGCCGCAGGTCGGTTCTGTTTTTTGACACTTCCAATTAGCTTTAATTGTGTTCAGATCAACTCCATTGTGTTTTATATCGATCTCAATAGCCATATTTTATACTCCCTATGAAACAATCTCTTAAATGAGTTATATGATAACAAAGGGTCCATTTATTGTGGTAAAGGAATTATTTGATTAATTGAATAGGCATGATCAGAGAAGTTATAGAAAATTTTAAGAGGTTGCTATTGAGGCGCAAACCGGTTTCAAAGATCGCTCTTGTCAGCCTTTTTCTTATCTATTTTTTTGATCTGGCAATTATGATTAGTGCCGCTTTTCTTATTTCTATGGCGCTGCTGGAAAGTAATAGCGGACTTGTTGGTATAACCGCGAGTGCCACTGATAGAAATCTTTTAATTGGCGGCCTGATTGGTACCTACACCCTCTGCCAGTTCCTCACAACCCCCATTTTGGGAGACCTGTCGGATAGTTTTGGCCGTAGAAAGTTACTGCTGGTAACCACACTTGGGACTAGCGCTGGGATGCTACTTGCGGGTATTGCCCTATTTTTAAACAATTTACCCCTTCTCTTCTTCTCGCGGGTGGTTGGCGGTCTTTTTGCTGGAAATTTGACAGTAGCACAGGCGTCTATCTCTGACCTGGTTTCAGATAAGCAGCGGCCACTCTACATGAGTATTTTTGCCTCACTTCGCGGGGTTGCCTGGTCGATATCCCCCTATTTCAGCCTCTTTTTATCAGATAGAAGGCGTTTTCCTAACCTCTCTTTCTATGGTCCTTTTATTCTTTTTGCAGCTCTTCTCTTTATCGGATTCCTTCTCTCCTACTTTTTCTTCAAACCCTTTCGCTTTTTTACCCCTACAGTGAAAATTGACCTTGTTAAATCATTTGTTAGGGTAACAGACCTCTTCCGCAAGCCGCACGTCTACCATCTGATTACACTATCGCTCATTGGCATGGCAGGGTGGCTACTGTACGAGAAGTTTCTCTACTCCTTCCTAATGGACAAATTTGGCTTCACACCAGATATGGAGGCAAAGGCTTACGCACTCTCATCTGTCAGCTTCCTTATAGGCGGCCTTGTTGCCCAATTTTCGTTTAACCGTTTTGGTAGCACAGAAAAGCTGATGATAGCTCCTCTTTTTTTAAATACTATGGCGCTCGGAGCTATTGTTTTTGCAAAAGACATTTTTTGGCTGCTGCCGCTACTTAGCCTTGCCGGCTTTTCACACGGCATTGTTCTTTCTGGTTTCTTCTCGCTCTTTGCCCTGCGCGTCGACAGAAAAATGCAGGGAAAACTTTTTGGGGTCTGGAACGCTCTTTTCACATTTTTAAGCGCTGTCATCCCGATGATGAGCCATAGCCTTGCTAAAGAATCTATTAATATGCCATACATATTATCATCTTTACTTCTTCTTCTATGCGCCCTTTACTTTCTAAATTGGTATAAAAACCGAGATGCCTATGCGTAACCCATTTTTGCCTTTACTTGCCTTTTGTGGACTTTTACTAGCTCTTTTCATGGTCTTTTTAGGCATGCAAAGACCCCCTACACCTCCCCTGCCTGTAGAGCCCCCCTTATCCCCTTATAAACACTTTGTTGCTGGTTCTGGAATTATTGAATCATCGAGCGAAAATATCGCCATTAGCACACCATTTAGCGAAATTGTGGATAGTGTTTCTGTTGTACCCGGCATGGAAGTTGCCGCCGGATCGCCCCTTTTCACACTAAACCAAGAGATCCTCCTAAGCGACCTTGCTGGGGCAAAAGCCAGCTTTAATTTAGCGCTTCAAAAAAGTGAAAATGCAGCTGAGCAGTTCCAATTTTTTCAGCAGCTGAAAGATAAACGCGCTGTCTCAGCAAAAGAGTTCACCACCCAAGAGCAGAACTTAAAAATAGCGATAAGCGAACTTGAAGTTGCTAAATCTATAGTAAATACAGTGGAAACAAAGCTTTCTCGATCTACGATTAAAGCCCCTTTTGCAGGCCGAGTTCTGGAGGTGAATATCCACCCCGGCGAGATCGCCAATACAAATGGGCAGATGCCACTGATTCTCTTTGGCGCTGCAAAACCCTATTTTGTGCGGGTCGATATAGATGAGGTCGAGGCGTGGCGCATCAAATCAGGGGCAAAGGCTGTGGCCTATCTACGCGGAAACAGTAAGTTTAAACTACCCCTCCATTTTATTCGTATCGAGCCCTACATCAAACCTAAAACCAACCTAACAGGTGATGATAGCGAAAAAATTGATACCCGCGTGCTTCAAGTTATTTTCCGCTTAGATGATAAAAATGGCCCACTCTATCCAGGTGAACTTGTCGATGTCTACATCGATGCAGGAGAAGATGATGCGCTGGAGCAGTAAATTTCTTATCCTATTAATACTTAGCAGCTGTAACAGGAACCCTCCTGAACAGAGCGTCCAGGTTTACTCGGCTTTTCAAGAGAGCGGTGATGAGAAAGGCGCTCAGATTGACAAGTGGTGGGAAGGGTTTAATGACCCGGTATTAACCGCTCTTGTTGAGCAGGCTCTGCTGGAAAATATTGACCTGAAAATTGCAGGTGAAAAAGTCGCTCAGGCAAGAGCACTTGCCAGCGTGGCGGATGCTGAGTTACTACCAGAAATTGACCTAAATGGGCAGGCACAGCGCGCGCAAACAAGCAAGAATACTGCGGGCTTTCCTGGTATGAGCTTTAACCTATTTCAGATAGGGTTTGACGCTCTTTGGGAGATCGACCTTTTTGGCAGTGGGAGAGCACAGAGCAGAGCCGCACACCAGCAGTTTGAAGCGATCAAATTGCAGCAGAGCGATGTGAGCCTAATCATTATTAGTGAAATCACCAAAACCTACATGGAATTGCGCGCGGCGCAGCTAAAAAGCCGCTACCTGGCCCAGGCATTATCACTCCAAAAAGCAATTATTGACCATGCATTAGATAGATGGAGCGCTGGACTTACCCCTCAGCAAGATTTAGAGGCAGAATTTATCCTTTTTACCGAAATTGCAGCCAGCTCAATTCGGCTAGAAAATGAACGTAAAATCGCGCGCTATAGACTTTCACTTCTACTTGGAAAAAGGCCAGTTGACCTGCCACCGTTTGAGCTGGTGCCTATGCCGCAAGCAGATCAAAAACTACACTTTGGAGTGCCATCTGACCTTCTAAAGCGAAGGGCTGATCTGCGGGCCGCAGAGCGAATTTTAGCCAGTAAAACCTCTCTTGTCGCCTCACAAATTGCCGATTTTTTTCCAAAATTTTCACTTCTCGGTGGGATTGGCCTTGCCTCAAAGAGTGTCAATAATTTTGCAGAAGCTAAAAGTGTCACCTGGCAAGGCGGGTCAGCTTTTAACTGGCCTATTTTAAACTTTGGCAGGCTAAAAAACCGTCTCCAATTTGCAAAAAGTAGCGAGAGAGAAGCTCTACTTGCATATGAAGGAGCCATTTTGAGCGCACTCTCAGAAGCGGAGAGCTCGCTTGCAAGCTATTTTACATCGCGCGAGCACACCCTTCTGACCCAAGAAAAAGCCGGCTCGAAAGCGCGTGAATTGGGTCTTATAAATGCCCTATTTGACGCAGGACTTGAGAGGCAGAGTGAGGCTTTTGCAAAGAAAATCGAGAGTCTGCTTCTAGAGCAAGAGATCGTAGATGCGCAGCTTGCTGAAAACAAATCACTTATTTCCCTCTATAAAACCCTTGGTGGAGGGGTGGGATTATGAAACCTCTTCTGAAACTCGCTATTAAAATTCTTGTTGGAAATAAGAGTAAATATATATCCCTTATTCTTGGCCTTGCTTTTGCAACCCTAATTGTAACCCAGCAATCATCGATTTTTATTGGCCTTATAGCCAGAACCTATGCTTTTATCGGTGACACCTCTCAAGGTGATATTTGGGTGATGAATAATCAGGTCGAATTTGTCGACGATGTAAAAATGATGAAAAGCAGTGACCTGAATCGGGTTAGAAGTGTTGAAGGCATCAAATGGGCGGTGCCCATTTACAAAGGCATAGTAAATACCACACTTCTTAATGGGAACATTCAGAGTTGCGTTCTTGTCGGTATTGATAACGCAACACTTATCGGAGGTCCTCCGATAATGGTTTCAGGGAAAATTGAAGATCTGCGGCAAACAAATGGGCTGATTGTCGATGAAACAGGGGCTCGCGAAAAACTTTTTCATACTGATTCTAAAGGAAATAAAATTCCAGCTGCGCTTGGTGATGAGCTGGAAATCAATGGTAAGAGAGCCGTGATTGTAGGGTCTTGTAAAGTCTCACGCACCTTTCAATTTCAGCCACGTCTTTATATGACCTTTGAAAATGCCCTTCAAGTCATTCCAAAACAGCGCAACAACCTAACGTTTATACTTGCTAAAAGTCTTCCCGGAGAAGACAAGAAATTGCTGTGCAAAAAAATTAAAGAGCGAACCGGACTTGCCGCTTATGATGGAAAAGAATTTGAAACCCTAACACTAAAATACTACATGAAAAACACAGGCATTCCAATTAATTTCGGAATTGCTGTCCTTCTTGGACTTATTATCGGCGCCTCTATTGCTGGACAGACTTTTTATAGCTTTGTTCTAGATAACATACCTACGCTAGCAACCTTTAAAGCGATGGGTGCTAGCGATAAAACGATTGTGCTAATGACACTTGTTCAAGTGGTTTTTGTAGGTACTATCGGATGGGGTCTTGGCATTGGTGCGGCTAGTCTTTTTGGCCTTTTACTTCGCGGAACAGAACTCTCTTTCTATCTTCACTGGAAATTGCTTCTAGCTAGCGGATTGCTTAATCTGCTGATCTGTGCCCTTGCTTCTTTTTTGAGTTTAAAAGCGATTTTTAAATTAGAACCAGCACAGGTGCTTAGACGATGACACTCCAAAAAAATCTTCTGAGCTGCACAGATGTAACAAAAGAGTTTCAAACAGATGGCACTATGGTTAAAGCTCTTCGGGGCATTAATTTCTATCTCAATGCGGATGAGCTTGTTATGTTAATGGGGCCTTCAGGCTCGGGAAAAACCACGCTCCTCTCGGTTATTGCAACACTGCTTAAACAGACAAGCGGCTCTTGTCAGCTTTTAGGCCAAGAGGTCTCCAAATTTACCGAAGCTGAAGCCTCCCAATTTCGCCGTGAAAATATCGGTTTTATCTTTCAATCTTACCTTCTAGTACCTGCACTAACAGCACTTGAAAATGCAATTATTCCACTGCTGCTTGAAGGAGTTCCCGAGCAGGAAGCAAAAGCCCGTGGAATCGCGCTTTTTGAAAAAGTGGGTATGAAAGATAAAATTGACCGCCTTCCAAGGCAGCTATCAGGGGGTGAACAGCAGCGCGTCTCGATTGTGCGTGGCTTAATTCACAACCCCAAAATCTTGCTGTGTGACGAGCCGACAAGCGCACTGGACCACGAAACCGGCGTGCTTATCATGCAGCTGCTAAAAGATCTGCAGCGAGAGACGGGCTGCGGCCTAATCATCGTCACCCACGACACACGCATCCTCTCCTTTGCCGATCGCATCTGCCACATCGAAGATGGCCACCTTGTCAACGAATAAGGAGGTGGGTGATTTCAAGACTCATTACGAACAGAGCAATTCCGAGCAGTAGAGCGAGGATGGATTTACCGCCGGGAAGGGTGAAGGTGGAGTTTTCGCGATAGTGGTAACGCATTGAGTAGACCAGCATAACGGGCAAGATACCGTTGAGGAATGCCTCGCCGATGCCGCCAGCAAGACCAAGGGCGCCAGTGAAAATTTTAGGACAGAGTAGAGCAAGTAAGAGGGGCGGCACAAAGGTGAGCAGCGTTGCAAGAGTGCGCGAGAGTTTTTTGGCGCCATCGCAGATAAAATCGACAACAGAAAGAGCCACACCGAGCAGCGATGTAATAATTGCAAAAAGAGCAAATCCTTTTGCTAAAAAGGCGATATAAGGAGTAGATGCGAGTGCTGATGCCGCTGTTTTACCGGAGCTCGCTGTAAGAGCTAAATCACTTCCCGAGACAGAGCCCAAAATCATCCACTGCCAGCTGATATAGATGAGCAGCGGAATTGCCGTACCGCATAGCAGGCTTGCGATTAACGTGCGCTTGTCACGCTTACAGTAGGTGGTGATAGAGGGAATGATATTGTGGAATCCAAAAGCGCTAAATAAAACTGGCAGCGGGAGAAAAAAGTCAGAGAAGCTGCTTCTAGAAAGAAGGGCTGTCTGCACTCCTTTTGAGCCGGCAATTAGCAGCAAAATGTAGCTAGCAATTAGGCTAAAAACAAGTAAACCATTAACCCTATTTAAGATACGCGTTCCAACAAAAATAAGAGCGCAACCAAAAATAGCGGCAGCAATAAGACCAAAATTTCCGCCTAAAAGCGGGCCTAAAGCTGCAAAGTAGGCAACCATAAGACACGTGTAGAGAAAGAGAAACATAGCGCCCGAAAAGATCTGCCCATATTTACCTAAATAACGACCGGCCATGGAGAGAATATTTGACCCCTCTGGCATTTTAAGCGCCACCTCAAGAAAGAGATAGCCCGTTGCGAGCATAAACAGGTAGCCGGCAACCAGAATAAGCGTGGATGGAAGGAAACCCGCGTCTGCGCAGACAAGCGGAATACCGAGCATGCCGGCACCAACAGTGGTACCTGCAATAAGCAGGGTGGAATTAATAAAAGGTATAAATCTAAATTGACTTTTTGGGGCAGCCTCTGATGGGGCTGTTTGAATGGTTTGCATGATAAAACTCCTATTTATTTGAACTAAAAAAGACCCGTTAAGTTGACTTAAGCTACGTGTCGATGGAGTTCATACAAAAAATAGAAGTTTCTTTGTTTCATTGGATTTTTTCCTTTGGTTACGACTATTGTAAGTAAATGGAAAGGAAAAGGTCAAGTAGTAAAAACGAAGGGTTAGTTGTTAAAGTAACTCCAGGCGCGCGCGAAAACCGGATAGTTGGCTTTGAAGGTGGGTATCTCAAGATAAAAGTTAACGCCGTTGCGGAGGATGGGAAGGCCTCAATCGCCGTGATTGAATTGCTTGCAGAGAAGTTGGGTGTTGCAAAATCGAAGGTTGTGCTTATAAGCGGTGGAACCCAGAGAATTAAACGTTTTGATGTTAAAGGAGTTACACTCGAACAGCTAGAAGAGCGGTTGCGTCGACAAAGTTAGCCCCTGCCTGGAGAAGGTCAAGCAGTGCACTTTTACTGCTTTCGGGAGTAACCCCACGGACAAGGTCGCGGATGATATGGACATTGTAGAAAAGCGAAAGAGCGTCTAGTCCTGTCTGCTTTACACAATAGTCGGTTGCAACCCCGCAGATATAGAGGTTATAGACCCCCTCTTTTTTGAGATATTCGTTAAGGCCGGTCTGCTTACCCTTATTGTCCATAAAAGCGCTGTAACTATCGGTATCGGGATCTCCCCCCTTCTGCTGAATGTAGTCGAATTTTTTTGCATCAATCCCGTTGACAATAGCAGCTCCCTTGCTATTTTCCACGCAGTGAACAGGCCAGAGATGTTTAAAGCTGATATGATTTTGGGGGTGGCAATCTTGAGAGGCGATAATCAGATCAAATCCGCCCTTTTCCATCAATTCGCTAATCGGTTTTATCAGTATATCGGCAGAGGCTACCGGTAATTTACCACTCGGCATAAAGTCATTTTGCATATCAACGACAAGAAGCGCTTTTTTCACTTAACTCTCTCCTCGAATGGTTTGGATAAGGTCAATTTTATGGGCAAAGTAGTGCTCTTCAAAGCCGGTGTAGTAGGGTTCGGGATTGAGAAAGCGGAGAATGCGGCTATCGAACTTAGCTAGCTCATCACCAGCGCGCTGGCGCATAGCAGCAAGTGGTGGATGGGTATAGACAGATTTGCCCTCTCTTAGAATCGGTACAAGCAGGTCGTGGGCAGTATAATCAGTTCCGAAATAGCCGCGACGACTCGGGTCGCTAAGTCCAATAAGCCTGGAAGGTCCTTCCGGGGGTGATCTCTCATCAAAAATCATGTCGCCGTAATATCTGCCACGCAGCTCAAAGCGACGAATTTGAAGGAGACCGGGATTGGTTGTTTTAGCAGAGTCTTGAGAGAGTTTCAACTTGTCCTCCCACTGCCCACTGCTATTTTGAATAGCAGCGAGTTTATAGACTCCATCGAGAGCTGGCTGGTCATTTCCTGTAACAAGGCTTGTTCCCACACCCCAGACAGTAATTTTAGCGCCTTGACGTTTAAGATCTTGAATGATGTGCTCATCAAGTTCATTACTCGCCATAATCTGCGCCTCGGGAAAGCCTGCGCTATCGAGTAATTTGCGCGTTTCGATGCTGAGATAGGCAAGGTCACCAGAGTCAAGACGCACCCCAATCATCTCATAACCGCGAGCTCTTAATTTAAGACCCGACCGAATGGCGCTCTTGACACCCTCAATTGTGTCGTAGGTATCGACAAGAAAAATACAATTTGTAGGCATATGCGCTGCCCAGGCGTCAAAAGCGGCCTCTTCACTACCAAAAGCCATGATCCAGCTATGGGCGTGGGTGCCTTTAACGGGTATGCCAAAAAGTTTACCGGCAAGCAAGTGCGAGGTTCCGCTGCAACCGCCAATATAAGCTCCGCGCGTGGCAGTTAAGGCTCCGTCTGGTCCCTGAGCGCGACGCATCCCAAATTCCACGACAGACTCTCCGGCTGCTGCTCTGCAAATCCGTGAGGCTTTTGTTGCAACAAGTGTCTGAAAGTTAATTAAGTTAAGTAGCGGGCTCTCAAGTAGCTGCGCCTGGATAATGGGTCCTGTAACACGTAAAATAGGCTCATGGGGAAAGATGGGGGTCCCCTCGGGAACAGCATCAAGGCTGCACTCCATTTTCATCCCCACAAGATAGTTAAGAAAGGCACTTTCAAAAAGCAGCCCTCCCCCAGCGTCTCTTAAGGTGGCCAAATAAGCGATATCTGAAGGATCAAAGCAGAAATTTTCTATATATCTGGCCACCATTTCAAGGCCAGCTGCGATCGCGTAGCTGCCACGGAAAGGACGTTTGCGAAAAAAGAGGTTGAATGTCGCCTTGCGATTTGCAAGCCCCTCTTTCCAATAACTATATGCCATTGTGAGTTGATAGAGGTCTGTTAGCAGCGCAAGTGGCTGGCTATAAAGAGGGTAAGCTGCAGGATTTTCTCTCTTCATCTCTCTTTTATTCCACCCTAATTATAACTCCCCCATATTGTGGAGAGGCGCCGAATTATCCTCTACTTACTTTTGAAACTCTTTAAGAAAATCAATCTGCTTACTGATAAGCTCCATCTGATTGCCATTTTCTTCAGCGTGAATCAGCGCCATTCTCACCTCGTTTGAATGGCTATCAGAGGCTCTTGCTAGGTGGTCACTCATATTCTCAAGACGTGCTTTTTCACTTTGTAAACGCTTATACTCTACACCTAAAGAAGCGAGTTTATTTCCAGCCGCTTGCATCAGCTCTTCACGACTTTCCACTCCATTCATATCGACACCCATCTCTCTTAAAGCGTCAAAAGCGACTTTGCTGCTAGCGGCTGGCTGAGAAGACGTTCCGCATCCGGCTGTTAGGAGGAGCGCAAGTGCAAAAACACAAACTAGATTTCTTTCTATTTTCATGATTAATTTAATTAACTATTCATTTCTATTCTTAACATCAATTAACCACTAATTATTATTTAAACACAACAGTTAGTTTAAACTAGCGAATATTCCACTAAAAATCGAAAGTATGCTACCCTCTGAACCATGTTCAAGCAGCTGATAATTATTCTTCTACTACCCTGCCTACTCTTTGCAAAAGAGGAGGCAAATGAGCTTGTCACCCGCTTTGAAAGAGCTGAGGTAGGAAGCTATATCGTAACGGCTCAGCAGAGCAATTTATCACTTGTTCTTTTACGCAGAAAAGACGGTCAAACCATTCAACTAGAAGAGGTTGCAGCCCCATTATTAAAACTTAAAACCCTGAAATCCAGTGTAGACATTCTAGATTGGCTCGCTAAAAAAGCGCCCGGCCATACCGCCTGGGCCTGCTACGAAATTGATTTAAAAAAAGGATCAATTTTAGAGGGGTATTCCTACTCCCGAGAGTCGTGGCTTTTTTTAGATGAGCAAGAGCACTTTTTAGCTAAGTTGCTGACGCAGAAACTAATAAAAACACCTGAAAACGAAAGACGCAAAATTGGCCCGGAACCAGCCGATGGGCTGTTCGATGCGCGCGCTTCATGGAGCCCTCCGAAATTGCATACGGGGCAGAAATTCGAGGCGTGGAGAGGATCTCTACCGAAAGATAACTCGCCGCTATCCGAGTGTGCGCTTGAACTCTATTTCGATGGCTCTGACGCAGACTTCCCCTTCCCCTATTGGGTTGAAATTGCCTCGCCACACTACCGCTACACGGCTCATGCTCTTGCCTCTGGAAAGGGCGCTATCTCTCCCATGCCACCACTTCCCAGACGAGAGCTTTAAAAGATTTGCCGCCTATTGAAAAATGGGTTATAGTTCCCTCATGTCTGCAGAAAAAGCTAAATCATCCTATTCCCTACGCAAAGCAACAGAGCTGCTTGTTGCAACTTTTTCTCTTTTTAAAAAGAAGCGACAAAACCTCTCTGAGGCCGAAAAAAAAGAGATTTTAGCCACTCTTGATGCCTTTCAAAAAACCATTTTGGAAAAAGATAAAAAAGAGGCGTACCTCCTATCTAAGAAAACGGAAAAACTCGCAGCCCTCTACCTAAAAAAAACACCCTTTGACCACCTGAAAGAGCTGGTTTTTTCGCTTGGAATTGCACTAGTGATTGCCATTGCGATTAGGCAGTGCTGGTTTGAGCCCTACGCAATTCCTTCAGGATCCATGCGTCCAACGCTAAAAGAGCAAGACAAACTTCTTGTCACCAAGAGTAATTTTGGTATTAATGTCCCACTAAAAGCCGAGCACATCAGCTTTGACCCCTCGCTTGTAAAACGGAGTGGAATTGTAATTTTTACTGGCGAAAATATGGATATTTTTGATGTCCATACGCGCTATTTCTTTCTTATTCCAAGCTATAAGCAATATGTAAAGCGACTTATCGGCAAACCAAATGATACCCTCTACTTTTATGGAGGCAAAATTTACGGAATTGACAGTGCTGGCAATGATATTTCAAAGGAGCTGCAATTTGCTGCCCCTAGCGGCATCGATTTCATCCCCTTTATTCACTTTGAGGGCAAAATAGCAACGCCACTAGCCCCCATTAAAGATGTCTACTCATCCATCTGTATTTACCAGATGAATGAACCTGTAGCTAGACTCTATCTTAACAGCCAAAACCTGGTAAAAGGTGAGATGCTGCCGAGGGCTCGCACCAGCACACCTGGCACTTCCCCGCTTACCGAATATGCCGAACTGTGGGGATTTTCTAATTATGCAACGGCAAGATTACTAACAAAAGAGCAGGTAGAAAAGTTTCAGCAGCAGCCGATTAGCGCGCAAAATCTAGCGCCGGCAAAGGCCTATCTTGAACTATCCCACCACCCAAGCCTTACCTCATCTAAAGTCTATCGCGATGCCAAGGGACGTAAACGGCCACGGATTGGTCTTTCTAGAACCTACCTCCCCCTTCAAGAAGAGCAGTTAAAAGCGCTAGCAGGCAACCTTTATACAGCGCGCTTTGTTGTGAAAAATGGGAGGGCACGCCGCCTTGGCGCCGACCACTACCTATCGGGTGAGGGAAGCTATTTGCCAGAAATGCGCGGGCTACCAAATGGCACCTACGAGTTCTATTTTGGAAAGGCCTACGAAATTGGTTTTGGTGGAATTGCGACGGAACTACCAAGTAATCACCCCATCTACGAGATGGATATTGAAAGATTACAAACCCTATTTAACCTTGGCATTGAATTTGATAAGCGTTTTATGCCCCTTGAAAAGAATCAAATTTTAACGCCATCTAGATACGCCTATTTCCGCGACGGCGACCTCTTTGTGATGGGAAATGCCATCTTGAAAAAAGAGACAACAGCCATGGATAGCTATATCCAGCGCGAAAAAGTTCGTAGCGAAGCCTCACCGCTGCAGCGCCGCTACAGACCTTTTATCGATGCAGGGCCGCCACTTAACAACGATGGCTCTTTGAACATAGAACTGATTAAGCAATACGGCTTACGCATACCAGAAAAGAGCTACCTTGTTCTTGGTGATAACCACGCCATGAGTGGTGATAGCCGCGATTTCGGCTTTGTACCCGAGGATAACCTCCAAGGCGCTCCAGCTCTTATCCTCTGGCCGCCAGGTGGCCGCTTTGGCCTACCGAGTCAGCCGTCCTACCCCATATTCGTTCAGAGCCGCCTCATCATCTGGACAATTGTAACTCTATCAACCGCTCTCTGGTACGGCCTCTACCGAAGGCGCCACCGCCTTCCACTCAACCTTTATGGTAGCACCGAAAAGCACAGATAAGAAAGGAAAAAAGAAAGAAAAATTGGCACGGATACCAGGATAAGAAAGGATAAAGAAAAGAAGAAAACTTCTTTAAACAGATAAGAAATATTACTTCTTTATGCTATTTCGACCCCTTGTTATTTTCTCTTTCCTGGTTTTTTAATTAGTGCACGCAACATCCCTTTAAAAATAAAGAGATGAAATGGAAAACATAGGTACCAATAGAGACGCCCCCAAATGCCTTTAGGTCTAAAAGTTGCCGTCTGCTCAAGAAAATGCTTTCCTTTTTTATGAACAATTTTAAATTCAAGCCAAGCTTCCCCTGGCAATTTCATTTCGGCGTAAAGAAGTAATCTCTCTTCTTTTTTATCCGCCACTAAAACACGCCAAAAATCGACCGCATCTCCGCTTGCAATAGAATCTTTATGGGTTCTTCCTCGATTTAAACCTGTACCACCAACTAATTTATCGAAGAAGCCGCGGATTTCCCATAAAAAATCTGCATAATACCAACCTGTATCGCCCCCTATCTTCCAAATTCTATCAATGACATAAGCATAATTTGTGGGCAAAAGTTCGCTTTGAAAATCGATTAGGCACCCCTCCGCTGGGACATGAATATAGGCTTGCAAATCTGGATTTAGTCGGCTCAAAGAGAGTGCATCTCGCCAGCTAGAAATAATATGGTTTTGAGCAACTCTTTCAAGGGCTAAGCGCACAGCCTCTTTATAACTAAGAGTTTCATGGGGGATGAGCTTGCGAATACGAAAATCTTTGCAAACGGTCTCATTTCGCAAACTATCCACAAGAGATCTGGCAAGAGAAAAATTTGTTGAAGTAACAAAATAGAGCCAATAAGAAGATAGGTGCGGCGTTAGTACTGGTACGCGGAGCATATAGCGATTAAGCCCCCGAATCTGGCCGTATTGTTTAAGCATTTGTTCATAAGTAAGTTGCTCATTGCTGCCAATTTCAAAGGTCTGATTATAAGCTTTTTTCAATCCCAAAACTGCCTGAAGGTAAAAAAGTACATCTCGAATGGCTATAGGCTCTGTTTTATTTAATACCCATTTAGGAGTCACCATAAAAGGGAGTTTTTCAACCAGATCACGGATGATTTCAAAGGAGGCACTCCCCGACCCTATAATCGCTCCTGCCTTTAAAATGGTATAGGGTATTCCGCAATTTTCAATGACACCCTCAACAGAGGCTCGTGATAAAAGGTGCTCTGACAAAAACTTGTCGTTACTAATACCACTTAAATAGATAAGCTGCTTGGGCTTACTACGCTTAATGGCATTAACAAAATTTGTAATGCACTGCTTCTCAAGATCAGTAAAATTGCTCGCTGAATCACTCATCGAATGGACAAGATAGTAAGCGGCATCAATTTTTTCAGGAATACTGGTTAAACTTTCAGGAAATAAAAGATCTCCCTTAACCATTTTAAGTTGGGCGCGATACTTCT
>JAYUZV010000005.1:0-4141 GCA_043751475.1 Chlamydiia bacterium
TCTCTCATCCCTTTAATTTCATTTGACAACTTATTTCTTAACTCTTAAATTTACTGCCAGAAAGTGATAAATCCAATAATTGGCAATGGGAAAATTACGACTATTCATCTGCTGGCTTTTTCTTGCTATTGCACCAACTATTCCCCTCCATGCGCATGGTTTTTTGCTAAAACCAGCGCCAAAATTTCCCCATTTAACAACTGAAGCGCGCGATAAGAAGAAAGATCCGATTCCATCTTACGATGAGATGATGCAATTTCTTGATGATATCGAATCTGGCGCTCTTGAAAAGAGATGCTCGCCCGAAGATTTGGAGCGCATTAAAGATCTGCTTGTTTTTCTAGCAAGGCAAGGGGTTTTGCCAGATAATTCTGAAAGCAGTTTATCTCTTGAAGACGATATCAGCGAGCTTTTGGATGGTAAAGAGACACTCTATTACGAGGATGATAGCCCCTTATTTGGAACTTCTAATAATCAGTTTATGATTGTTCCTGCACTTTTCCATGGGGATGCAGAGATTGTTTTAACCAGAAACTTTGCCTCAAACATATGGCGCGCCACTAAGAAATTTATCAAAAAACATCAAAAAGAGATCATTATAGGTGTTGCTATTGTGGTTGGAGTTGGGGTCATTATTGGTGCCGTTTCAGCTGGCGCAGCAGGCGCTGTGGGAGCGGGTGCAGTAGGCGCCGCCAGCTCTAAATCGGATAAAAAAGAGTCGCCTAATGCATCTCCCCTTGAGGATGCTTCTTCTAAAGCAGTACCAAGTGATAAAGTGGCCACTGTCCAGGCGGAAATCGACAATGAGATTTTCGGCTTCAAAGAGAAAATTATCGATTTTTTTCCTCCAAAGTTAGATCGCGAAGAGGGCATCTCTTTAAAAGAGAATGGCAGAGTTTTAGGTTCTCTTCTTGCACACAACAACTACAATACCGTTCAAGATTACATTCCTTACCAGAAAAGCGTTGATATCGATAAAAAATTTGGCACAAACTATGGCTATCTCTATTCCAATCAAGATGGAGAAATTGACTTTGGTTCTCTTTCGCATCAAGTGCGTGGAGAGAAGGCCCTATCATCGGGCTACTACAAGCAAGCGGTGCAAGAATTTGGAAAAGCTATTGAGCTAAATAGGACAAATCCAGATGCCTATCTTCATAGAGGAGTGGCCCATTTTGGTTTAGGGAACTATGACCGCTGCATAGAAGATTACCGTCAATTTGCGTCTAAAAAACCAAATTCCGCCTCTGTTTCCGAGTTTAGCCTGGGCTTTGCCAAGGGTTTACCTAAAGGAGTTTACGACTCTGGGGAAGGCCTTTTCCTATTTATGGGAGAATTTGTTAAACATCCGATTGAAACATCAAAACAAGTTGTAGACTCTTTCTCGATCTTAGTTGATCTGGTGGCAAACGATGAGTGGGGTGTCGTTGGTGAGGCACTAGCACCAGAAATCCATCAGATTGTAACAGAGTGGGATAGCAACTCCTCTGCAAAAAACGGAGAATTAGCGGGATACGCTTTAGGCAAACATGGCGCCGATATCCTTGTACCCGGAGCTTTAGCAAAAGTTGCGACTAAAAGTGTTAAAAGCGCCAAAGAGCTCGCCACAATCTGTAAAAACCTAGAAATTGCAGGCGAGACCCTTCTTCTTGAGACAGCAGCTGAAATTGGATCAAGTGCAAAAATTGCTGAAGTTATCCGAAATGGAAAGAAAACAGTAGCCATTTGCGAGGAGCTAGGACTAACCAGCAGTGAAATAGGTCAGCTTAAAAATGCCGGAAAGCTCGAAAGCTTCGTCGCTAAACGACATTTAAACCCTCTAATGGAGGAGTCCTACTTAGCACATAAGAAGGTTGAAAGTATTTTACAACCCTATGTAAAAAACCCTATGCCAGAAGCTAAAGTTAGAGCGCTTATTCATGAAGCTGGAATGCCAACTTTTCCTCGGCCAAAAGGAATTCCAGACAATTACTTAGTCGTGATTACAGAGGGAAGCGGAGGCATGGAATATGTTCATCCAACAAACAAATACCTTTCTGTAAGGATCATGCCAGGAAAGCCGCATAGTCCTCTTCCTTCTCAACAACAGCCTTATGTGATTCAAATGAAAAATGGAAAAGCTTTTGATAAGTTTGGAAATATGGTTCCTCACAAAAGTCCCGAGGCTCATATACCCTTTAGCGAATTTATTTATAGAAATTAGGAACTAATTTATGGACATAGAAGATAAAAAACAAATAATAGAAAGCTGCTTAGAAGATATTGCGGGTATATCAGACAAAGAGTACCAAAAAAGAGTTTGGATTCGAGGTGAAGGGCCTGAATGTGATAGCTTCGATGAAACAGTATGCACTTTTTTCCAAAATGGGGGTGGTGTTGTCGAAGATTATAAAAACTTTCCGATTACGGACGAACAGTATCAGGTCCTAAAAAAATTTCACGATGAATTTAGAATCTTTGTCGATGAAACTGATTTTCCGGAATTAATGACAGAAACGGATGAATGGGCAAAAATTATGGAGTCAGCGAAAGAGGTTTTAAAAGCATTTAACTATAAAAATAGGGCCTAAAATAGATAGAGCAGAGTCTGCTAGTAACTCATCTGCAAAAAAGAGAGCATTAGCGGGATACGCTTTGGGGAAAGATGGCACCGATATTCTTGGCCAAAAGGAATTCCAGGCAATTACTTAGTCGTTATTACAGAGGGAAGCGGTGGCATGGAATATGTTCATCCGACAGACCCTCATATTCGGATAAGAGTTATGCCAGGAAAGCCGCATAGTCCGCTTCCGCATCAACAAAAGCCTTATGTGATCCAGCAAAAAAGCGGCAAAGCTTTTGATAAGCATGGCAACTTGGTTGTTAAGGATTCCCCAGAAGCTCATATAGCGTTTAGTGAATTTATTTATAGAAAGTAGGATTTAAGTTGTGGATATAGAAGATAGAAAACAGATATTGGGCGCAGTTATTAGAATTATTGACCATATATCTGACAAAGAGTACCAAAAAAGAGTCTGGATTCGAGGTGAAGGACCAGAAGCCGATGCTTTTGATGACACGGTATGCAATTTTTTTGGAGATGCCGATGGAGTTATAGACAAATACAAAGACTTCCCGATGACGAAAGAGCAATATAAGGTGCTAAAAAAATTTCACGATGAATTCGATGTTTTTGCCGATGAAAATGATTTTCCTGAACTATTCATAGACACCCCGGAATGGGCAAAAATTATGGAATCGGCGCAAGAGGTTTTAAAAGCGTTTAACTATAAAAAATAAGGCCTAAAATAGGTAGAGCAGAGTCTGCTAGTAACTCATCTGCAAAAAAGAGAGCATTAGAGAGATACGCTTTGGGGAAAGATGGCACCGATATTCTTGGCCAAAAGGAATACCAGACAATTACTTAGTCGTTATTACAGAGGGAAGCGGAGGCATGGAATATGTGCATCCAACGAATCCTCATATTCGCGTCAGAGTTATGCCAGGTAAACCACATAGTCCCCTTCCTTCTCAACAAAATCCTTATGTAATTCAAACAAAAGATGGAAAAGCTTTTGATAAGCTTGGAAATATGGTTGTCGAAAAAAGTCCGGAGGCTCATATACCCTTTAACGAATTTATTTATAGAGAGTAGGAGCTCATTTATGGAAATAAACAGAAAGCAAATAATAGAAAGCTGCTTAGAAAATATTGCGGCTATATCGGACAAGGAGTACCAAAAAAGAGTCTGGATTCGAGGGGAAGGGCCTGAATTTGATAGCTTCGATGAAACGGTATGCATTTTTTTTGGAGATGGAAGTGCTATTGTCGAAAATTATAAAAACTTTCCGATTACGTGCCAACAGTATCAGGTGCTAAAAAAATTTCACGATGAATTCGATGTTTTTGCCGATGAAAATGATTTTCCGGAACTATTCATAGACACCCCGGAATGGGCAAAAATTATGGAATCGGCGAAAGAGGTTTTAAAAGCATTTAACTACAAAAAATAGGGTCTAAATCGGCTCCTTAAAACCACCTACAAGAGATGCATCAGAGTGGGATAGCAACTCCTCTGAAAAAAACGGAGAATTAGCGGGATACGCTTTAGGCAAACATGGCACCGATATTCTTGGCCAAAAGGAATACCAGACAATTACTT
>JAYUZV010000006.1:0-14362 GCA_043751475.1 Chlamydiia bacterium
TCGTGGCCTGGTAGCCCCTTGGGAGTATTCTTGGCGTTTGCAGTCACATTCGCGCGAGTGAAAAAACTTGGAGGTTTAGACTATGAAGCTTGATGACGAGCGCGAGAGCGACAACGTTGATGATCGGCGAGGGTCCAGTGGAGGTTTTTCTGCTTTTCGAGGTTGTCATTTGCAATCAGATAGGCTGGGTCGGCCACATTTTGAATGTGCTTGCGCCTGGCATCAATTTTAGCTGCGGTGCTGATTTTGCTGATCTCTTCACTTAGTTTATCAATCGCAATTTGGCGCGCGAGTGCTTCTGCTTCAAGCTTTTCCTCAGCCTTTGTTAATTTTGCAAATTCTGCGGCAAGCTCCTCCCTCCGTCTTTTAAGAGCGATTTCTGCTTGATTTAACTTCTCTTGTTTAATCTCGAGCAGAGTGGTTAAAATGAGCTGATCTCGCTGAGGCAAAGTTATCTCCTTCCTCTAAAAAGGAGACTGAGGCCATTTTTACTTTCTGCAAAGCTCGATTTTTCATCGACCCCCTGTTTTAGGAAGGCGTTGACAGGTTCATGAAGGTCAAGAGCTTCATCGACCATGCGGTTGGTGCCGCGCTTGTACTCGCCAATGTTGATGAGTAGTTCGTTGCGCTTGTAGTTGGCAAGAACCTCGCGCAATTTTCCAATCATCGCCAGGTGGTCGCGGTCTTTGATGACATTTGTTAGGATACGGCTTGCAGATGAGAGGATATCAATTGCCGGAAAGTGAAACTGCCGGGCTAGTTCGGCCGAGAGAATGATGTGGCCATCTAGGATTGAACGCGTCTCGTCTGCGACAGGTTCGTTCATATCGTCACCAGCCACAAGAATGGTGTAGAAGGCGGTGATAGAGCCCTTTGCGGAGTTTCCCGAACGCTCGAGCAATTTTGGCAGCGTTGCAAAAACAGAAGGGGTGTAACCGGCACGTGCCGGAGGTTCTCCGGCGGCAAGGCCGACCTCGCGGACAGCACGCGCAAAACGGGTGACAGAGTCCATCATTAAAATGACGCGCTTACCTTGGTCGCGGAAATATTCGGCAATCGCAGTGCCAAGATAGGCCGCGTTGATGCGCAACTGAGCGGCTTGGTCCGATGTCGAGACAATAATAACAGAGCGGGCCATACCCTCTTCACCTAGCGCATCCACAAGGAATTCGCGCACCTCGCGGCCTCGCTCACCGATGAGTGTAATGATGTTGATATCCGCTTCCGCATTTTTTGCAATCATGCCAAGCAGTGTCGATTTACCGCCACCGGCTGCCGCAAAAATACCGATGCGCTGACCTTCACCGCATGTGAGTGTCGCATCAATGGCGCGCACACCTGTAGCCATAGGCTCTTCAATGATTTTGCGCTCGAGCGCCGACGGCGGCGAATTTAATACGGGGTAGGTAGCGCTTGTTTTTAGGGGGCCTTTTTCAGCGACATCGAGTGGGTTGCCAAGTGCGTCGATGACTCTGCCGAGAAGCTCAGGACCAACGCCTACCTCAAGCGGTTTGCGCAGAGGGATAACTTGCGAGGATGCACTGACGCCGTTCATCTCTCCAAGTGGCGACAAGATCGCTTCGTCTTGGGTAAAGCCGATGACCTGGGCAAGAAGAGGTTCGCCTTTGCGCTTAATAACGCAAACATCGCCGATTGTCGCTTGGGGCACTTTAGCGCGTATCAGCATGCCGATTACTTGCGTGATCCGGCCGTGAACTGTTGTCAGCTCCACATCGGCCATCTCGAGATCTAGCTTATCGAATTTATCTGCATCACTCATAGTTTTATAATACCTTTAGCAAGATAAGAGGATAAGAAAAGAAAGAAAAGAAAAATTGGCAGGATAACAGGATATTTAGGATAGGAAAGAAAAAATAAGGGGAGTATAAATGAAAAAAACATGTTTTTTCATTTATACTCGGGTTTTGCTTGTCGCAAAATTCAGCTCCTCAGGAGGGGGCTGCCTCTCTGCAAAGGCAGGACCCTTTCTTACTCAAAATCTTATTTTTCTCTTATCCTCTTTCTTATCCTGAATATCCTGTTATCCGTGCCAAATTTTCTTTCTTTTTTTTCTTCCTATCCTGCTGATCTTGCGTTCTATTAGAGTTGGACATTCATCAGGGTTGAGACGGCTTTTGTTAGGTTGGCCGTTAAAATAGAAGCATATTCAACCATCTGCTGGCCTGCATAGAGCTTGGTCTGTAGTTCAAGGTAGGCCCCTGGACTTGTCGACTCTGGGTGTTTGGCCATTTCGCTAATTTGCACCTTGGCCTTATCGTACTGCCCTTCTGCATTCGATACATAAGCAAGACCCTTGTCTAGAAGTGAAAGGTGAGAGCTATCGAGTGTTTGATATGGGGTATTTGGGCTCTGCCCAGTGGCGTGGCCAGCCTCTTGCGCTAGGGAGTTTAAAGTTTCGAATTGGCGCGCAAGGTCTGGGTTTTTTGCAATTTGCGCCTTCTGCTCTGGCGTCAGAACGGCATTCATCCGTTTTAGTGGGCCGGCTACCTCAGTTTGCATTCTCTCTGCGAGAATGCGATTTTTAGTGGCCATTTGATTGAGAGCAACCGTATTTGGACTGGTTGTCTGTGCTGGCAGATCTATCGGCCTAATTCCACCTGCAGAGGGGGCTGCAGGTGATACGGCAGCCTTATTCATGTAAGACGAAAAGGACCCTTGCGCACCTTGATTAATAGGAGTACTTGTGCCAGAGCCGGCATCCACGGGTTTAATGGGGTTAATTGGGTCTGCCATTTTTTACACTTTCTTATTGGGTCGATGCAGGGCCTCTGTTTGGGGCGACAATGTATTTTTCGACAAATTGAATCCCCGTATTTGCCGCATTCTGAATAGTAGCGTCATCAGAACCGACGGCTGCGCCCATAAGTGCAAGGCCAGAGCCGACATCTTTCTGATTAATTTTAAACGATTTTGTCAGGCCAAGAAAGGCTCTAGCTAGATCGTTATTTGGTTCATTTTTCAAGATTTCGGTAAAACACTCGTCAGCCATTGGCAGCTCTAACTTGAGTAGGTGTAGGTAGCCAAAGCCTAGCATAGGTAGTGAGTGGTTTGGACGCAGGACCTTAGCCGCATTAAATAGGCTGTAGGCGGAATCTTCGTCGGATGTGTTGCAAGCGACAAAACCGAGCTCGCAAAAGTCGAAAAAGTTGTCGTCGTATTTTTTTGGCAGTGCCATCTCTCTTTCCTCTTCTTATTAAATCTTTTATTGAGCGCGCTGGTTTCGAACTGTTGCCATGACACTCGAGTTAAATGTCGCAATTAAGTTAGATAGAGAATCGCCTATCTGTGACACCTTACTCATCATAAACTGAACCAGCATAAAGCTCGCTACATTGGTTTTTGTTGCGGACTGGTTAGCCAGTGATTTGACTTTTTTAATGACATTATACTGCAAATTATTGAAGCCTTGAATCAATGTCGAGAAGCTAAGTGTGGGACCTGTATCGCTCATAATTTATTTCTCCTTATGACTGCTTTTGAATAGTGATTTTATTTGCAGGCTTACGCATGACCTTGTCCATCACCTTTTGAAATGAGGCGTACCCGTCGCGCAGTTTCTGGTACTGCTCTAACTCTTGCTGCGAGGAGACTCCCATTGAAGGGTCGCTTAATTTTGAGCGGATATCTTGAATAGCTTGCTGTACTTGTTCGCGTATTTGCTTATAGTATTCCGCATCGTTTTGCAATTTCTCTTCAATATCGAATGTGAAGAATTGCTTCTCTTCTTTCCCTAACATTGGGCTCTCCTTCTTATATAATCAATTAATTCTGATTGTATTTAATCTGAAATTTTAATCCATCTTTTTCTAAAAGAATCATGTTTTCACTTAGTTCAGTGATTCTCATTCCATCAATGACTGAACCTTTTGTGTAGATGCCCCCTTTAATTTGGACGCTCTCAGTTGTTTTTCCGCGCAATGCATACCCACTTACTGGGTAGCTTCCCGAAATATCGGTGACCCCTGTGTCGCCAGATATCGGAATAACAAGGCTCATCACATCGCTAATACCTGTGAGGCTATTGAGCTTAGAAATAAGCTCCTTAAGTTTACCTTCTTGCGACTTTCCGATAGCTCCAGAAAGGGTCAAGCTTCCATCAGATAGGCTGTACTGCACATTATTCAAACCACTTTCTAGCAGCATCGAGCCGATTTGGGTTTCAAGATTTTTTTCGACCACAACCCCATTTTCTAGTCTGTCGAGGTAGGGGAAGTTCATGTTCATATATTCTGTGAGCTTCTCTTTGGCCTCGGAAGTTTCGAGGTAGCCGCGAATAACAAAGCGTCCCGGTTTTGGGCTGTGAATGGTGATACCCTGCCATTCCGGGTAGGTGGCAAGTAGTGAGTTCATGCTCTTCCAGACCAGCTCGTCGATCACCGAGTAGTCCTCAATTTTACCGACAAACGATAGGTTTTTTAAGATGTAGAGCAGCTCTTTGTGGTCGACACTTGTTAGGACGTGGCCGGTTAGAAAGAGCGAGCCGGTGTGGCTGTTGTACGACGGGACAATTTCCGGGTAGGGGGCGAGCGCCTCCTTCAACTTCTCTTCAGGGTGCTTCACCATTTTTTCTGCAGATGATGAGGAGAAGATGGTGAGGAATAAAGTGAGGGCGAGCACGAGCGCTCCGAGCGCGCTTGCCGCTCCAATCAGATGTTTTTTTGGGATGCGCATTTCGCGCCAATCTTCGGCTCTTTCTTCAGAGGTAGGCGTTGCAGGCTCTGTTGGCGTCTCTGGAATAATAAGCGTCTCTTTTGGCGCGAGCTCTTTTTTGCGAAGGGTAAATTGAAAGGTCCCAAGCGCGACAGCAGACTCGCCTACCTTTAGTTCTACATCTTGTCCGGGTGTGACCCGCACTCCGTCTACTTTTGTGCCATTTGCGCTGCCTAGATCACGTATAAAAATGCGGCCATCTTTATATGTGAGGCTTGCGTGCTGCGCAGAGACACTTACTTGCCCAAATGGTGTGATGTCCGTTTCTGGATTGCCATAGGCGCTTCCAATAATTAGGCCATTAGCACCAAAGTTGAGGGTATATCTGATGCCGCTGTCGATGGTCTCGATAAAGTAGCCGGTAAGAGGGTCCAAATTTGGCAGAGGTTCGGGGCGCACCTGCGTATCTGAGAGGGTAAAAATTTTGCCGTTAATCTCGATCGTCTCCCCGATATTAAGCATGCGCGAGGAGCGATCTGCCTCCTCGACAAAAACAGTCTCGCCTTCGCAAAAAAATCTCATCCCGCTAAACATAAGTTCGTGATCAAGCGGAATTGCAGCTTCTTTTGAACCTTTGGGTGGAAGAAGATATCTATTTGCCATGCTTCTTTTTTACTTACAATAATTTACTATTTGCTAGTTCCTGTAAGTGCGTCAATTCGCCTTTCCAGTAGTTTTCGCTATAATTCCAAAAATCCTCAAGTGCCTCTGTAAAACCGTGAAACGGTATGCCCTCTTCCAGTTCTTTTGAGAGCGTTAGCTGCTCTCCCACAATCGCAATCTCGCCACCACCTGTTCCCATTCCCATGAAATTGGCGCTCATGAGGTGGCAGAAAAGTGTTTCGCGATGATCCTTTGGTACAGGGCCAAGAAGCGCGCGCAAAATAATTTTCTCTCCCATCTCCCGCAGATAGATAAACTCATCTTTTGCGAGGGTCAGCAGAAACTCTCCGCGCTGGTCCAGCTCTCTGTATGTGACATCAGGCGCGTAGGGCTGCGTATATTTTTGTAGGTAGCTCTCTAGCATCTATATTCCGCATCTCTAATAACATCTGCATAAAAGCTGCTTTTACTGTAAAAATCAATCAGTTTCTTTAGTTCGCTCAATGTTAGTGGATTGCATTATTCTATTGCCGATTAAGTCACTAGTTAAATATAACTTAAAAAATAAAAAGAGGGGTATTTGTATGGAAGAGTTTGGCGAAGAGTTTGAGGCTGTCATGAACGATCTGCGCGCCATAGCTCCCGGATCAACGACAACGCTAGAGCAGATGACGGCTCACTCGATAGCCTTTTTTGCACCGATGCGCGCGGCACTTGATGAGGCTAACGCGAGTGGCGATGGTGAGCGGAAATCCGAGATTTTAAAGAAAATCGAAAAATTCCAGAAGCGCTATGAAAAAGGGCTGGCGGACGCGCACACGCGCCTTGGCCTAACCCGCGACGATATTGCCCGCGAATTCGACCCCCATTCAGAGGGGGGGGTAAAGGTGATGGCTGCCCAGGATGCACTGAAACAGATTGTTTCCGGTAAAAAAGAGCTTGTAAAAGGCGGAAGAGGGGGTGTTAGTAAAGAATCCCTCAAAAAACGCGTTCCAAGGCGCGCGTGGCTCAAAGGCTAACAGCCAAGAAGTACGGGTTTTTTAGGGTTTTCGCTAAAACACTGTTTTCTCTGCTTTTTTCGTATATGGCCGTTTATTACCTTTTTTTACCACCGCAGAGAAGAGAGAGAAGAGTGAGGGCTTCGCCATTTAATGCTAATTTTCGTTAATTTAGTAAGAACACAAAAAACACTGTTTTTCGTGTTTTTACTGATTTTCATAAATTTACCGTTAATTGGCGAAGCCCTCCGTGGCTCTGCGCCTCTGTGGCGAAAAAAGCTAATAAAAGGGGCCTGAACGATCTCTTATTTGCCTCATTTACCTCGTTTTTTGGGGGTTTTGGGCGGGTTGTTAAGTAATTAATAATATGTTATAATTAACTTTATAGGGGTGAGATAGTAGCGAGTAATTGCGCAGTTTCGCTCTAAAAACAGTATAATTTCGATTTTCCAGTTATTTTCGCTAATTGACTAAGAATAAGTTAGTTGGTATAATAATGTGTAGGGGAATACATTTTAAATAAAAACGGCATTAAATAGAGGGTTTGTACATATGGTTAGCTCAGTAGGTAGTTCAGATCCAACACCACCCCCTCCTTATATTCCGGGGCAGCCATTTGAACCCTCAACAACACAACCTGTGGCGCCAACGATACCGCCTGATGGCCCAAGCGACCCAGATTATCAGAAAGCGCTGAAGGAGTATCAAGATGCAATGATTGTTTGGGAGATGAAGACCGCGGGAGAGCTTGCTGGTTGGGCACACAATAAGGTCCTTTACATGCTTGCAGCCTGTCACAACTTATCAGAGGCTTTTATGATTCTGATGAATATGGGTGATACGCAGTCGGCAATTGTTAGTGGAGCGTCCTTGCCGATTAAGCTTTCATCTCTGCTGCGAGACTTATTAAATAATTTACAGGCTGGCTATAACAGTCTTGGCGGTATTCCACCAGCTCAGTGGACGCAAGCGCAGAGAGCTCAGTTACAAAAATTTGGAGATGACTTTAGAATTCTCTCCGATTTTGCTCAGAATAATCCGGGCGGAGCGATTGACCCCGCCACAGACAGTCAGTTAAAAGATGCGCTTTCTGACCTTGCAAAATGTTTTCCGGGAGCTAACTTAACAGGCCCAGGGGATGTTAAGTTAGGTAAGCTAGCTATGGACTTTGATGCTCTTGCTGGAGCTGCAAGTTCAGGCCCCGGCGGCGGAGCGATAGATAAGCAGATTCAAGATGCCCTGACAACTGGGATGGGACTTACGGGAAGTGTGGCAACAGCAGCTAACGCGGCTGTGAGCGCACTGACAAAAATTGTACAGGCGATTTTGCAACTTGCAGCGGCTGTAAATAGTACACAGAACTCGATTGTTAAAACGGCTAACCAGTCGACGCGAGTTTAATAATAATTAGATAATAAATAATAGAGGTTAATAAATATGGCAACAGCCGAGCAGTTACAGCAGGAACAGGCCGCTTCAAGGCTCGCTTTTGTTGAAAATTCTAAAAAGGTTCATTCAGTTAAAGATACGCCAGCTAGCGCATCTGATAGCTCAGTGGGAGCCGCTTTTATGGCCGAGATGTTAAACGTCGCTTTCATGGCGCTAAAGGTTGAGATGGATACGATGAATAGTATGGAAACCTCGCAGATCGTTCAGTCAAAAACGGCAGAAAACGATGCGACACAAGCGACAAACGCAACGGCTAACTTACTTGGAGGTAGTGTTCTTAACCCAGATGGATCGACAACAGTAGTTCAAGGTCAGATACCGGCTTTGATGGCAAAATTACAAGCAGATATTGAAGCTTCTAATGCCACAAAACCACCGAAAAATATTGACAAGACAATTCAAGAAGATAACAGCAACATCCAGACGGCAACAACAACGGCTAACACAATTATACAACAGAAGAACTCAAATACGGATGCTGCGACAAGTGCGGCAAACATGACATCGACAGCACAAGGCCCTATTGCAAACTTCTTGCAGCAAGACCTTCAGTTGTTAGCCGCAATCAACCAGTTGCTCTCGTCGATGCGCTCATAATAATAAAGAAGATAGATAATAGATTAATAATAAAGGAGCAACCTATGGCTATTCAGATCAATGATGATCAGGGCTCATCTGCCCAAATCACGCCTGTCACTGCAGCTGCACCTTCAGCATCTGTAGATAGTCAGACGCTATCTATTGCCCAATCTTTAGTCAGCTCTTTTGACTCTTTGCGCACAAAAGCCAAAGATGAGGATAAGAAGGTGATGGATGAGATGATCAGCAGTGAGATCACCTTTGATCAGCTTGCTGAGGATTTGGCTAAAGCCCATCCAGAGGTAACGGTTGCAACGCTTAACAAGATGATTGCAGCGCAGGGAAAGGCTAAAGAGATGGCCGCTGCGATGACCCCTCAAGATCTTGCTACAGTTAAAAAGGGGCTTGGAGATAACGCGCCGCAAGGAAACGGAGAGGTAACAGACGGTGACCTGATTCGAGCGATTACCGAACTAGCCCTTTCAACCCAGCTGATGCAAGTTGCCATGACAAACGGAATGAATAACCGCTCGACCCTAGAAGCGCAAAACGATAAGCGCATGGCAGATTACTTCCAAACCTATTCGGCAAGAGAGCTGAAGGCTTGGGAAGCTGCCCAGCCAAAACCAGAGCCGCTTTGGAAAAAAGTGTTGATGGGTATTGGCATGGTGCTTGCTAGTGCTATTTTTGGTCCGGCAGCGATGATAGCGACAATTGTGATGACGACCCTGACACAGCTTGGATATACGCAAGATGCAGTCAATGCCCTTGCCAGCCATATGGGAGGATCTAAAACAGCGGCCTCTGCTCTTTTAATTGGTATTGTAGTGGCTATAAGTACCATTGCCACTGCTGTTACAGCAGGTGCTGCGGCTCCTGAAGCTGCAATGGTTGATGGAGAGGTAATTGGCGGAGTTGCAGCCGAAGGCGCTCTTGCTGCGGCAGAAGAAGCGGCAGAGGCCGCAGAAGAAGCCGCTGAAGAAGCAATTGAAGAGGGCGTAGAGTCAGCACCAAAAAGTAGCGTAAAAGATAGTGGTAGCAACTGGTTAAAAACAGCACCTTCTACTAAGTTTATGGGACTGCAGGCGATGATGCAGACCAACTTGGCAGGATCGTTCACAGACGATCTTGGAAGATGGGACCCAAACTTGAAAAATAACGAGAAGGCTTGGCTTGCTATTACAATTTCTGCGCAGGTTGTGCAGGCCCTTGTAGCGGCAATCATTGGTGGTTCAGCAGTAAAAGGCGCTGCAAGTGCAATGTCTGGAGCGGCTGCAGCATCTTCTAACTTTACTAAGGCAATGGTGATGATGCCATACCTTGACATGAGTGTAAGTGCGGTCCAGGGTTCTACAAACGTTTACGGTGGAGTTCAGGCTATTAAGGCCGCTGAAAAACTGGCAGCGCTAGCGCCGATGGAGAGTAAACTCTCTATTTTGACTAGCGTTCTTGACCAAGAGCAGCAAGGGCTTAGATCGGCCAGCGCCGCTCAGTCGCAAATGACAAAAAGTTTTGGAGCCGAGACGCAATACTTAAATAATATGGGCGGCCTATTTGATGCGCAGCTTGCGTTTTCAAGGGCAATGGCTTAATAAATTTTAATAAATATTATAATAAATAGGAGTTAATTATGACAGCAGCACAACAATCAGCCGCGCCTCTTGCAAATAAAGGCGGCTCTGTTTCTAACTACCTGATGACAATGAGCGCCAATGCCGGTGCACTCTGCGCAAAATCCGCACTTAGCGTGCAAACTCAGATGGCCTATGTCCAGCAGGAAGCAATGGCAGTGATGAAAAACGCTGAGCAGAATATGCTTAAAGATATCACCAACTTTAACGCTAATGCTAACTATAAGAGTGCAATGGACCAAGCTAACAGTCAGCTGACAACAGCTTCTGGACAGTTAGCTGGTGGTGCAATCACTGTGGCGGGTGTTGGAGTTACCGCTAAAGCGATGAGTGGGCTTGGCACAAAGATGAATGTTGAAGATGGCCGTGCTGAAATGATGGAGAAGGCAAAGGCCCAAATGTCACCTTCAGGTCCGAAGAAACTGGGAAACGGTACAGCTCCATCTAATACAGATCGCTGTGCTACTTTAATTGAGCAGATTAAAACTGCTGATCCAGATATCAAAGTCTATAAGCTTGGAGATAAAGATCTAGACACTAAAGAACGTATTACAAAGGATGACATTCAAAATCAGGAGAATGCTTTTACATGGGCAAAGGGTAATAGCAATGTAAAAGAGAATTATAATGCAGCTCTTGCTCGTCAGAAGAACGTAGTTTCTGGTATTCAACAAGAGAGAAGTCTTGTATCGCAAAGATGGCAGACTACTTCTCAATTCGTATCAACTCTAGCTACAAGTACTACTCAGATAGGTGCCTCTACAACCTTTGATAGAGAAAAGGCAGAGCAAGAGAGACATAAGGTGACAGATAGCGCCGTTCAGCAGCAGATGGGTAGTGTTCTGCAAGGTGCTGACACAATGTGGGGTAAAGCCTCAGAGCAAGGTTCTGCTGCACTACGCAACTTTGTTCAAGGTTTTGCCGAGGTTGCAAACGCGACAAAAGTGGTATAATTATCTACTGCCGGTTAGGTATCAGGTGGCCCTCCAGCCACCTGACCGCCTGCCTTTTAATAAAATAAAAACCCATTCACCAGGAAATAGTACCCATGAGCTCATCACCTGTCCCAAATCGTTCCTCAAGCCCTCATTTAGATACTGTTTCAGATAACAGCTGGGGGCCTCTATCTTCAGTCTCAGCAGTGAATGGCCGTATTACTGCATGTAGCAATGAGATATCGACGTTAGCTCACCTTACTTCAGTAGGTGCCGTAACAACTATTGGGGCTCTGACAGGGTCACGATCACCTACTCATGTTATTCTACAGGGTCCTGTTAGCGCATTTAGACCAGTGGGGAGCCAAAATTCTGCAGGATCTTCGGAGGTTACTGCGATTGCAACGAATATCTACGCTCCTGTAGCCAATAGATCCTCTCCGCCCCCTATAGCGCCCGCTTTTGAGGGGAGTGCTAGACTTAGAGTGGCAGGTCCTCCAATTAATCCTACGGTTATTTTCTGCAGAGAAGATCGCCTTAAGCGCTGTAATGAAGCAGTTCGCGCAAGACACCTTGAACTATATAGCCGTGTGATGGGGTTGATCTATGAACGTGCACCGAATCTAACAGTAGAGCCAGGGATCGATCTGATGAGGCGAACCATTACCATAAACGGTAAAACAGATCAGATATATAACTTTATCAGAGGAGAATCAGAGCGCTCTGCTCGGACCTTTCTAGAGGCGTGGGAAGAGCTAAGGACCTATAGTTGGCAAGAGGTGTGTGGGCAGAGAACTTTGCCAGATCCGATGCACGCAGAGAGTTTACTGGTTGTTCAGTCGGGTATGCAGACGCTACAAGGTGGACCTAATTATACTTTTGAGCAGTTCCAGAAGGAGTTTGTGCTGCCTTACATAGAACAGTATGCAAAAACAAAAAAACCGGACGGAAAAGCGCGCACTCCAGAAGAAATTGCAGCGCGTCATCAACAAGTTTTATTGGCGACCACAAAACGCGAAATCTTTCTGCGTAAAATGAAATTTGCTATTCAAAATAAGATCGAAGAAATTAGATCTGATGTAGCTAAAATCGATGATACAATTGGTAAATTAGTGAAATTACCCGATGGAAAAACGTATGCCGATGAGTTTAGCTACAAAGCACTCTTACTACAAAAAACTGATCCATTGAAGCTTTGGAAAGATCTGTCGAGGGTTGCCACTGAATTGAATAACGTAGACAGGTTTGCATTTCTCTACCAAGGTCTTGGTTTAAGCGCAGCAGATATCCAATCATCTCTTGGAGCGTTGCTTAAAAAAGAGAAGATCACGGATGTCTATTGCTATGATGTGGCGCGGCTTGGCGATGGAACAGCTATTCAAAAGGCAGATTTGATGGATTTTGATGACAGGCATAAACCAGGTCAAAGCCGTAAAGATGGCCCGACGGAGTATTTTTCGCGCGCTTATGGGAATACGAAAGAGGGGACAGATCTTTTTGACCCGTGGGCGGTTCGTGATCTGGGTGTTGAGGCAAGAGCTGTTGTAGAAGAGGTTTATCTAGAGGCCATGGATCATATAAAAGACATAGGTGGAAGCGCATGGTTTGCTGCCAATAGCACGTTAAAAGCGAAAGATCTTCAAGAGAAATTCTTGAAAGATATTTGGAGCAAAAAAATATCCGACGATGAGAAAAAAGCGGAGGCGGAGGCCAAAAAAGCCGCCGAAGCCGCGCAACCATCCCGATGGAAATTTTGGAAGTAGGATAAGAGTGTTTAAGGAGCCGAAAGGCTCCTTTTTTTAATTCTTTTTTTAGGGTGATTTGCCATACTTAGGTAGGTTATTTTAGAAGAGAAAATTTTCATGAAGAGGTTGAACCTCTTGTCGCTCCTTGGTTTTTTTTCGCCGCTGCAAGGGGAGTGCCATGAGGAGCCTCCGAAAGTGGCAATTATTGGCGCGGGACTTGCGGGGTTGACGGCTGGTTATCGGCTTGATTTGCAGGGGATGAATGTTCATCTTTACGAGGCAAGAGAGAGGGTAGGTGGCCGGGTTTTAACCGTGCAGGTCGGCGATTCTTACGAAGAGCTCGGCGGTAAAAACTTGCTTGATGGCGGTGATCCTACCTACTCTCTGCCACTCATTAAAGAGCTTGGGTTAGAGGTGCAGAGCTACCCGATGAGTGGCGAGATTCTCTCTGTCTTTGCCGGCGCTGTTAAACGCCGCGAGGATCTTTTCGGTCCTTTTACAGGACCCGGTCCAGTCACGCTATTGAAGCTGCGGAAGGCGGGAAAAACAGCCCCCAATTTAGCTCAGGTCATCGATCGCTGCTTTGATGGTAAAGTTGCGCAGCTCCTCCACCGCGTGATGCGCGGATGGGAGGGGTCTGAGAGTGTCGATCTTGCAGCAGAGTGCGCAACCGGATCACTCCTTGAGCTCTATGCTTTTCTATCGTTAAAAAAGCTGATTAGCACCCTTCATTTACACGATCTCTCCTTTCTTGAGGTTAAAGGGGGCAATGGCAAGCTTCCTGAAGCGCTTGCGCGCAAATTAGAGGGTAAAATCTCCTTTTCAAAGGCGCTCACCGCGATAAGTAGGGCAGATGCCGGCTACCGGTTGACCTTTGCGGATGGTAGTGAGGAGGTCTGTGACTATCTGATACTCGCTCTGCCATGCAGCACCCTTCGCGATGTTGCAATTGAACCGGGTATTATTCCCGATGATCAGCTCCGCGCGATTCAAACATTGCAATATGGCAGCAATGCCAAGTTACTTGTGCCTGTTACAAAAGGAGACTCGCTGCCGCCGTCGCTCTGCTACACGCCAAACGCAATCACCTGGCTTAGTCGCGATGAGAAGGTGATGACCTGGTATTACGGAGGTAATCCGGGCGTATTTGATGCGCAGGATCCATCTGCTATTCAATCAATGATTCGCAGAGATGGAGAAGATGTTGCCGCTTACTACCCGGGCTTTACCTTTTTGCCGGAAGCTATAGGTGTTAGCTGGATTAATGCGCCCTATTCTAAGGGGAGCTACTCCAATTTTGCAGCCCACGAGTATGACTTTTTTAACGAGACGATCACCTACAAAAAGCAGGAGTTGCGCAAGGTCTTTCGGCCGATTGAAAATAGAATCTTTTTCGCTGGCGAGCACACCTCAATTGATGCGATGAGTACCATGGAAGGGGCGATTGCTTCCGGCGAGTCCGCCGCCACGCTCCTCAGCACAGATCTGCAAGATAGAAAGAAAAGATAAGGAAGGAAGAGAATTGGCACGGATACAGGATGGGCAGGATAAGGCGAGGATAAGAAAAAAATAAAAAGAGGATAAAGAAAGAAATAGTTAATTAAATATGTAAAAACTATTGATTCCTTATCTTTTTATTTTTTTCTTATCCTCGCCTTATCCTGCCCATCCTGTATCCTGCCAATTCTCTT
>JAYUZV010000007.1:0-22862 GCA_043751475.1 Chlamydiia bacterium
CAGAGAAGAGAGAGAAGGGTGAGGGCTTCGTACGTTTTTTGCGATCTACTCCTTGATGGAGGCAAGGAGTAGATGGCATGAAAAGGGTAAAAATGGCGCAGCCCTCACCCTTCTCTCTCTTCTCTGTGGTGGTGAAAAAGGTGATTAAACATCACATACGAAATGAGCTATAGATATCTGCAAACAAACAATAGAGCTCCCGTGCGGATATAAACTTTCTGGTTGATATACCCAATTTTTCCCTCACCTAATGAAGGTACTTAGTTTGACCAAGACCTTGTCGGCGCCGAGAAGGTGTTTAGTAGAGGATGCGGGAGAGGGTGAGGCCGTGGGCGGGAGCGATGATGGCAGGGTCTTGAATGGAGGAGGTTTTGCCGGCGCCGATGTAGGCGAGTTTGCCGACAATTTTGCGCACCATTTTATAGAGAAAGCGGTTGCCGTGAAGAGCGATTTTAATGATGCCGCGATTCTCTATAATGGTAATGCTATAGAGCTTGATTCCTTCAGATTTCTCGCCAAATAAGGCAAAATCATCAAGGGCACAGATCTGATCTCCTGCTGCGCGCATTTTAGCTAGAAGAAGCGGATAGGCAAAGTGCCACGCGTATTTGCCCAGTAGAGGGTTATCTACCGCATTGCTATCAATTGTATAGATATACTCTTTGCTTAGGGCATCAAGTGTCGGGTGAAAATGGCCACTGATTTCGGTGAAACTTTTGATGGCAATAGAGTCTGGAAGTAGCGCTGTTAGCCTCCGGAGGAGTTGTTTGCTTTCGAGCTTTTTTTCAGTTGAAAAAGTGACCACCTGACCCTCAGCATGGACGCCCCTATCGGTGCGGCTTGCTGCTTGCAGAAATGGGACATCACCTAGAATTTCAGTGAGCGCTTTTTCGAGGCTCTCTTCAATAGTTGGCAGTGGAGGAGTTCGCTGCCAGCCATAAAAATCTGTCCCGTCATAGGCTATAATCATTTTGTATGTATAACTCATTATGGCCGCGCTTTTTTTAGTAAATTTTGGGCATCTTTAGCGCTGATTCCCTTTACCGCCATCAGCTCATTTTCACTTGCAGCTTTTACGGCCAGTGCAGATCCAAAATGGCGCAGCAGCTCCTGCCGTTTTTTAGGCCCAATACCGGGAATATTATCAAGCCAGCTTCGAATCGTTTTACTTGCGCGCTGCTTGCGGTGGAAGGTGATGGCTACACGGTGCGACTCATCGCGGATCTGCTGTAGTAAGAAGAGCAGTGGCGATGTTGCCGGCAAGTGTAGCGGCTGATCTTTACCTGGAAGAAAGAGCCGTTCTAGTGTCATGCCGCGGTCGTGGCGCGCCCCTTCCTTGGCAATACCGACAAGATCAATTGTGCTAATATCGAGCTCTCGCACCACATCAAGAGCGATATTCAGCTGACCTTTACCACCGTCCACAAGGATCAGATCGGGCAGGTCATTCTCTTCTTTGCCACGCGCAAGACGGCGCTGCAGCACCTCGCGCATGGCGCCATAATCATCGCCATTTTTGGCCTCTTTAATTTTGTAAAGGCGCATCCGCTCTTTGTCTTTTGCGCCATTTGTAAAGGCGACAACACAACCGACAGGTTCTTTACCACCGGTATGCGAAATATCAACACATTCAATACGTGCCGGATAGCGTGTCAAGCTGCACCGCTCCTGCAAATCAAGTAAGAGTTTTTCGCGCATTTCAGAGCGATCCTTCACCTGCAAAAAGGATGCTTTGGCGTTCTCGATTGCAAGGTCTAGAAGCTCCTTTTTTGTTCCCTTTTGAGGCTGTGCAAAGCGCATTTCAAGCAGCTCTTCTAATAGTGCTTGCTCTTGTACAATTTGGGGCAGTAAAATCACTTGAGGACGCCCATCACGCTGAATATAGTGCTGCAGCAGAAAAGATGAAAAAATGGCGTCATCTTCTTCGAGTACATTAGAAAAACTGTAGTGCTGCGAGCCGCAGAGTTTGCCGTGGCGGATAATCAGCTGCATGATCACCACCTCACCACCTTCTCTGTAAATAGCAAGAGCATCGCACGACTCTTGAATTCCAGAGCAGGTAATCGAGTTGGTTTGGGTTACCTCTTCAATCTGTCTGATTGTTTCAAGGTAGATACCTGCCTTTTCAAACTCTTCATCGTCAGAGGCGGTCTTCATTTTCTCTTTAAGATCTTTAATAATTTCGCGATCTTTTCCTTTCAGAAAGTCCAGTGCGCTCTTCAGATAGCCGTGGTACTCCTCGGATGAGCACTTATTTACGCATGGCGCGCAGCAGCGCTTCATGCCGTAAAGAATGCAGGGGCGCGAGCGGTTTAAAAGTTCTCGGTCAGAGCACTCGCGAAGCGGAAAGAGGCGGTGGATTAAATCGACTGTTGCGCGCGCTGCAACGGCATTTGTATAGGGGCCAAAATAGAGCAGGCCACTTGGCGGCTTTCCGTGGCAGCGCAAGAGGGTAATTGTCGGCCATGGGTGTTTCTGATTAATGGCAATTCCAATAAATGTCTTATCATCTTTAAGCAGGACATTATACTTCGGCTTATGCTTTTTAATAAGCGTATTTTCTAGGAGCAGAGCCTCTTTTTCAGACGGGGTAATCAGCGTTTCAATCGATTTAATTTGCGAGAGCAGAATAGGCACCATCGCGCGGGTATCTTGCAGCGAAAAGTAGCTGCGCAGCCGCACCCGTAAATTCTTAGCTTTACCAACATAGAGGACAGTCCCGCCCTCTCCCTTCATCAGGTAGATGCCGCTCTCTTTCGGATAGATGGAAAAATCTTCAGGAACAAAAACCATTTCTTTGCCGTTAATTTATTTAAGCTATGAATTAGCCTTTTTATAGGTGAGTTCATATCTACTATCCTTCCAATATTCGCAGCTAACTTTGCAAGGATTTTGAAGTGGACCCCTTAAGCTTTTTTTTCTAACTCTTTCCGTACGTGGTGGTAAAAAAGGTGATTAAACGCCATGCACGGAAAGAGCTATCAGATATCTATCTATCAAATAAACAACACTCTTCTCATGAAAAGCTTTCTTTTTTCTCCTTTAATAATTACGAGAGGGTCGCTTTCCAGGAGATGATTTTTTGCAGGGCAGTTAGCGGTGTTATCTCGTCTGGATTGCACTCTCTAATTTCGGTGAGAAGTGATTCATCTGGGTGTGGCTCGCGTGATGAGAAGAGGTCGAGCTGCACCTCGCGGGCTCTGCCCAGTTTTATCTTTGGCTTCTCGCTCTTTTCCATTTCAAGTAGGCGCGCCTGCGCGCACTTAATAGCGCTTGCTGGAAGGCCCGCAATTTTTGCGACGTGAATGCCATAGCTCTTGTCGGCCATTCCTTTCACAATTTTATGCATAAAAACAATTGATCCGCGCTCTTCATGCACCTGCACTGTATAGTTGACAGCGCCTGGAATTGTTTCTGCCAGATCAGTCAGTTCAAAGTAGTGGGTGGCAAAGAGCGTTTTTGCGCGCTTACCGGGAGTTGTTAGCAGATATTCTGCTACAGCCCACGCAATAGAAATGCCGTCGTAGGTGCTTGTACCACGTCCAATTTCATCCAGAATAATTAATGATTTGTCGGTTGCGTGCAGTAAAATATTGGCAGTCTCGCTCATTTCTACCATAAAGGTAGATTTTCCTTGTGAAAGGTCATCACTTGCGCCGATGCGGCTAAAGAGCTTATCAATTAGGCAGAGTTTTGCAGATTTTGCCGGTACAAAACTACCCATTTGTGCCAGTATCGCAATAAGCGCTGTCTGCCTTAGATAGGTAGATTTTCCGGCCATATTAGGGCCTGTAATTAGCAGCAGTTTTTCAGCTTCATTAAAGGTCACATCATTGGGTATAAAAGTGGCGCTGTGAAGCGCTACTTCAAGTACGGGGTGGCGCCCTTCAATGACTTCCCACTCCTGCCCTTCGTGGATTGCCGGCTTTATCCAAGCGCGTTCATTTGCAACACTTCCAAGAGCGGCAAAAAAGTCGATTTCAGCAACTGCTTTTGCGCACTCAAAAATGGTTTTTGCATAAGTAGCAGCATTAAGCCTGATCTGCTCAAAAACCTCTCGCTCAATTTCGCCAATTTGCTCGTCTGCTGTTAAAATTTTGTACTCAAACTCTTTCAGCTCTTTTGATGTGAAGCGCTCGCTGCCAACTAGCGTTTGTAACCTATCAAAATCGCCCTTCATTTTATCTGCTTGTCCGCGCGAAATTTCGATGTAGTAGCCAAAGGCGCGCGTATAGCCAATTTTGAGTGTTTTAATGTCTAGCTGCTCGCGTAGATGGGCTTGATAATTTGCAATCCAGCTTTGACCATTTTCTTTTATTTGGCGCAAGTTATCTAGCTGCGCGTTATAGCCCTCTTTAATCAGGCCCCCATCTGATAGACGCAGTGGGGGAGTGTCGACAATCGCTTTTTCAATCTGTGCAGCGAGGTTTTCGCCCCCCAAAAGGCTCTGTGCTAATTTGGATAAAAGGAGGCTCTCGACGCTTTTTAGTAGCAGGTGTAATTTTGGAAGCGGCTCTAGCGAAAAGCGCAAGCCAGTTAGGTCCCGAGGGGAGGCGTAGCCCGATTTTAACCGCATCATCAGCCGCTCTAAATCGCGCACCTTTTCCAGCTCTTTTTGCACGCTTATCAAGAGGTTTTTTTCTTGGTAAAAGAGGCTAACAGCCTCTTGTCTCTCTAAAATAGGGCTCTTTTCCAGCAAGGGCTGCAAAATCGCGGTTTTTAGAAAGCGCGCACCCATCGGTGTGGCCGTTTTATCTAGGTGGTGGAGGAGTGTATTCGATTTTTTGCCCTCAAAAAGGGGTGTTACAAGCTCAAGGTGGCGCTGGGCGGTGCTGTCAATGGCGAGGAAGCCTGCTATATCGATTTGGCGGATCTCGGTAATGTGGCTAATGGGAAGGGCAAGCTCCTCGGATAAATGGGCAAGAAGGACGCCACAGGCAATGATGGACGCGCTTTTGCCCGCAAGGCCGAAGCAGTCAACTGTTTTAATTCCAAAGTGTTTCAATAAAAATTCAAGAGATGTTTTGTGATCAAAGCGCCATAGGGGCTTAGTTGTAAGGGTAAAGGGGCACTGCTCTTTAAAATTTGCAAGAGAAAGAGATGAGGCAACCTTTTCTGCGGCAAGAATTTCGGCAGGGGCGGCCCTTGTCAGCTGATCAAACAGGAGCGATTGCTGCTCAAATTCGACACTCAGAAATTCTGCCGTTGTAATATCAAGTAGGGCAAGGCCATAAACAGCACCGACCTGAGCGATGGTTGCTATATAATTATTCTTTTTTTCAGATAGTAAATTGGATGCAACAAGGGTCCCCGGTGTTACGATACGCACCACCTCGCGTTTCACAATACCGACCGCTTTTTTGGGGTCCTCGGTCTGTTCGGCCATCGCTACCTTATGTCCTTTTGCGACAAGCTTATCGATGTAACCCTCGGCTGTGTGATGGGGAATGCCGCACATGGGAGTCTCATGGCGCTTTGTTAGGGTTAGCCCGAGCTCAGCGGCAATGGTAATTGCATCGCTCTCAAATGCCTCGTAAAAGTCGCCAAGGCGAAAGAGGAGGAGGGCATCACCCGCACTTTTCTTGCACGCGTGCCATTGAAGCATCATCGGAGTTGGGGCCGCAGCTATCGTATTCACCATCCCATCTTAGCAAGCCCGTTGCTTTTAAATCTAGGTTGACGCTCGAGAGGCTGCGCGCTAGAATGGCTGCTATGGCGCTATATACGAAAGAAAGTCTTGAACTGCTGAAGAATCGGATTGATCTTCAAGAGGTGCTCTCTGCCCATATGCAGCTCTCGCGCACAGGGGCCACCTACAAGGGGCTCTGTCCCTTTCACGAGGAGAAGACCCCCTCATTTATGGTGCAGCGCGGCGATAAACACTACCACTGCTTCGGCTGTGGCGCCCATGGTGATGCGATCTCCTTTCTTATGCTGCACACCAAAATGGGTTTTACAGAGGCTGTGGAATCGCTTGCCGAGCGCTTTGCTGTAACCCTTGAAAAGAGCGAAGATTCTGTAGGAAATATCTATAAAGGGCCCCCCAAGGCCGATATTAAAAATGCGCTTGAAAAGGGGTGCGATTTTTTCCATTTTTACCTGCTCCATGCTGAGGAGGCAAGGGCCGCTCTGGATTACCTATTTAAGCGCGGTATTGACCTCGAATTTATCAAACGGTTCCAAATTGGCTACGCGCCAGCTGCGCGCGATCTGATGCGGCAGGTGTTAAACAGTCAAGGCATCAGCGATCTGCTGCTGGAAACTGGTGGACTAATCCGAGGGACAAGACCTTTCTTTTCAGAGCGCATTACCTTCCCGATACGCGACCGCCTTGGCTCTGTAATTGGCTTTTCGGCGCGCAAAATCCGCGAAGAGACCTTCGGCGGTAAATATATCAACTCTCCTGAGACCCCTCTATTTAAAAAATCGCGCGTTCTCTATGGCATTTACGAGTGTCGCAAACGGATTGCCAGCGAGAGCAAGGCGATCATTGTTGAAGGGCAGATCGATGCGCTGCGCTGCATCCACGCCGGCTTCAACTACACCCTTGCTGGGCAAGGGACAGCATTTGGTGAGGAGCATGTCAACGAGGTAATCACCCTCGGCGCTAAAAAGGTCTACCTCCTCCTGGACGGTGACACTGCCGGACGTGCGGCTACCGCAAAAATCGGTGACCTTTTCCAAAAGCGTGGTATCGATGTCGCTGTTGTCGCTCTGCCAGACGGCAACGATCCAGACTCTATTCTTCAAGCTGAGGGGCCTCCCGGCCTTCAGAACCGGCTTGATAGTGCGATCTGCTATCTGACCTTCTTAGTCGATCATCTCTCTGCTCACAAAGATCTAAACCTGCCGGCTGTTAAAAACGAAATTGCCGAGACTATTTCGGCTCAGATCCGCGGGTGGGAAGGAGATCTTCTTATCTACGAGAGCTTAAAAAAGCTGGCAAATTTACTGAAAGTACCGGAAACGCTTCTCGGCGTCCACCACGCCTTTGTCTCGCCTACATTTTATAAAAGACGCGAGCGGGCGCCAATGCTGGCCATTGATTCTGATCGTATCCTTGAAGGAGACCTCCTTCGCTGGCTCTTTCTGCTTGGGCAGAGCCGCCCCGATTTTATCTCACTTGCCGAGAAACACCTCGTCGAGGAGCACTTTAAAACTCCGATCTGCCGCACTCTTTTTACAAATTATTTGGCAAGCTCCGAAGGGCGCGACCTTCTATCACTCGGTCTTTCCATTGAAGATGAGCAGGAGAGGGGGTGGCTGAATGAGCTGATGCAGAAAAAGGTCAATGTAGCCAGAGCAGAAGAGGGGTTTAAAGAGGTTGTTCAGCGCCTATTACAGCGTGATTGGCTTGCAAAGCGCGAGGCGATACGCCTTCATATGCAAAGCGGATCTTGCAGTGAACCTGAACTGCAGGAGCTCGCCAGATCGTTCGATTCCCTAAAAACGCCTCTCCTTACCTAGCTTTCTAAAAAAAAGGATGTGGAATAGGCTGAAAAAACCTATTCCACATCCTCTACGCTTTCTTCTTATCTAAGCAGCTTTTTTTCCAGAATTCTTAGCATTGGCAGGTGTTTTTTTAATCGCTTTTGGTTTAGCAGCTTTAGGCTCAGAATTTTCTTTTTCTTCAGCTTCGTCATCTTGTAGCGCTTCCAATAGCTCTTCCATGGTAGCTGAATCGATCTCGAAATCATACTCTTCCATTTCTTCCATTAATTCGTCTGCATTATCATAAGGATCGTTCTTCCCCCAGACATCCATAACTATTTGCATCAGAGCATCTAGGCGCCCTTCTGTTAAAGCTTCAGTTACCTTTTGCTGCGGATTTTTGTTGTTAATTGCCTGCAGGTCAATGCCTTGGTTTTTTGCCTGATTGATAATATCTTTGTAATCTGACATAGATAGACTCCTTTTATTGTTTATTAATAATTTATGCAGCACGCTTTTTTATGTGATTGTAGGTAAATGCTTTAACGCAGCCAGCTTCTCTGTCGCTAGACTTTTCTAAAATCGTGTCTATCTCGCCCACGGTGGTATACTCGCTAATGTTGGAAAGCACGCTCTGCTCCACAAATTTCTTCTCTGTAATCCACTTTTTAAGCCGCTTAATCTCTCTTCTGGTCTGTTCACCCCAAATCTCGCCCAGCATTGTTTCTTCGGTAATATTTTTTCTATTCATCATAATTGACACCCATTAGCGCATTATTTAATTTTATATTAATTAAAATGATTATTTTAATTCAACAATAAAACAAAAGGGAGGTTTTTTCACCTCCCTCTAATTGCAATTAACTTGTGCGGGTGTTTTTTTAAGCTAGATTCCAGGCAAAGGGGATGACATCACCTATTTGGGGGGTGTTGTGGCGCACCATCATAAGTCTATCAAAGCCCATGGCAACGCCAAAGCAGTTTGGCAACCCTTTTTCTAGTGCCGCAAGAAAGAAGGGGTCTGGTGTAAGTCCTTCTTTTCCAATGTTTTTGCGGGCGCTGTCCGCTGCGTGCAGCCTTCTTTTCTGCTCGGTCTGGTCGGTCAGTTCGTGGTACCCATTGCCAAGCTCGAGGCCATCTGTAAAAAACTCGAATCTGGCAGCCACAGTGATCCCATTCTCCTCGCGCGTCCTGGCCAGCATGGCCTGGCTTTTGGGGAAACTTGTCAATATGGTGATGGCCTGCTTATCAAAGCGCGGTTCAACGCGGGTGGATAGGAGGAGGTTTAGGTAGTCATCGCGATCCCAAGTGCTATGCTCTGAGAGGTTTAAATCGCGGCACGCCTCTTTGAGCTCTTTATCGCTTGCTGTGTGCGGATTAAGGCCCACATAGCGCAGGAAAGCCTCTTGGTAGGAGATGCGCTCTACGGGGCGCTTTTCTATAAAAAGGTGGATAAAATCGCAGCACTCCTGCAAAAACTGCTCGTAATTAAGGGTTAAGCGGTACCACTCGGCCAGCATAAACTCCGGGTTGTGGCGCTGTGTCACCTCGCCTTTGCGGTATACGTGACAGAGCTGGTAGATATCGGGCATTCCCATTACAAGCAGTCGCTTCATCCCATATTCGGGTGAGGTAAAGAGGTAGTGGGTATCGGCTTTAATTAAGTCGATATGCAGATCTATAGGTGGGTAGTTGCAGGCTGCCGGACAGTCAACTTCAATTAGTGCGCGTTCTGTGAAGAAGGCGCGCACCCTGGTCATCATCTTAGACCTGTCTTTAATTGTCTCTAGCTTAATCATTTAAAAAAAAGCTTAAGCTTTTTTGCCGCGGCTCTCGTACTTGCCGGTTTCGGTGTTCATGATCACGCTGTCACCCTCGTTGATAAAGAGCGGTACCTGCACCTCAAAACCGGTTTCAAGTGTAGCTCCTTTTGTTGCATTAGTTGCAGTATCACCTTTTTCACCAGGTGATGTCTGGGTAATAGTAAGCTCCATTTTTTGCGGGGGAACAATTTCAAAGGGTAGTCCTTTAAAAATGGTGATGCCGTAATTTTCACCCTCTTTGAGCCAGCGCTGATTTTCGTCGATGGTGTCAAGCGAGACATTGGTTGTTTCGAAGGTTTCTGGGTCTGAAAAGACGGCAAAATCTCCGTCGATGTAGGTGTAGGTGAGCGTTATCTGCTGGACGTCTGCCATTTCAATAGACTCTTCGGCTTTATAGGTCTTTTCGGTGTTCGATTTTGAGAACATGTCGCGCGCTTTTACTTGGACAGTTGGCGTACCTTTACCCGGTTTGTGTAGGTGAACATCGACAACGACGTGGGGCCACTGCTTGCCCTCGATCATGATTTTCATTCCTTTTTTGACATCGTTTGCGCGTATAGTAGCCATTTTGATAGGTGTCCTTATTTTAAGCTCTAGTAAAATATCAGTTAAGTCTATCAAGAGCGTGTAAAAAATACTAGTGGGTAGGTGGTGGAAAAGGGTTGAACTTTTCAAAAATTCTCTTTATAGATGGAGGTGATGTGCTAGCAAAGAGGTTAAAAAGATGTCTGAGAGTCCCGCTTCATCTCTAAACACCATTTCAGAGGAAGAGTATCTGCGCAACACCTTAGAGCGCTACTCCGGCTGCAGCCCAGAGTCCTTTTTACCTTGCGTTTTGCTGACTAACTTTTCTAAATACCTCGACCATTTTGCAGCATCTCGTGGTAGGCCCATTGTCGAGGGTAGCTTTTTTCGCGTGGCCCACTGCCCGGATGAGGGAGTAACCATGATTGACATTAAAATTGGTTCGCCAGCGGCAGCACTTGCGATTGATCTGATTTCCGTTGCAACAAATGTCAAAGCAAGCGTCTTTTTGGGTATGTGTGGAGGACTGCGCAGGCGCTATAAGATAGGAGAGTATCTAGTTCCAGTTGCCAGCATCAGGGCCGAAAAAACGTCCGATAGCTATCTGCCAAAAGAGGTGCCGGCGCTGGCCAACTTTCTGATGCAGCGCGCGGTGACTCAGGTTCTTGATAGACGGCGCGAAAAGGATATGCAAGAGTCAGCGACAGGAGATACTGGCAGATACGCCTACCACATCGGTATTACCTACACAGGAAATCTGCGTATTTGGGAGTTTGACGAGGAGTTCAAAGAGCGTCTAAAAGAGACAAAAGCGCAAGGAATTGAGCTTGAGTGCGCCACTCTTTTTATTGCCAGCTACAAACGCAAGGTGACACTCGGCGCGCTTCTACTTATATCGGACTTGCCGCTTGAGAGGGTTAAGACAAAAGATTCTGCCCAGAAGGTCTATGCCGACCATATGGAGGACCATATCGACCTTGGTCTGGAAATTTTGCGTGAGGCCACCGGAATGGAGTTGCGCCGCGTCAAAGGCTCCTACAAATCCTCCTCCACCCTCTAGCACCGATGACACGATAGGAAGCATGATCAGTAGGATAAGAAAGCAAGATAAGAAAATTAGCAGGATGACAGGATAGTCAGGATAAGCAAGAAAGAAAATTAGCACGGATGACAGGATCCGTCTTCGCTTTCGCTACGACGTGACAGGATAAGAAAGAAGATAAGGTTTTAATAAGGAAAGGTTAAGACAACTACAGAGAGGTATGCCACTCCGGAGGAGCTGGGTTTCGCTTCTCGCGAAATCCGAGGAACAAATGAAAAAACCGTGTTTTTTCATTTATCCTCCCCCTTATCCCTTATCCTTTCTTATCCTGTTATCCGTGCCAATTTTCTTGCTTTCTTATCTTGCTATCCTTGCTGCGTATCGCGTGATCAGTGCAGAAGAGAGGTGAGGCCCTGTTCGAAGAGCGAGGGTGAGAGGGTTGGTGGTAGGGGAAGTTTGGTCTCGAGGGCGCCGCGGCGGATTTTAATGCCGCTCTTCTCAATTTTGATGTGCGAAATACCGCGAGAAGAGGCGAGGAGTTTGATGCGTGTGAGTACTTTTAGCCAGAGAGCTTGCTCTGGAATTTTTCCGAATCTATCGGCAATCTCGAGAAAGAGATCGTCGATTTCGGTAGAGGTAAGCGCCTCGCCGAGGCGGTGGTAGAGCTCCATACGAATCGAGCTCTCGGGAATGTAGCTGGCTGGCAGCTTCGCCTCAATAAAAAACTCCATCTGGGTATCGCTGAAAACAGGTGGTTTTGACTCTTTAAGCCCCTTAACTGCGCGCGCTAGTAATTTGCAGTAGAGGTGGAAGCCGACAGACGAGATCTGGCCCGACTGTTTGACACCCAAAATCTCGCCAGCACCGCGCAATTCTAAGTCGCGCATTGCAATGCGCATGCCACCACCATGGCCTGAGGACTCTTTCAGTGCATAGAGGCGTTTCATGGCCAGTTCTGGCATCATTTTTGTCGCCGAAATCAGGAAATAGGCGTAGGACGGGCGATTCCAGCGGCCTACCCTCCCGCGCAGTTGATAGAGGTCGGCAAGGCCGAACATGTCGGCGTTGTCAATTAAAATGGTGTTGGCCTTTGGAATGTCAATTCCATTTTCAATAATCGTTGTTGCTACAAGAATGTCAGCTTGTCCAGATTTAAAGGTGTGAAAAACGGTGTCAAGAGCGTCCGCATCCATCTGACCGTGGCCAATAACAATGCGCGCTGACGGAACGAGTTTTTGCAAATAATTAGCCTTTTCATAGATCGTTTCAACGCGGTTATGGATGAAATAAACCTGACCATCACGCGTGAGTTCTCGCAGTATTGCGTTTTGAATCGTTGGCGCTTCGTGTTTGCTGATAAAGGTCTGGATAGGCAACCTGTCTTGTGGTGGGGTACTGATGGTTGAGATAGATCTAGCGCCGACAAGCGATAGGTAGAGCGTCCGCGGTATCGGCGTTGCAGATAAGGTCAGGTAGTCAACACCACTGGCAAGTGATTTAAGCTTCTCTTTCGCCTTTACGCCAAAGCGCTGCTCCTCGTCAATAATCACAAGGCCGAGGTCCTTAAATTTGACATCTGCGCTGATGATCCTGTGTGTGCCGATGAGAATATCGATTTTGCCATCGGCAACATCTTGCAAAGTCTGGGTAATATCCGCTTTTTTGCAAAAGCGCGAGACAACACCCACGCGCACCGGGAAGCCATCCATCCGCGCTGAAAAAGATTCGTAGTGTTGCATGGCAAGCACGGTTGTTGGCACCAGAACCGCGACCTGTTTGCCGCCATCCATTGCAGCTTTAAATGCCGCGCGCATGGCGACCTCTGTCTTGCCGTAACCAACATCGCCGCAGATCAGCCGATCCATCGCCACGCCAGACTCCATATCGCCTTTAATTGCAGCAATTGCCCCAAGCTGATCTTCCGTCTCTGTATAAGGAAACTCCTCCTCAAATGAGACCATCTCAGCTCCATCGGATGGGCAGGCAAAACCGCCGACAATTTCGCGCTTTGCACTAATTTCAAGTAGATCTTTTGCGTAGCCGACAATTGCGCTTTGCGCTTTGAGCTTAGTTTGCTGCCACTTTTTTGTGCCTAGTTTTGAAAGTTCTGGCTTATCTTCACTAGCGCCGATGTAGCGCGAGACCAGGTGTGAATCCGAGACAGGCACCGAGAGCTGCGAGTGGCTCGCATACTCGATGAGCATCATCTCTTTCTGAGACCCATCGTTTGCAGTCGTGTTTTTTACCCCAAGAAATTTACCGATTCCGTGGTTAAAATGGACGACATAATCGCCCGCTGTAAGTTCATGGAATTCGCTTGTTGGTGTTTGGTAGGTGCCCCGCATGCGCGCGCGCCGTGTGCGGTAGCGGTGGGTAATTTCTGTGTAGGGAATTAGCGCAATTTTGCTCTCCTCAAGCAGAAAGCCGCTTGAGAGATAGCCGCGCGAAAGAATTGGTTTTACATCTGGCGCTGCATCATCCACTTTTTCTTGAAAGACGCGCGCGTCGACATCAGACGCAGCTATGAGGTGGATGGCCAGATCTTTTGGTGCCTGGGCAATGCCGGCGAAAATCTCGCTTCCGTGGACAGCGCTTGCCTCCTCGAATGGCGAGAATCCATCAGCAATATCAATGAACGGGTGGATCCACTGGCCCGCTGTAAAATGGGTGCCACACCATTCAAAGGTGACCTTACCATTGGGGGCTCCCATAACACCAAAATTAGAGAGGTTTTCCTTACTTAAAAAGAGGGTTTTTAGGGGTTTAATACGCGAAAAAATGGCGCCCATGGATGCAAATGCCTCAGATGAGGCTCCTGGTAATTTTAGAAATTCGCGGTAGTGGTTTTCTAGCAGCAGAATGTCGTCGAAGATGATAATTGGATCTTCGAGGTAGTCAATTAAAAGGTGGGTAGGTGGTGGGCTGTCCTGCCGCTGCTCACGCGTCGGTGGAATAAAGATTTCTGTGACTTTTTCTTGCTCAGAGCTCTCGCGCAGCGATTTTTGGGTGAGAGGGTTAAAAAGTCTGATCTCTTCAATTTGATCGCCAAAAAAGTCGATCCGGTAAGGGTATAGCGATGAAGCTGGATAGATGTCAAGTAGCCCACCGCGCAAGGTGTACTGTCCCTTGTCGACAACACTTGTTGCTGCTTCATAGCCGAGGTTTTGGAGCACTCCATGGAGCTTTTCAAATGCGGCAGTGTCACCGACTTTCCATTTAATATGTTCGAGTTGCAGATCGTCAAAGGCCGGTATTTTCTGGAGCAGTGCTGGTAGTGCCACTACAACCACCTCAGGTTTTTTGCTCTCGATAAGCGCGAAGAGAATTTCGAGCCGCTTACCGATGATATCTTTGCTCGGCGCCATATCCTCGCCTGGTAGAGTTTCGTAGGCGGGAAAGTCTCGTCCCTCAATGCCAAAAAAGGGGAGGTCGTTTAGCAAATCGCGCGCACCACTTGTGACAATGAGGATGTTTTTGCGGGTAGTTTCTTGGATTTTGGCAATTGTCAGGGCTGCAGCGCCGCTGCCGAGGTTTTCAACTGCAAGAGCATCCGCTTCAAGAAAGATTTTCTTGAAGCGCTCCATCTCCGTGGAGTTTTTAAGAGATTCTAAGACCATGAGGTATAACCGTTTGTTCTATCATTCCTCTGCAGTAGGTTTTTTCACCACAGAGCCCATTTACAGGCCTTTTTAATATCTGCAGGCAAAAGAGCATCAAACGGATCACTTAAGTCTGTTTTCTCTACTTCTTCCATACATGGCTCTGAATTAGCTTTTTTTCTACCAAAGAGAAGAGAGAGAAGAGTGAGGGCTTGGCCTTTCTTACGGTTTTTACGATCTAATCTTTGCCGGAGGCAAGGAGTAGATATTATGAAAAGGGTAGGAATGGCGAAGCCCTCACTCTTCTCTCTCTTCTCTGTGGTAGAAAAAAAGCTAATTCAGAGTTTTCTAACTTCTTGCTTTTAGCCACGCGCGTGCGGCTTTAAAGGCCTCTCCAATCCCTGCGCTATTTGTGCCGCCAGCTCTTGCAAGGGTTGGTTTACCACCACCTTTGCCGGAGATTTTTGGTGCAATTTCGCGGGTGATCTCATTTGCGTTAATGCCACTTTTTGCTAGCTGCTCACTTGTCGCAACAAGTAGAGAGCACTCACCCTCTGTTTTATTTGCAAGAATCAGAACCAGCTTCTCCTCTTTTTGTAAAAGAAGTGCAGCGAGCTCTGCCATCTGTTCTGCATTTAAGTCCACTTCCAGGGTTAACAATTTATACTGGCCAATCTGCTCCATCTGATGCACCATTTCGGCAACATCGCTGCGCAATTTAATGGCAAATAGGGTTTTGACCTCGGTTTTCAGCTCTTGGGTGTGCGCAAGCAGCGAATCGAGCTTCTCGAGCAGTTTTGGCGGCGCCACTTTGACCTTTTCTGAGGCTTCGATTAAGAGGTTTTCTTGTGCATACATAAAACTTTCTGCAGCAAACCCGGTAATTGCCTCAATTCGGCGCACGCCAGAGGCGATGCTTCCCTCTTTAAGGATGCGGAATAGGCCGATAGTACCGAGTCTTGATGTGTGAGTCCCACCGCACAGCTCGCGCGAAAAATCAATCTCGACAAGTCGCACAATATTGCCATATTTGTCGCCAAAAAACTGTTTAATGTCACCTCGTCCTTGAACCGCCTCAATAGGGAGTTGGTGCCAGCTGACCTCTGTGTTTTCGCGGATCTTTTCGTTCACCATCTTCTCAATGGTGCGCAGCTCATCGGCTGTCAGCGGTTTGTGGTGAGAAAAGTCGAAGCGAAGCCTCTCGGGCTCAACAAGCGAACCCTCTTGCTTGATATGGTCGCCGACCACTTTGCAAAGGGCGTAGTGGAGCAGGTGGGTGGCGGTGTGGTTATTTTCAATTTTGCGGCGTCTGGCCTTATCAATTTTAACAAAGAGCTGGTCGGTTTCAAGCAGGGTTCCATACTCGAGCTTTCCGGTGTGGAGGTAGATCCCGTGCGATTCGGTGACACCTGTCACGTTAAAGAGCGATTCGGGCTCGTCATCTTTTACAAATGTTCCGGTATCTGCCACTTGACCACCCTTTTCGGCGTAAAATGGGGTGCGTGTGATGCAGATCTGACCTTCCTCGCCAGCAGCAAGCGAGCTGACGCGCTCTCCATCTCTAAAAATTGCGACAATACCGACATTATCTTCAAATTCTTCGTAGCCGTTAAATAGTGTTGGGCCGTTTTTCTCGGCAATTCCTGCAAAAATCCCGCTCTCCATCATCTGTTTGTGGCGCGCCATAGCCCCGCGCGAGCGCTCTTTGGCTGATTCCTCAAGCAGGTAGAACTCCTCGAGATTTACAGTGAGAGCGGCATCTTTTGCAATCAGCATAATCTCTTCAAGTGGCAGCCCGTAGGTGTCCTTCAATTTAAAGGCGTTCGCTCCTGAAATCTGTCCCTTAGAGCCGGCAATGACTTCATTTAAAATGGAGCCGCCGCGCTCGAGGGTGCGGATAAAACCACTCTCTTCAGCTGTCAGAATTTCGCAGATATAGGCTGATTTACTTGCAAGTTCAGGGAAGTCATTTCCCATTAATTCGACAAGTGTCGGGTAGACCTTAGCCAGAAATGGAGTATTAAGGCCAAGGTGGAGTTTGCCGTGACGGAAGGCTCTGCGCAAAATTTTGCGCAGCACATAGCCGCGGTCGATATTGGATGGGATCGCCCCGTCGGCAATGGCGAAGCTGAGCGAGCGGATGTGGTCGGCGATCACGCGGAAGGCGGCCCTTGTATGCTCGCTAGCGTCGTTGTAACTTATACCCGAAAGTTGCTCCACGCGCGCAATTAGGCCGCGCAAAACGTCAGTTTCAAAGACGCTATTGACCCCCATTTTTAGGGCCATAACGCGCTCGAGGCCAGCGCCAGTGTCGATAGAGGGTTTAGGTAGAGGGGTCATAGAGCCACTGGCATCGCGCTCAAATTGCATAAAAACAAGGTTCCAAAACTCGATGTAGCGGTCGCCTTGCAGATCATTTGCGGGTGATGTCGCATCGCCGTAGGCAGCGCCTCTGTCGTAGTAGAGCTCGGTGCACGGTCCGCAAGGTCCAGTTTCGCCCATCGACCAGAAGTTCTGATCCTCGTCCATGCGTAAAATACGTCCAGGTAGAAGCTTACCTGCTGCAATATACTCCTCCCACATCCCAAAGGCCTCATCATCTTCACGGAAGACGGTGACCCAGAGTTTGTCGATATCAAATTCGAAGACTTGTGTGGTTACCTCGTAGGCAAATTGAATCGCCTCGCGCTTAAAGTAATCTCCAAACGAGAAGTTGCCGAGCATTTCAAAGAAGGTCAGGTGGCGTGCTGTATGGCCGACATTGTCTAGATCGTTGTGTTTGCCGCCAGCGCGAATGCACTTCTGGCTGCTGACAGCGCGCGTGTAGCCGCGTTTAGCTTTACCCAAAAACAGGTCCTTAAACTGGTTCATGCCCGCATTGGTGAAAAGAAGGGTCGGATCGTCGCCGGGAACAACAGGAGATGAGGGGACATGCGAGTGGTGCTGCTTTTTGAAATAGGCAAAAAATTTGTTGCGTAGTTCTTGGGAAGATGGGAAATGATTCATAATTATACGGAATAAGGAAAACTAAATTACGGGAGATGCTACCACACCCCCCCACCTCTTGTCAAAATAATGGTCGTAGCGGTGCAACTTAAGGCTTGCGGGTTATAGGGGGCAAAGGTAAAAATAGGTTTTGGTTGTTCAGTTACGGGAGATTTTGTGGATAGAGAAGTGAAAAAGAGTTTGCATGCTGTCGCGCAGACAATCCGTCAGCTCTCAATTGAGGCGGTACAAAAGGCTAATTCGGGACATCCAGGGTTGCCGCTTGGCTGCGCTGAAATTGGAGCTTATCTGTACGGCTATTTGCTGAAGCATAACCCCAAAAAATCCAGCTGGCCGGGGCGCGATCGCTTTGTTTTATCGGCAGGTCACGGCTCGATGCTGCTCTATTCGTGCTTGCACCTCTCGGGATTTGATCTGCCAATTGAAGAGATTAAAAAGTTCCGTCAGCTCGGCTCAAAGACACCGGGTCACCCTGAAATGCACCTCACAGATGGCGTTGAATCAACCACAGGGCCGCTTGGTCAGGGTGTGGCAAATGCGGTCGGACAAGCCCTTGGCCTCAAAATTTTGAACGACAAATTTCCTGGCCTTTTTGGAAGTAAGGTTTACGCACTTGCTGGTGATGGGTGCATCATGGAGGGGATCAGTTCTGAGGCGAGCTCCTTTGCTGGACATCTCGGCTTGAACAATCTTGTGCTGATTTACGACGCCAACAAGGTCTGTCTTGACGGCCCTTTAAATGAGTGCTGTTCGGAAGATACAAAGCAGCGCTATCTCGCTTATGGCTGGCAGGTTTACGAAATCATGGATGGTCACGATTTAGACCAGATTGACGCGATTTTTACGCGGGTAAAAGCGGAGCAGAAGGGCCCGGTTCTGGTGATATTGCATACGGTGATTGGCTACGGCTCGCCAAAGGCTGGAACTAGCGGTGTTCACGGTTCTCCGTTAGGTCCTGATGGCGTTCTGGCTACAAAAAAAGCGCTCGGCCTTTCAAACGAAGAGTTTTTTGTTTCAAATGAGGTGAAAAACTACTTCGAAGGACATCTTGCACAACAGGCGGAGCTCGAACAAGAGTGGAATATCGCCTTTAAACAGCTCTCACCTGAAGAGCAAGCCCTATTTCGCGCCATGAGCAGCCGTACCCCACCGACAGAGAGCGATTTAACTGCCTATCCACCAAAAGATCAGAAGGCACTTGCCGGCCGTAGCGCATCAAGCGAGCTGCTGCAGATTCTTGCCACAAAATTGCCCTACCTCTACGGCGGTTCTGCTGACCTCTCGTGCTCAGATCTAACCATGTTGAAAGAGTTTTCATTAATCGCTCGCGGTAATTTTGCTGAACGGAACATCAAGTTTGGCGTGCGCGAATTTGCGATGGCAGCTATGGCCACAGGTCTTGCACAGACCGGTATGATCACTCCTTTTGTCGGCACATTTCTGACCTTTTCAGACTATATGCGCAACGCCATTCGCGTGGCAGCGCTCTCGCAGGTGCAGGTTGTCTACCAGTTTACCCACGACTCGATTTTCCTTGGCGAGGATGGCCCCACCCACCAGCCGGTGGAGCACTACAGCGCTTTGCGCGCCATGCCTGGTTTACAGGTGATTCGGCCAGCCGATAGCCGTGAGGTGAAAATGGCGTGGCTTGCGGCTCTGAACTACGCAGGACCAACTGCCATTCTCCTATCGCGGCAAAATTTACCGCTACTGCCGGAAACAGAGCTCTCCTATCCAGAGGGTATGGGCCGCGGGGCCTATATTGTCCGCGATAGTGCAAAAAAGCTCGACTACACTCTTTTCGCAACAGGTTCTGAGCTCTCGCTTGCACTAGCCGTTACTACAGAGCTCGAGAAGCGCGGCCTTGCTGTGCGCGTTATTTCGATGCCTTGCTGGATGCTCTTTGAAAAGCAAGATAGCGCCTATAAACAGCAGCTCATTCACAGCGATATCGGTAAGCGCGTTTCTATTGAAGCTGGAGTCTCTCACGGCTGGCATAAGTGGATTGGCAGTGATGGTGTTGCAATTAGCATCGACCGCTATGGTGAATCGGCTAAAGCGGCTGATCTGGCTGAGCACTTTGGCTTTACTGTTGAATCGATTTTAAACCGGATTTTACCATGAGTTTATTAGACGCGCTGAGCTGCAATAACACCTCGGGCCGGCCGCCTGTCTGGCTTATGCGCCAAGCGGGCCGCTACATGCCAGACTATCAGCAACTTCGTCAAAAACACTCCATTGATGCCCTTTTTCACACGCCAGATCTCGCAGCAGAGGTCACTCTTTTACCTGAAAAACTGCTCGGTGTGGATGCTTTGATCCTCTTTTCCGACATTCTAATGCTCTGCGAGCTTTTTGGCTTGAAGGTCAGTTTTATTGACGGACTCTCGCCAACTGTCGAGCCGCGTCTTGTAACACCACAGCAAGTTGCAGCCCTTCGTGCCAAAAGCGCGGATGAGATGCTCCCTTTTGTGCGTGAAACAATTACGCGTGTCAAAGGGGCAAGTAGCCTCCCGCTGCTCGGCTTTTGCGGCGCGCCATTTACAGTTGCCAGCTACATGTTTGGTGGCGTTGACAAAGCGCTCGCTTTTGCCTCTGAGCATAACAAGGTTTTTCATGAACTGCTCAATAAATTAGCCGCAGCCGCTAGTGATCTTTTGAACATGCAAGTGGCGGCGGGTTGCATGGCTGTGCAGATTTTCGATTCGTGGGGTGGAACCCTTGGGTACACCAATTTCTTGCAATATTCGCACCTCTATTTGCAGAAGGTGGTGGCTGGTGTGAGCGCGCCAACTATCGTCTTTAGCCGCAATTCTAGCCTCTATCCGCGCGAGCTTTCTGCTTTGAATCCATCGGCCATTAGTTACGACTGGTTTTTAACTATGAAGCAGCTGCGCGAGCGGACGCCAGAGGGTATTGCGATTCAGGGCAATCTCGACCCAACCTTTTTGCGCGATGCAACCGGCGAGCAGGTGGCCGCGGCTGTGAGGGGCATTTTGCACGATGTCGGCCATGAAAAAGGGGTAATTATTAACCTCGGCCATGGCGTGCTTCCGACAACACCGCTAGACAATGTGCGTATTTTCGTGGACACCGTTAAGTCTTACTCTTGCAGCGCTGCAAGATAGCAAGATAAAGCAAGAAAGAAAAAAAAGAGAATTTGCACGGATACAGGATGGGCAGGATAAGGCGAGGATAAGAGAACGGGGTAAGAAAGAAAGAGAAATTGGCAGGATGGACAGGATAGGCAGGATAAGAAAGATAAGATAAGTAAAAAAAAATAAAATCTAATTTCCTTTTTCTTATCCTTTCTTATCCTTTCTTATCCTTGCCTATCCTGTCCATCCTTGTTATTTTCTCTTTCTTTTTTTGCTGCTAACCGGCGATGGCCCTGTTACTGTTTTGCGTAATCGGCTGCACACGGAGCGGGTCGTTTGGTCCATCAGCCCTCCGTAAGATGGGAGTTATGACTCCTGTGATAGGATCTGGCCCACGATCACCCACAACAATCGCTGGTGCATTTGACTTCGAACACCTGGCCCTTAAATCATTAAATGCATCAAACGCTTCATCGATGTCATATCCGGTTATCAGATCACTTTTTTTACCTTTTGCGTTACACGCATCGGTCGATTCAAAAAATTTTGTTGCAACTTGAATCTTCCTGCCAGCGAGCTCCTGAATTTTTATGTTAAATTCATCTGTTGCTGCTTTGGCTTCTGGATCTCGGATTGTCTCCGAGATTATTTTTATCTTACTCTCTTTTTTTGCTGTAACATTTGCTGCAAGGGCAAAGGTAGCTATTCCAAGGATGGCGGCGACTGTTCCAAAAGCCGCTTGATGCTCTTTCTTCTCTGTTTTGAATGTCTTAATAACGAGTCCAAAAGTTAGAATGCCCGCAATAATAGCGATAAGACGAATTACGGGGTCGGTTTCAGTTTTTACTTCCGTTTCATATTTTGGAGTTTCTGTTGCTTGATATTTTTCATCAATACATTGAAGAGTGAGCTGCCCTTGATAATTTTTAAGGGTTGGCCTTGCAGAAAGAGCTGCAAATAGGTCGAGAATTTGTAGCATGTGACCAGAACCAAAAAATGTGATGGTGATTTCGTTTGCTCTGTTTGCATCGCTTAAAACTTTCTCAATAGAGAATATATATTCCTTCCACACCTGAGGATATTTGCGTGGGTCGTATGCAGGGCATCCGCACCCGCTCATAGAACCTTCTTTAAATGCACACACACCCATCGGTTCTTTGAATGTCGCAGGAATTTCGCAGAATGAGGGTCTGCTGCCGCGTAGGGTTGGGGTAATTTGCAAAATCTGCGCCTTGTTCTCGATTTCCTCGGGTAGTGGGGCGTTAGAGGCCGTGCCTCTGATTTTTCCAATTGGGTGGACCATAAAAACCTCCTTTTCTCTCTGTTTTTTAGAAAAGAGAGAAAAGAAGTTTGCGCCACACTCTTTTTATTAGCAAGAGGGTTTTATATTTCTTTTTTTGGAGGTGGGTATTTGGCGGGATTGAGGACCCTTCCAACGGCATAGATGATATCGTTTGGAAGCGCCAGAAGCGTCAGGTTGCTGAAAGAGAATCTGATGACGCGGTCTGTTAGGTCCGATAGCGCTTTATTCCAGATTACTGCGTTTAGTAGAATAAGAACGATAGATGCAGCGATGCCAATAGCGCCGCAAACAAATTCACCTAAGCGGCAAATAATAGCCGCTGCGATGTAACCGATGTATAGGACGCGCGCCAGGACGTGTTTTTTAAAACACCCGCCAGCTTGCAGAGTTGTATTGATCGCTTCAATCTTTACAAAGACTTTTGTATGAAGCGAATCAACCAGGAGGATCGTTTTTTCTGTTGTGTTCAGCGGATCGGCACGTGTAAGAGGCAATCCAGTTGCAGCGTTCACGGTTTCGTCATGAAGCTGGTCGTGTGCTGTTGGACGAATGAGCGAGAAGATGCCGCTAAAAAGAAGTGGCAAAATCCCAGCACCGGGTTCTAGGAAGAACTCATCATAAGCTCCTTCATTGCTGCGGCCCAGCTCGGTGAGTCTGGCGGTGCATGTATTAAAAATTTTTCCAATTAATTGGACTGCCCCCACAAACGAAAAGAATAGGCTTCCGAAAACCCCTGATCCAAAGTTGGTAATACGCTCTTCAATGCCCTCTTTTACGGCGCGAGAAGTGGATGTAATTGTTTGTGTGCAGCTGGAGCAGTAACTTTTTTTGACGGGATCAAGTGTCATAAAACGACCTTTAATGCGTTATTTCGCGCTGATTATAAGATGTAATTGAGGTTTTTTTCAAGCTGTTTTGCCTGAATGTTATAATAAAAAAATATCCTCATTTTACCATGCAGCTAGTGGAGACATGGAGCAGAGGATGGCGCGCGGGTTGCCGCCCGATGCAAAACCTCCTTTTCTCTGTTTTTTA
>JAYUZV010000008.1:0-9874 GCA_043751475.1 Chlamydiia bacterium
CTCGATTTCGGGCGTGCTGGGCATCGGTTCGTCCACCGCGTATATCGCATCCAAGGGCGCGTTGAATGCCATGACGCTCGCGCTCGCGCGATCGCTCGCACCGGAGATCCGCGTCAATGCGGTTTGTCCGGCGCTCATCGATTCTCTTTCTTTCTTGTTTTTGATTCCTTCATCCTCTAGTCGGGGAGGAGGAGCTCTTGGCCGACGGAAATTTGGTCGGTTTGGAGCTGATTGGCGCGCTTGAGGGCCGTCACTGATGTCTGATTTTTTTGTGCAATTTTTTGAAGGGAGTCGCCTGCAACAACTTGATAGGTGCGCTTTTCTAATGGTACTGTCTGTCCTTGCATGGCTTGCGATAGGCTACTAATTGTGGTGCGCAGTTTTTTGATCTCATCGAGCTTGCCCGACTGATCGGCAATGGTCGATTGACACTCTTGTAACTTGGTTTTATATTGTGCCATAACAGCGGCATTCTGTTCGGCGTGAATCTCGAGCTTTTTTAGGTCGCTGCTCGCTTTTTCGCTCTGCTTATCCACAGAAATAAGGCGGCGTCTTAACTCTTCGACATCTGTACGCAGCTGTTTGCTGGCAGTTGAATCACCACTGTGCACCTGCTTTTTTACTTGCGTGAGGGTCTTTCTCTCCTCGTTCCACTTCTCTTCCAAAATAGCTAGCTCAGTCTGATGGGTATTCATCTGATACTTCAACTCTGAGAGCTCAATTTGAATCTCATGCAGCGCGGCCTGAATATGCGCCTGCTGAGGAGACTCTTTCTGATTTCCGCAAGCAGATAGACCAAGAAGTAAAAGGAGAAGAGGGTATTTACGCATATAAAGTTAGTCTAGCTGATAAATTTTAAACTCTGCACGACGGTTTTTGCGTAGAGCTTCTAAATCTTCGCTAAAGGTAATTGGCTTCTCTTTGCCATAAGAGATTGTGTGCACTCTTTCGCTGTCAATACCTTGGCTAATAAGAAATTCGCGTACTGAGTTAGAGCGGCGTGTTCCGAGAGCTTGGTTATACCCTTCTGTTCCGCGCTGGTCGCAGTGACCCTCGACGTAGAGGTAGATATTCTGATTTTTCTTTAGGTAAGAGGCAATATTTTCAAGTAGAGCTCTTTCAGAGGCGCCCTGAATAACGTGCTGGTCGGTGTCGAAGTGAATCGCTTTAAATACGGAGTTAGCAGACGGAGTCTGGTAGCTGGCAAGAGAAGGTAGTGGGCTGCCTGCTTCGCCTGGCGTAAAGCGGGGCTGACGAGTTGCGCCGTCGATAAAAGTTTTGTGTAGGTCTTCGTCTAGTAGTGCAACAAATTCATCATCAGATGGCCCTTTAAATTCGCTTCCGGTCTGAATCATGCGTGGATTGGTCTCGTCTTCCCAAAGCGGTTTTCCATTTTTGTTATATTTAAGAGCACTAGAATTCTTCCAATTCTTCTCTTTCTTTTTGTTACATCCAGTAATGGGCATTGCAAGAAGTGCAATTGCACAAAGTGGTAGGAGTTGTTTTGCCAAATTAGAGAGTTTCATATCCGTTTTTCCTCAAACATTTATAAGCCTATTATAGGCCGACTTTAGGCTTTCCCCAAGAAGGGTAGTGCTTTTTGCCAGCTCCGCCTGAGATTTTAACCGCCTCGGGCTGGTTCATATTAACAATATAGAGTTCTGATGAGCCATTATCAACAGAATTAAAGACAAGGTGCAAGCTGTCGGGTGCCCAAGAGGGATTTTCTTTATTCCCGGGGCCTGTTGTCAGCTGTCTTTCTTCTGATAAATCGAAATCATAAATCCAGATTTGTCGTACATTTTCCACTTTAGCACTATAGGCCAATTTTCTGCCATCAGCTGACCAAGTGGGACAGGTCGCTTCGCGGACTTTTCGTGTTAGAAGCTTAGCTTCACCCCTGCGTTTTGCTGCTTTTGCTGTAATTAGGTAGATGCGTGGTGGCCCATCTTTATCCGATACAAAAGCGAGTTTGCTGCCATCTGGACTAAATGTCGGAGAGGCTTGTGTTGACCTTGGAAAGGAGAAGAGTTGCAGTGGTTTTTCATCCCCTTTTAAGCCATCATTACCATCGACAAGGAAGAGATCAGCCCTTCCTGTTGCATCGCAAATAAAAGCCATTTTATCTTTTGCAAATGTAATAGCTGGCAGGAGCTGATTACCACGGATATCCACCACGCGCTCTCCCTTTCCTTCTCGTAGACTTGCTTTATAGATTTTGGGTTGACCTTGTTTATACGAAACATAGAGAAAGGAGTCGCTGACACCCTCTTTTGAGGGTACATAAACGGGCGAGATGCAGTAGCTATTTTCGCGCGTTACCTGTCGCTTATTCTCTCCATCCCAATCGCACTCCCAAATTTCGGAGCTCCAGTTTGGACTTTGTGATGGGATATAGTGCGAGTAGAGGATGCGTGTGGAAGCAATTCCTTCTCGCCCAAAGAAAGCGAGATGAAGTGTGTCTGCAATGTAGTGCATTTGAGCCCTATCGCGGCTCAGATCTCCGGTTATCGGCACCTCTTTAAACTGCTTAAGAATGCCGGTTGTACAGTCGAGCGCTTTTACGAAGAGTTTTCCTGCAGCAATTTTTCCTGTGACAATATGATTAACACCATATTCGCGCCATGCCGCCCTATTAAAAGCTCTTGCCCCCTCTTTTTCATGAAGCAGTAACTCTTTTTTTGCCTCTTTGGGTAGAAGATAGCTTGAACCGTTATATTTGAAGTCGCGCTCGACAACTTGCTGCAGAGCCCTTTCGTAGCCACTGGGTAGCGATCCATCTGTTTCAAATGCTCCGATATAGATTGGAGTGAGCTTAATCTCTGTTCCTAGCTCTACGCGGATCTCCTCAACACTATTACCTTCAAAATGGAATAGTAAACAGCTGCATACAAGTAAGAGGATCCGTTTCATTGTCATTGCTTTTCCAGTTTATAATTCATTGCAGAAGCTTACTATAAATATCCGCTGCTCATCGTTCATTTTTAGTAATTCAAGAGAGGTGAAGCTAAAGCCTCGCAACCTTTCTAATAGATAGGCGCCATTTTTTTCACTTTCCGACTCAAGCACTTTCATATCAACCACCTTTCCCATTCGGTCGAGGGTGATCTCTATTTTCACTACGCCATATTCTGGCAAATTTAGAGAATCTTGCAAAGAGGCAATCAATTTTGCTATCATGTCTGGCGAGCAAGCAGCTTCTCTAATAGGTTCTGAGGCACTCTTATCCGCGACCGGTTTGGAGGAGAGAGAAGGTTTAAATAGGGGTGGATTTGGTAGAGGCGTTGGGCTTTTTATCTGCTTTTTTGTAGCGCTTACTTGATCAATCTTCGCCAGACTCTTTTCAATCTCTTTCAGTAGTTTTGCCGATTCCCCGTTTTGTTTGGCTGGTTTTACTGCTTTTTTTATCGGAAGAGCTTTTGTTTTACTCGCTTTTTTTGGTTCGATTTTTTTTGGCGCTGCCATCACTTTTTTTGGGGTGGGAGGGCTCTCCTGAAAAGGCACTATCTCGACTTTTGGCGCTTCTTTAGGTGGCAGCGCATGAACAGCATGTTGAATGGAGTGCGGCGCCTCTAGAGGCTGTTTAATGGCAACAACACGTATAGGCTTTAAGTTTTTTGATTTTGGGTTAAAAGCAGAGCCTATTGCTAGCACCATAAAAAAAGAGATGTGAGTGAGCAGCACGTAGAAGGTGATTTTAGCTCTGATCTTATCGCCTGATTGATTGGTATCGCCCATTTTTCTACTCAATTAACCGGGTTTTACAATCAGGTCCATCTCTTCAAATCCGGCAGATTCTAGCGCATTTTTTACGGTTTGGTAGGTGCCAAATGAGGCATTTTTATCGTGAAAAAGTTGCGGAATTTGATGGGGGTTATCGTCCCTTTGTTTACGTAAAATAGTTGAGAGATCGGCTGGGGCAATACACTGCTCATTAATCCAAATTGAGTTATCTCCTTTTACAAGGAGCGATAGGCGCGATTTTTCGTGGACGGAGGTGGTTTTTTTAAGCTCACTATCGCCGCCAGAAACAAGCTCGACTTTTTCGAATTCTAGCATAGGGGCGATGATAATAAAGACAATAAGTACAACAAAGACCACGTCAATTAGAGGTGTTAAGTTGATCTCTACATCCGATTCTGTATAGGGGGTGCGGCCGCGTCTTCTCATGTTGGTAGATCCACTTTTCTATATTGGAGTTCGAGGGTTGAAAGGAGGTTATAGAGGAACCCCTCCATGTCAGATGAGAGCGCGCGAAAGCGGCTGCGCAGATAGTTGTTGCCGACAAGGGCCGGTATTGCAATTAGTAGGCCTAAAACAGTCGTGGTTAGCGCAGTTGCAAGGCCCGCTAATACCGCGTTATTTGATGTGATCGCAAGGCCTGATTGCATCCCAGAAAAGGTCTGTAAAATGCCCCAAACAGTTCCAAGCAAGCCGAGGAATGGAGCAAGAGGGGCAATTGTAGATAGGATATAGAGGTTCTTTTCGAGCTGTTTGATCTGGTCATTTAGGGTGATTAGCGCGTGCGATTCAAGCAAGTCAATATCTTTTTCAGAGAGGTAGACGCGCGGTGTTTTTTCGCCAGTCTGTTTGGCAAAATAGAGGTTTTTTTCGAGTAGCTGCCCTGTCTTATTTTTGAATGAGAGGAAAATTTGGATGAAAGGGTTTTGTAAATCGCGCATAGGCAGCGCAGGAAGGGATTCGATCGGTTTTGTAAGCAGCTGGTCGTTGCTGTTTTGAAAGAGATGGGCATATTTCTTTGCCAAAGGGTCTAGTAAGCGGACGATCCAGACCTGGTAGATAATAAAAATCCAGCTGACAATAGATAAGAGGATAAGCCCAAGAAAGATCATCTTACCGAAGAGATCAGAGCCGCTGTAGGCAGCAAAGAAGGTGCTTGTGGCTAAAGTATTCATAGATGGTGACTCACTTAAGGTTTCCAAGATGTTTTACCATTTTGGCTCATTTGTCAAGAAAGGTTATCGCGCGCTATAATTCCCCCCATGTATATAGATAGCCACGCCCACCTAAGCGGTGATGAACTCTTTGCAAAAGCAGAGACGTTAATTCAAAATGCAAAAGATGCGCATGTCAGCAAAATTATTAATATCTGTACAGATGTGCGGAGCTTTGATAGGGGTTTAGAGCTTGCTCGGAGCCACCCAGCTATTATTTATAATACGGCAGCAACAACGCCTCATGATGTCGAAAGCGAGGGTGCGAGCTTTTTCCCACTTGTCGAAAAAAATCTCGATCAGCTTGTAGCAATTGGCGAAACTGGGCTTGATCACCACTACCAGCACTCGGATAGAAAAGTTCAGGAGAATTTTTTTAGACGCTACTGCGCCCTTGCAAAAGATAGTAAACTGCCTCTTGTTATCCACTGCCGTGAGGCTTTTCCAGATCTTTTTAAAATCACCGATCAGTGCTACCGCGATTTGCCTCTGTTGCTCCACTGCTTTACCGGGACAGAAGAAGAGGCGCGTGAGGTTGTAGCGCGCGGTTGGCTGCTCTCTTTAAGCGGCATTGTCACCTTTAAAAATTCGCATGCGCTGCAAAATGTCGCGCGCGATATGCCTCTATCCCAAATGGTGATAGAAACAGATGCTCCCTATTTGGCGCCTGTTCCCCATCGCGGAAAGGAAAATGAGCCCGCTTTCGTTGTTGATACGGCGCGCGCTATTGCTGCAAGCAGAGGAATTCAAGTAGAAGAATTAGCTGCTGCAACCTCTGCTAATGCGATTCAATTTTTTCTAAAGAAAAATTTGTAATAAAGCATTTCTATCTACTACTATCAGGTTTTAAATTTGATACGCTGTATGGAGCGCTGCTTATGAGCCAGCAAGTAGAAACTCTTCCCATTCCAAAAGCCTTTATCAAGAGACGCTTGCACTCTTTAATGGGACTTTGGTTAACTATTTTTCTTATCGAACATCTGCTAACAAACTCACAGGCAGCACTTTTTGTAGGCGATAGCGGCTCGGGCTTTGTCAAAATGGTCGACCTCATTCACAACCTGCCCTACCTAGAGGTCTTCGAGGTCTTCCTCTTTGTTATTCCAATTGGTTTACATGCCTATTACGGTGTCCAATATGCGCTTAGAGCAAAAGATAATTCTGGCAAGAGCGACGGCTCAACACCTTCACTACCGCAGTATGGCCGCAATAGGGCTTACTCGTGGCAGCGGATCACCTCCTGGATTTTGCTTGTAATGCTACTTGCGCACGTTGTTAAATTTCGCTTTATTGAATATCCCGAAAGTGTGGCTATGGGTAGTCGGGCTAGCTATTTTGTGCGGGTGGAAACAGATAGCGGTCTTTACACTCTAGCACAGCGCATGCATGCAAAAATTTATGATGCAACCACTATTAAACAGCTTGCTTTAACAGAGTCTAAAATAGCGACTGAAGGGGCACCTATTGAGCAGGAAGCTGAAATCTTGCGCGAGCGCCAAGGGTATGATCTATCCGGCCCCACAGATGGAACTTACTCGTTAAATGAGCAGAAAGTTTTGGAAAAGGCCCAGGAGATCAGCCAGAATAAGGCGTGGTTTGCCGCGCTAACAAAACGGAGGGTAGATGCGCATCAGGTCATTGTTGAAACAGATGATTTTGGAAGCGCTACTCTTTTCTCTGTTCGCAACACCTTTAAATACCCGATTTATGTAGCGCTTTATACCGTTTTTGTTTTAGCGGCTTGTTTCCATGCATTTAATGGACTGTGGACCTTTATGATTTCGTGGGGCGTTGTGATTCGTGTCGCCTCGCAAAAGATGATGAGACATCTGGCTCTTACCATTATGGCGCTTATTTCGTTACTTGGTCTTGCGGCCATTTGGGGAACCTACTTTTTGAATTTGAGATATTAGAGGAATAGATTTGTGGCAGAGATAGGTAAAAAAAGAGAGATCATTGTTGTCGGAGGTGGACTGGCTGGCCTTTCATGCGCCATGAAATTGGCCGAACAGGGCTATTTTGTCCATATTATTTCTGTAACCAAAGTAAAACGGTCGCACTCGGTCTGCGCGCAGGGCGGCATTAATGCGGCTATGAATTTAAAGGGTGAGGACGATTCTACTGATATTCACGCCTATGACACGATTAAGGGCGGAGACTTTCTGGCCGATCAATACCCAGTGTTCGAGATGTGCGCGGCAGCACCTAAAATTATTCGGATGATGGAGCGTTTTGGCGTGCCATTTAACCGGACAACTGAAGGTAAAATTGACTTCCGCAGATTTGGCGGAACTTTCTATACACGCACCGCCTTTTGCGGCGCCTCGACAGGTCAACAGCTGCTTTATGCACTTGATGAGCAGGTGCGGCGCTACGAAGTTAAAGGGCAGATTAAGAAGTATGAAAACCATGAGTTCATGCGCCTTGTGATGGATAAGCATGGGGCCACGCGCGGTATTGTTTTAATGAATCTGATTGACCTCTCTTTGGAGACCATAAGAGCGGATGCTGTGGTCTTTGGTGTGGGCGGTCCTGGCCTTATTTTTAGACAGTCGACTAACTCAACTTTCTGTACAGGCGCTGCCAATGGTAGGCTTTACATGCAGGGGATGCAGTATGCTAACGGCGAATTTATCCAGATTCACCCGACAGCGATTCCGGCGCCAGATAAGCTCCGCCTTATTTCAGAATCTGTGCGCGGCGAGGGCGGTCGCGTCTGGGTTTATGGCGATTCTACAAAACAGATTATGGCAGCCGACGGCAAGACACCAATTACTTGTGGTAAGACGGGTGAGAAGTGGTACTTTCTTGAGGAGCTCTACCCTAAAATCGGTAATTTAGCACCACGCGATATCGCCTCCCGTGAGGTCTTAAAAGTGTGTGAGGCAGGCCTTGGTATTGACGGTAAAAACCAGGTCTACTTAGATATCACAGAACTCCCAAAGGAAAAGCAGCACAAGCTGGAATCTGTTTTGGAAATCTATCGCAAATTTACAGGCGAAGATCCGCACAAGGTGCCGATGCGCATCTTTCCGGCGGTTCACTACTCGATGGGTGGTGCATGGGCTGACTATCCAAAACCAGAGGAGCGCGATGGACGCTACCGCCAGATGACAAATATTCCCGGCTGCTTTCAAATTGGCGAGTCGGAATATCTCTATCACGGCGCCAATAGACTGGGTGCTAATTCGCTTCTCTCTTGCATTTTTGGCGGTCTGATTGCCGCTGTCGATATTCCGCGTTATTTAGATGCAGCAAAAGTTAAACCAAGTGAGGATGAGCTTGCAGCAGCGTGCCATGATGCACTTGTAATTGAAGAGGATTTTAAGAAGGAGCTCTTTGCGCGCAATGGCGGAAAAAATGTCCATCAACTCCATGAAGAGCTATCCAATATGATGGTACTTAACATGACAGTAAAGCGCGATAAGGATGGTCTTGAAAAGACGATCGCCAAGATCAAACAGATCCGCGAGGATTATAAGCAGATCACGCTTGATGATAAAGGATCACACCTGAACCAGACCTACGTTTTTGCTAATCAATTCCGCTATATGATAGAGCTAGCACTTGTTATGACAGTTGGAGCCCTTGCGCGTGAGGAGTCGAGAGGAGCTCATATGCGCATTGAATATCCAGACAGACTCAATGATTGGAATAAACATACCATTGCAACATATGCGCCAGAGGGACCAGTCATTACCTACAAGGCTGTCGATAATTGTTATATCGATCCAGCACCGCGCAAATACGAGGGCAGAGTAGTGCCCCACTTTAAGAGCACACCAGAAATTGGCCCCCTGCCGATATAGGAGTTAGATATGGAAAATACTTTTAGATTAAAAGTCTACCGCGGTGAAAATCAGGGGGAGCAATATTGGGAGGAATTTCAAATTGAAATTAAACCTTCTATGAACCTGATTACCGCACTTATGGAAGTGCAGAAAAACCCTATAAATAGCAAAGGTGAAAAGGTGAAACCGATCGCTTGGGAGCAGGGATGTCTTGAGGAGGTTTGTGGATCGTGCACAATGCTGGTTAATGGCCGGCCAAGACAGTCGTGCACAGCACTTATTGCAGATTACTTAAAAGATAGTGATACCATTAGTCTGGCTCCACTCTCTAAATTTCCGCTGCTGCGCGATCTTGTTGTTAATAGATCGCCCATGTTTGAAGCGCTTAAGCGAGTAAAAGCTTGGGTGCCAGCTGAGGATGCGTTTGACAGAGGTGAAGGTCCGCGTATTAGCCCGGAACTGCAAGAGACAATGTACAGCCTTTCAACTTGCATGAGCTGCGGCTGCTGTACCGAAGCTTGCCCACAATTTAACGATAAATCAAAGTTTATTGGCCCTGCAGCCATTTCACAGGCTAGGCTATTCAACGCCTCACCACTTGGCAAGATGCTACTTAGCGAGCGCAACCACGAACTTATGAAAGAGGGTGGTATTGCCGATTGTGGTAATGCGCAAAACTGTGTGCAGGTCTGCCCTAAACAAATTCCGCTGACAGAGTCGATAGCCATTGTGGGAAGGCAGGTTGGTAGGCAGGCTGTCAAAGATTTTTTTGGAAGTGCAGATGATGAATCGGGCTTTTAAAATTTAGCACAAAAAGTCTATAATGGATCTTGTCGCTGACTAGGGATACCCCGGCTACAAAATTCTCTACACTGATAAGTAAAAAATAGGGCCATAAGTGCGGCAGGTGTGAAGGAGAGCGCGCCTTTCACTACCGGTAATAGGTAGGAGGGGCCGCAGACGTACTTTACCCTCTCCGAGGAGTGGACCCACCTATAAAATAAACGGGTGGTATGAGATCTGGCCGGAACCCTAGTCGCGTTTTCAGCATGGATAACCAGGATCAGCCAGCAAGATCAGCAAGATAAGAAAGGAAGAAAAATTGGCACGGATAACAGGATATTTAGG
>JAYUZV010000009.1:0-5784 GCA_043751475.1 Chlamydiia bacterium
ATTCAATAATAAAAATGAAAAAAGCGGGACTTGCCCGCTTTTAGAAAGACTTATTATGAATGGCTTAGCTGCTAGATAAGCATAAGACCGAAGACAAAAGCAAAGAGCGAGAACGATTCGACAATACCGAGGGCCACAAAGCACTTACCGATGATTTTGGGCTGCTTGGCGGCTGCTTGGATACCAGTTGCGGCGCACTTACCTTGGTAGATGGCAGAAACTAGTAAGGCAATACCGACGCAAAGGCCAATGCCGATGCCGTTAACCGGGTCGAGCTGCTTTTCGGCAAGCTTTGGCAGCATCAGAAGCATCAGGACAAGGCCGTAGATAGATTGCGAGGAGGGCATGGCGCTCATAGCAATAAAAGGTCCGTGACCCGTATCTGTGCGGCTCATGACACCGTGCGAGGCCATACCTGCAATTCCGCACCCAATGGCACTTCCTGTGCAAGCGAGCGAGAGGACCAGCGCCGGCCCGATCATGCTATAATCCATACTATTTCTCCTTATCCTTTCAATTTATTTACTTGATTCATCTCGTAATTTTCTAAGCGGCTGAAAAAGGGTGCCTCCGCCATCAAAGCTGTAATGGTACCACTCTAGGAAATTGAGACGCAAACCGTGAATAACGCCTCCCATCACACTGAGCGAAATATTAATCGTGTGGCCAGCAATAATCACTAAAATACCAAAGACAAGCCCAACTTCTTGCCCCATCGCATTAAAGGTCTCGGCCATAAGCCCTCCGGCAATGGCCAGCGCATAGAGACGCAAGTAGGAGAGCACATCAGAGAAAACCTCAATCAGACGCATGATCTCGCTCCACCCTCTCCATCCTTTTTGAAGTAGTGCAATAAGCGGAGCTGTGCAAAGCCCAATATAGAGGAGCTGCAGCCCAGATGAAAAAGCGTTTTGCTTACCCATGATACCAAGGAAATGGACCATGGAGGTTGCCTTCAACATATGCGGAAAATAGAGGTAGCCGCCAAACATCGTCGCAATCCACCCAATTCCAGCCAAATTACGCCTTAAATAGCGCAAGAACGAGCATGTGATGTGAATGACCCCTAAAAATAGGCAGAACTCGAGCAGAATATTCTGATAAAATTCGCTGTAAATAAGGTAGACATCCTTGCCCTCTCTTTTTACAACAGCGCTCTGCAAAAATTTGCGTCCATCTGTCTCGTTTTTAAGCTCAGGAAAGGTTTTAATCCAAAACTTATAAACATCATCCTTTTGCGCAATGTGGTAATCCGCTTTTTTGGCTATCAAATAGGAAGTTGGCGATATTCGGCTAATGAAGGAGGTCGGTTTAATACCAATACCGAAAAATGAAGCGGTTAAAAGCCCCCAAACAAGCGCGCCAACACCTAGGGCACCGAGAAGTTTAACCATCCGGCGGCCCGCTTTTTTCATGTCCACAAATTGGTGCTTTAAAAAGAGCGATAGCGCAATAAAAAGTAGACCGTAGCCGCCATCTGAAATAATAATCGAGAAAAAGAGGAGAAAAGCCCAAAAAATCCAGATGGATGGATCTTTATCTGTTGTTGCAGGAATGTCATAAACAACGGCTAGATCCTCGCCAATACGGGCAAACCCCCTATTTTCCATACATGTGGGCACCCTATCCTCATCCTCAATAGCCACAGGCTCTAGGTGAACAGACATTTCACTGACAAGGGATTTAAGCAGATGGAGTTTGTTACGCGGCACCCAGCCAATAGCCGCAAAAAGGGCTGCATCTAGAGGTTTTTTGATCTGCTCTTTTGCGAACTTTAAATTATGCAAGTCGATCTCATCCACACAGATCTCGCGCAAAAGAGTATCATATTTGGCAAGAGTAGCAATAGTCTGCTGCTCGCGGGAGATCCCCTCGCAAATAGTTTCGCGCTGATCTTTTAGCTTATTGACAGACTCATCCACCCGCATTTCGATGATCCCCTCCATTTGGACAGGCGCCTGTGTAAAAGAGATGAAGTAGTCAAGGTCGTACTCGGTACTGATATAGAAGACATTAGGATCAAAGCTGCTCTTATGCGCTACTGCTGTTTTCATGCAGAAAAAGTGAAATTTACGCCCTGTGCTCTCTTCCACATCCAGCAAATCTGCCATAGAAAAAGTGCCAAAAGGGGCCACCCTCGCAATTTCAATATCAAGTAGCCGCTTATCTTCTAAAAGACGGTTTAATTCGCGGTCTGCATTTATCACCTGGCGGGCAATTTCCTCAGCAAATTCAAGTGAACCTCCACCTTCCCACTGCGAGACTTCTTGTTGGCTACTCAAAATTTTTAGCGCCTGTACAACTTCCTGCATATGACTTGGTAAGTCGCTTTTTTTTGCGCCATCTTGGGACAGAAATTGGATAAAGCCCTTGCTTTGAGCGCGCTTGAAAAACGTGTCGAGATGCTCAGCACTTCCGATAAAGAGATACTTTTCTAGATCAATAATCATAGAACTGCCTCCTCCGCAGCTTTGCGCAGCAAAATTTTCTTCTTGGCAACCTTTGCCTGCCCGACAGCTGCGAGCTGCTGATCACTTAAAAATATTTTAATTCGCTTGATATTCTCTTTTGCGCGTGGAATCAGTATCTTTTCAAACAAATTCACGCGGATGGAAACCTCGATAAGCTCCTTTTCAAAGAGCTCTTTGCGCTTTTCTGCAAAAAGAAGACGCTCGCGCGTGATTAAAAGCTCGCGCACCACCTCAATTGCTGTATCAATCCATGCGGGCAAAATATAGCACGAGTAGCTAGACTCATTGAAAATAGCCTCCTCAAAGCAAGGGACTTCAACACCTGCGATATGCTCTGTAGTAGATTTAACCTCGCTAATTTCAATATTCTTAAAAAGATCAAAGGCGTGTGTCTGGTTAAAAAGAGCTGTAAAACGGTCGACCTGCTCCAGAAGACCTTTATAATAAATTTCAATCTCTTCAAGTTCTTTACGCTTTCTCTCAACTTCCACCTGAAGTAGGGCCTTTTTGAGTTGCAAAACAGGCAGATAGGTGCTCAGCTGGGAAAAGCGATTTTGCTGCTCTCGAAGCTCTGTCTTTGTTAGTTTAACTGCAACCATTGGCCTTATTATTTACTTAAGTTAATGCTTCTCTGTTTGCAGGAAAGTAGGTCTCTACTATCTCCTGCTTAATTCCGGTCTCATGCGGCTCAAAACACGCTCCCATGATCTCCCAGCCTTTATCAAGAGCTTGAATCAGGGTCAAATTTTGACTAAGATCCATCATCTCGCTCTCAAATAGCAGTGAAAATTGTAGAAGCTTCTCATCCCATTTGGAGAGTTTAAAACCCATGCTCTGCCGCTCACGCGCTTTTTTACCCTCGGCATAAAGGCGTATCATCGCATTGGCAAGAGGACCGTGATCTTCACGACTTGCCGGCTTTTCTGGGGTTCCCTTAACACCGATTACATGCTGCTTAAGACGCGACAGAGAACCGAAAGGAGCAATTACTCCATCAATCAGATAGAACTGCCCCTCAGTAATATACCCAGTGTTATCTGGAACTGGGTGGGTTACATCGTTACCTGGCATTGTGGTGACACCGATAATGGTAATTGAACCGCTACCGTCAATATCTACCGCTTTTTCGTAGCGCGCGGCGAGGTCTGAGTAGAGAGTACCCGGATAGCCGCGGTTTGATGGGATCTGATCCATCGTAATCATGATCTCTTTAATGGAGTCAGCAAACGCTGTCATGTCGGTTAAAAGGACCAGCACATTTTTACCCTGTACAGCAAAATTTTCGGCAACAGCAAGCGCCATATCAGGAGCCAGAAGGCACTCAACAGCAGGGTCTGTCGCCTTATGGATGAACATAATTGTATCTTTTTCTCTGCCGCTTCTTGCTGTATTATCGATAAACTCTTGGTAATCGTCGTGACGCAAGCCCATACCGACAATAATCACAATGTCTGCACTAGTCTGGTTGGCAATACGCATCAGCAGAGCGTTATAAGGCTCGCCGGAAACCGAAAAAATCGGGATTTTCTGCGACTTGACAAGGCAGTTAAAAACATCAATCATCGGAATGTTTGTATAGACCTGCTCGCGCGGGACAATACGGACAACCGGATTAAACGCCGGAGTGGCAATAGGCACAGCCTCGCCCTCGGGCGCTGGCTTCCCATCAATTGGAACACCAGAACCTGAAAAGCAGCGCCCAAGAAGAGCAGGGCCGAAGGTTGCCACCATCTCTTTTCCAAGAAAGTTCACTCTATCATTTGTTGCGATGCCGCGCGTCTGGATAAGCGATTGAAGGATCGCCTTTTCCCCATCAAAACTAATCACCTGGGCAAAACTCACACCTCCATTTGCCTGCCTAATTTGGGCAAGCTCGCCAAGGCGAACCCCTTTTGCATTGACAGTCAAAAGATTGCCGCGCATATCTACAATTTTTTCGTAAACTTTGTTGGGACTGGCCATCTTAATCTCCTCTTATCTCTTCGATCTCTATCTCTATCTTGCGATAAGCCTCGTTATACTCTCTGCTCTTCCACTCCATAAAGTTCATTGTCTTAATGTTGTTTTGCAACAAGAGGAAAAACGCCCTGGCGTGATCGTGGGTTGAAAACTTAAATTCTTTATCAAAAATCCGATTAATTAAACTAAAGAGTGTAATTTGACGCTCTAAAGGACAGAACTTGTCTGCATCATCAAAGGCGTTCTGCTGCAAAAAGCTAAAGTCATAAAGCTCAGCCTTAAGATAGGTAATAAAATCATCCATCTTGGTACCAAGTTCACCGACAACTTCCATCATACGGCCAATTTTATCCCCCGCACGCAGCAACTTATCCGCTCGCTTTACAAGAGATCCCCATCCCTTTAGCTTAACGTCTAGCTCACCTCCAACTTGGTCGACATACTTACTCCATGAAATAAGCGGGTCAATTGAGGGGTAGCGCCTTGCATCAGACCTAGCCTTAGATAGCCCTAAAAAGGCCCCGACAACAGCGAGTGTTGCCTGGGTTACAGGCTCTTCAAAGTTTCCACCAGCTGGTGAAACAGAGCCTCCAATAGTCAGCGACCCAACGCCGCCATTTTTGAGGCGCAGCACGCCTGATCGCTCGTAAAAAGCGGCAATACGCGACGCGAGATAGGCGGGAAATGCCTCCTCACCGGGAATCTCTTCAAGGCGGCCCGACATTTCGCGCATCGCCTGCGCCCACCTCGAGGTGGAATCGGCCAGAAGAAGAATGTCCAGCCCCATCTGCCGGTAATATTCGGCAATTGTAGCTCCAAGGTAGACAGAGGCCTCGCGCGCGGCAACTGGCATAGATGAGGTATTGCAAATAATCACCGTACGGCTAAATAGGCTCTTGCCGCTGCGCGGATCTTTAAGTTCTGGAAATTCGCGTAAAACCTCGACAACCTCACCCGCTCTCTCTCCACATGCGCAAACTACAACGATATCAACAGAAGAGTATTTGGAAAGGTGGTGCTGCAAGACTGTTTTTCCTGCGCCAAAAGGGCCAGGAGAGCAGAACGTACCCCCTTTAAGCAGAGGGAATTGCGTGTCTAAGATGCGCATACCTGTATCCATCATTTTAGAGGGTCTGCCCTTATCGCCAACCATAATCGGCATTTTAATGGGCCATTTTTGGACCATGGTGAATTCGTGGGTGGTCCCATTTGCATCCTCTCCTCTGGCGATCACGGTATCAACTGTGTAAGAAGCCTCTGGTATTATATCGGTAATTTTCACACTGCCTCTAAAAGCGAAAGGCACCATAATCAAATGGTCAAAATCTTGCTCCTTAGCTATGCCAATAGTATC
>JAYUZV010000010.1:0-3778 GCA_043751475.1 Chlamydiia bacterium
CGGGTTCGGTTAGGAGGGGTGGCCGAGTGGTTAAAGGCGACGGACTGTAAATCCGTTCTCTCTGAGTACGCTGGTTCGAATCCAGCCTCCTCCACCAAATGTAATAAAGTAGTAAAGAGCCTGTTCGTGTTGTGCAAGGCACAAAGCAAACAGGGGTTCTGATGTTAGCAAGTGGCTATGCGGGTGTAGCTCAGTTGGTAGAGCTTCAGTTTTCCAAACTGAATGTCGTGAGTTCGAGCCTCATCGCCCGCTATCATTTATTAATATTTAAGAGAGCACAATTTTATGGCAACTGCACAAGAACAACCGATCACACTTGAAAACGAGCATCTAGTGCTTCTTGTCTCCCGCGCACCGGAATCAAAGATGCGCTACGAGGTGACAGTCAAACCCGCTCTTGTTCAGGAGAGCCATAAAAAAGCAGTAAAAGCGGTTAAAGGGAGAGTCTCTATTCCGGGTTTTCGCAAAGGAAAACTACCGGACAGCATTATTGAAGAGCGTTTTGCAGAGGACATCACAGGAGCTCACCGCGATATTATAGCGCGCGAAACACTAAACGCATGCGATCGTCTGCGCAAGCTAGATATCATTAAAAATGGCAAACTTGACGCAAGCGTAAAAGAGCTATCTAAAGATAGTGCAACAATCCTCTATCTATTCGAGATCGAGCCGATTGTGCCCGATGTCAACACCAGCGCCCTTACCTACACAAAAGCGCCTCGCACAGCTGTTACAGACGCCGATGTCGAGGCGAAGCTAAACCACCTCCAGCTACTGCTTGGTAAAACAGAACCTCTGGCTGATAGACCCTTTCAAGATGGCGATATTTTAAACATGAAAGTCAACAATCTCGCTATTGATAAGGAGATGCACCTAACTTTTGAGTATGGCGACAAAAAAACAATCCCTTGGCCAAATATTTTAGCTATGCCAGCTTGGATGAAAAATCTCCTGCAAGGAAAGTCGCTAGTTCCCGGATCACCCCTTATTGTAGAAGGGATGTCCGAAATTGATGATAGCGCAAGCGAGGAGGTTAAAGCCCGGATGCAGCCGGCCAATTTCCGCTTAGAAGTGGTCTCTGCCTTTATCCTGACGCCTGCAACACTTACAGAGGAGATGATCCAAGAGCACTTTAAAAACGAAAATGCGCCTCTTAAAACAGCTGCTGACCTAACTGATCATTTGCGCAAAATACTTGCCACCCATGCTGAAAAGATCGCTCGCGATGCAGAGCGTGAGAGCTTAAACCAGTCGCTTATCGAGCAGCTAGACTTTGATGTGCCGGCCACTCTTGTCGAGCAAGAAGAGCGCTTTAGACTGCGCGGCATGCAGGCTGAGGGGACATCTCTTTCCGAAGCGGAAATGGGTGAGCTTCGCCTACAGTGCACAAGAGCTATTAGACTCTTTTACACAACGCAAAAGATCATCAAAGATCAGAAAATTACCTTCAGCAACGAAGATCTAAACCGCTACCCAACACCACTTGCGCACCTCTTCTTCCCAGAAGACTCCGAGGGCTTCCTAAACGAGTCCAAAGATCAACAGCTAGCCGAGCGCTACTCGCGTCTGCTTATGGAAAAAGCGCAAGATCACCTGTTTTCAGGCGCCACTGCTATTGAAGGAGTTAAGGTTTTAGAGGAGAGCGCCTCTGCACCGGCTGAGCCGAAGTCAAAGCCCAAGGCACCTGCAAAAAAAGCCGCTTCAAAAACGAAATGATTGCAAATAAGTTGATTTCGTAGTAACTATTGGGGTAGCGATATCAGATTTTGCCTATCGTTAAATTCTAAAAATGGACAGAGAAGAGAGAGCTGTAGAATAGATGTACGTTCCTTATGTCATTGACGAAGTACGCGGCGGCGAGCGCGTTATGGATATCTACTCTCGCCTCTTGCGCGACCGGATTATTTTTATCGGCACCGAAATTAACGACGCGGTTGCCAATACGGTAATTGCACAGCTTCTCTTTTTATACAAAGAGGATGCAAAAAAAGATGTGAGCATTTACATCAACTCTCCCGGCGGTTCAATAACAGCGGGGCTGGCCATTTACGACACAATGCAATTCTTAGACTTTGATGTGAGCACCTACTGTCTTGGCCAAGCAGCTTCTATGGGAGCTTTCTTGCTTGCAGCGGGCACTAAAGGGAAGCGTTACGCGCTGCCAAACAGCCGCATCATGATTCACCAACCTCATGGTGGTGTTACCGGAACTGCCGAGGACATCCTGGTGCAAGCAAAAGAGATTGGCATATTAAAAAATCTCTGCGCAAGCCTACTTTCCAAAATGACCGGACAGAGCGTCGACAAAATCAGAGCCGATTCTGAGCGCGATCTCTGGTTCCGTCCCGAAGAAGCTGTTACCTACGGAATTATCGACACCATTCCAACAAGTGGCAAACAAGCCATTATCAATTAATAAAAACTAACAACAGAGTGGTTACTATGATGAAAAAAGGTAATAAATCTACCCACTGCTCCTTCTGCCAGTCTGAAGAGACCGAAGTCGATGTGCTGCTTGCAGCGCCTGAAAAGGGAGTTTATATCTGTAACCGCTGCGTCGCTCTTTGTGCTGAGATGATTTCTAGCAAACCTAAAGTGCACGAATTTCATGCACTTAAGCCTAAAAAAATTGTCGAGCGTCTCGGCGAATATGTAATCGGTCAGGAGCGCGCCAAAAAGAGCCTCGCTGTAGCTGTTTACAACCACTATAAGCGCATACGCTCTAGTGGGCAGCCTGGGGCTGCTGAATATGGTAAATCCAACATGCTTCTTCTTGGCCCAACAGGGTCTGGTAAAACACTTATTGCTAAAACACTTGCCGGCGTGCTAGACGTGCCATTTGCCATTGCCGATGCAACAACTCTGACAGAAGCTGGTTATGTGGGTGAAGATGTTGAAAACATTATCCTCCGTCTTGTACAAGCTGCTGATTACGACATTAAGCGCGCTGAAATGGGTATTATCTACGTCGATGAGATCGACAAGATCAGTAAAAAATCAGAAAGCACCTCGATTACGCGCGATGTTTCGGGCGAGGGCGTCCAACAAGCGCTGCTTAAAATTGTCGAGGGTACACAAGCCAATGTTCCTCCAAAAGGGGGACGCAAACACCCAAACCAAGAGTTTATTAAAGTAAACACAGAGAACATTCTCTTTATTGCTGGTGGTGCTTTTGTCGGGCTAGAAGATATTATTGCCAAACGACTTGGTAGCCAGACAATCGGTTTTGGGGCGCGCAAAGATAAAAATGTTATCGACAATAAGAGTGAGCTCCTTGCAAAAGTAACAACAGAAGATCTGATTAAATTTGGCCTGATACCCGAATTTGTCGGTCGCTTTAATAAAATTGCCACCTGCAACGAGCTGACAGAACCAGACTTGATCCACATTTTAACAGAGCCAAAAAACGCGCTTATTAAGCAGTATGTCCGCTCGTTTGAAGAGGATAATTGTAAACTGCGCTTCACAGAAGAAGCTCTACAAGAAATTGCCCGTCAAGCCTATGAGAAAAAGACCGGTGCGCGCGCCTTGCGCAGCATCCTAGAGACTATCCTACTTGATTTGATGTATGATGTGCCAAGTCACGAGCCGCAAATCACCGAGATCATGATTACCCGCCAAGTTGTGGCTGATCCTGAGAATGTCAAACCAGAGATGAAATACTCCGCCGACTCCGCTTAAGCCTTGCAAGGATTTGCAAGATATCAAGAGATAAGCAAGCAAGAAAGAGAATTGGCAGGATACAGGATGGGCAGGATAAGGCGAGGATAAGAAAGAA
>JAYUZV010000011.1:0-53702 GCA_043751475.1 Chlamydiia bacterium
CTGCTTTGGCGCCTCTTTTTATACTCAGATTTGCGACTCAAATTTTAACTGGTAGCGACTCTAATTTTTCCTCCTCTTTATTCTTTATCTCCTTTCGTATATAATGAAGCGTGAAAAATATGTAAAAAGAGAATATTATGAGTAAAGCATTAGAAAAAGTTTCAGAACCATTACAAGAACAAATTAAACTTTATCTTGATGGTGACGAAGAATTACAAAATATAACTGCCAGTGCCGTTAAAACCTATACAAGGGGACACTGTGGTCTATTTTTGTGCGATCTGATTGTCCGTATTTGGAATCTTTTTCTTATTTTGGTAAGAGTAGTAACCTGCGGATGTACTCCTGGCTCAAAGTGGCAGCGTGCTTGCCGTAAGCTTGAGGAGTCTGGCAGATTAAAAAATGGGAGGAATCCAAGCGATCTTTTACGGATCTGTATTAGTTTAAACCGTAAAGAAAATAGTGGAAATAGCGATAGACTAAAAGTGCGATTTGCCGAATACTTTGCGCCACCCGCTGTAGCACGCGGGAGTTTAGCCGAGAGCGCCAAAGCGCTTGCCATGGCTAATATGAGCGGTGAGGAAATTCAGAGTCTAACAAACATGGCAAACTCCGCTGTCGGAAAATATAAAACTGCTAACGACTTTTTAACCAGCGCTCTTGAGATAGCCGACGCCTTAAAAGCAAATGTGGTAAACCGTCCCGAAACAGCCCAAGCAAAAGCTGCTTTCCAAGCACTTTCTGAGCACCCGCTTGCTGCAATGGTTACTGCTTCTCTCACCAACGCCTGGACAGCCGCTACGGCAAAACCCGGCGAGGGCGATGTTACTTTTGTTCAAAGAGGTGAACAAGCTATTACAGCTCATGCTGACCGCCAAGAATTACTTACGTATTTAGTCGGTACAAAGAACGAGTGCTTCTTGACACCTCAAGAATTTGTACGCCTTACCAGAATTAGCCAAGAGATTAATAAATTAATAATCGCATTATCACCACAAAACGATAAAAAAGAATTAGGAGAGGAAGAGCTCTCAAAATTAAGTGTCCAATTAACTAAAAAAGTGGACGAGTTGATTGCGCTATTTGACAATAGATATCCTGATCAATCTGAAGAATCCGTAAAACTACTCGCGCTTGGCCAGCAGTTGCTTCTCGTTAAGTCACAAGAAACCATAGGCCCATCAACTACCGAAGCTGAAACGGATGCCGAAAAAACAGAAGAGCCTAAGCCGAAGACCCTTCCGCTTAACCAGCAGTTAGCCAAAGCTGCTGATGAGTTAATTTCTCTAGTTAATCAAAACACTACGACTCTCTCACCTACAGAAATGGCAAAGCTTGCTTTACTTAACAAGCAGCTGAATGGGGTAGAGGCTTGGATAGATGTTATTGCAAGGGTGGACCAGAAAGATAGAATGGATAGCCTGCAACTGCTTCAGCTCATCCAAGAGGATCACCCCTTTGTTCTGCCTATTGTCCTCACCTTCTCGCCAAATATGCAGCTCGAGTTTGTTAAAGAGATGGTGCGCCTAACAGATGGCAAGGCCTTCGCCTCTACGCTAGAATCTCTTGCCAGAACAGGCAAAAACTTCCTTTGGGGCTTATTCTCACCAGAAGTACAAGCGGCTGCTACCATTGCACCAGGGATTCTTCCTAAAGTAGATACGCTTTTAAACAGTTTCCTTTCCGCCACAACCGCTGCCGCGACTACTGTAGCTATGCCAGTGATAACTGTATCTGCAACTGACGCAGCTGGTTCATCTTCACCCCCACCTCCGGAACCGAAAGGAGCTGGGTGGACTGGAATGTTCACGCCTGGCGCCGTAAAGGATATAGGTGCAGTTGCTGCGCAGGCTAACGCGCTGATGCCTCAGATTACTGCCACGAGTGGTGCTTTAAGAGCCGCTATAGCTGCCCTTGCACCTCGAGCGGCAGCGGCTACTCCTCCGGCAGCTGAGCCTACGAAAAAAGCTGAGGTGTTAGAGGCGTTATTTGGCAAACTAAAAGAGAAGACTCAGCTAGAGCAAGAAAGCGCTCTACAAGAGATCATCTTAGCGCAAACAATTGCGCAGATAAAACAACATTCTCAAGGACAGATAACCATTCATACTACGAAAGCAGGAGAGCCGGCTATGAACGAGAGAATTGTACAAGCTGCAAAACACTTGATTGACGCCCCTGTAGGTGAAGACCGCAATCCGGGGGTCTCGCAGAGACTAGCCGGAACACTGATGGATTCCGTATAAAGGTAGATTTATTTTGAGGGCTTAAGTTACTGTAACTCCTCGGCTACGAGGAGTTATTTTTATGTTCTGTCATGTGCAATCGGCAGCTTTTGTCGGAATTGAGGCGCTTGCTGTCCATGTCGAGGCCGACGTGCGGCGGTCAGAAAAGTTACAGCTGATTATTATTGGCCTACCGGACAGTGCCGTGCGCGAATCGAAGGACCGTGTCCTCTCTGCTCTGCAAAATAGCGGCATGGGCCTCTCAAATGTACAAGCGACAATTAACTTAGCTCCCGGAGATCTGCGGAAAGAGGGGTCACTCTATGACTTGCCTATCGCGCTAGCACTCCTTGTCGCTAATGGAAAATTGAAGAGCATCGACGACTACCTCTGCATCGGTGAACTTTCTCTATCAGGCCACCTCCGTCCCTTGCGCGGAGGTCTTGCTGTGGCTCTGCTTGCCAAACGCCTCGGCAAAAAAGGGGTTATTATGCCAAAAGAAGCAGCCGCAGCTGCCGCAATTGTTCCGGGCATTGCACTTTTTGGGGTAAGCTCTCTAACAGAAGCTGTCCATTTCCTGAACGGCCAGAGGCAAATTTCGCCGGAAAAAGAGATCTCCGTCTTAGAAAAGGAAGGGAAACCCGAGGTCAATTTTGCCGATGTAAAGGGACAGGCGCATGTGAAGCGCGCCCTTGAAATTGCGGCAGCTGGAGGCCATAATGTTCTGCTTTATGGGCCACCTGGCTCTGGCAAAAGTCTACTTGCCAAGGCGCTGTGCGGAATACTTCCCGAAATGACCCTCGAGGAGGCCCTTGAAATTAGCCAGATCCACTCCTTTTCAAAAGGTGAGTCAGGTGGCGGCAACATTGTTAATCAGCGCCCATTTAGATCGCCCCACCACAGCACCTCCTTTGTCGGTTTAATCGGCGGTGGGAGCCACCCAAAGCCTGGAGAGATCACCCTGGCACATAGAGGTGTCTTATTCCTGGACGAGCTCCCCGAATTTTCGCGCGTCACGCTTGAGTCGCTCCGCCAGCCTCTGGAGGATGGACGCGTCTCAATTGTGCGCGCTGCGGGCAAGCTATCCTTTCCGTGCCGCGCCCTCCTAATTGCAGCCATGAACCCCTGCCCTTGTGGATATCTTGGCCATCCGACAAAAGCGTGTAGCGACACGGCGTTGCAAACAGCGCGCTACCGCAGCAAAATTTCGGGCCCCATGCTGGACAGATTTGACATGCATATCGAGGTGCCAGCACAAAAGATGGAAAAGTTGCTAGCAGATGAGCAGTCAGAGTGTAGCAGCACTATAAGGCAGCGTGTATCAAAGGCACGCAAGGTGCAGCTAGCCCGTAGCGGCAAGAGCAATAGCGAATTGCAGCCAGCGGCGCTGAAAGAGGTGTGCGCCATCACGCGATCTAGCAAAGAGCTACTAGAGCAAGCAAGCGCACAGATGAACCTCTCGGCGCGCGCCATTCACCGCATAATCAAGGTGGGTAGAACCATTGCCGACCTTGAGGGTAGCAAGGATATCACGGATGAGCACCTGATGGAGGCCCTCACCTACCGCCAGCTCTAAAAAAAAAAGAGCAAGAAAGAAAATTGGCACGGATAACAGGATATTCAGGATAAGAAAGAAAGGATAAGGGGTAAGGGGGAGGATAAATGAAAAAACACGGTTTTTTCATTTGTTCCTCGGATTTCGCAGTCGAAATCCCGCTCCTCCGGAGAGGCGAATCTCTCTGCAGCTTACTCAGACTTAGAAATAAATAGTGGTTTACTACTTAATTAATTATTTTTTTCTTATCCTCTTACTTATCCTGAATATCCTGTTATCCGTGCCAATTTTTCTTTCTTGCTTATCTTTCTTATCCTGCTACCCATCATCCAATCTTGCTACTCGTCCTCATCATCTTCGGGCTCAAAGTCCTCAAGCGTTTTAGACTTGCGGCCAGCAATGAGGCGAATAAGCGAGAGGGTCCACGCAAGAATCAGGTAAGACCAGGCCAGACCAAAGAAAACGACAGGAAAGAAATGAACAGCACCGTAAAGAAGAAACAAGCTGATAAGAACGGTGAAAAAGACAAGCTGAAAGGCGGGAACTTTGCGCAGGGAGATGGTTTTTAAGCTGGGAAACTTCCAGGGGCTCACCATAAAGTAGCCAAGCACCAGCATAACAGCCGATAGTATTAGTGCAATTGTCTGATTTGTAAGGTTTAAAAAAGAGACAAAGGGCGAGTTAAGAATGAGGATAGCCGAAATGGCAGAGAGAGCGCCAGCGTCAATTGGCAGCCCTGTAAAATTCTTCTTCTGGGCAGATTCGGCGGCATCGTCTCCTTTTGCAGCTGTGGCGGTCACATTATAGCGGACAAGGCGCAAAATGGCGCAAATGGAAAAGAGCATGGCGCTACTCATCACAAGAAGCGCTAGAGGTGTTTTAGGTTGCAATTCAAGTGAGCGAATCAGTAGGACAGAGGGGGCCACGCCAAATGAGACCGCATCGGCAAGAGAGTCGAAGACCAGACCAAACTCGCTCTCGGCGTGCATAATGCGCGCAACAGCGCCGTCGAGCAAATCGGCAAGGGCTGCAATTAGCAAAAAAATCACACAGCTCTGCAGAATTTCGTAGGTGCCTATGGCTCCTTCCACATTCCGATCGAGCATCGTGATTTTAAAAATCACAAAAAGACCACATGCCAGGCCAAAGGCAGTGATGGTGTTGGGAATTAGGTAGATTTTTTTCATAGCGTACTCCGTAAAAGAACAGCTTAATCATACACCAAAGAGCAAAAAATAGGCGAGAGAGCAGCACAAAATTCTTCTCATGATTTTTTTTGGAGGGCTAATCCGATGGCATCCAAACGGCTAGCGAATTCAAAAAAATAAAACGCATTTTCTGTCTGGACGAAATCTCTGTGTAACACTATATATTGTGTAAGAGAAGAAAATAAGAGCACAAGATCTAGTATTTCCTCCTTATTCTACTGATTACAAGTGCGAAAGAAAAAGAGTTAAAAAAGTAAGCGGATGGACCCTATGTCAAATCAAAGAGCAGATAATAGTAATAGCAGTACAATTGAAAGAAACTTGGAGTTCACCATTGTTAAACGCAATGGATCGCTTGTCCCCTTTCGGAAAGAGCGAATCGTGATTGCCCTTGAAGCAGCTTTTAAAGAAGCGAAGAAAATTGAGATGTTAAGTGCTCTTCCATCCGATATCCAGAAAAGTGTCCACCATGTGGCCGAATGCATCATCGATCAGCTACTTGAGCTTGCAGAGAGCAGCTCATCTGTTACAGTTGAAGGTGTCCAAGATCTAGTTGAATCGACACTTATGCGCGAGCAGTACCACGATGTTGCCAGATGCTATATCATCTACCGCGATAAGCATAAAGCTCTTCGAGAAGATTCTCCGCGTAACCTGCGCGTGCTGCGCGCCGATGGCTCGCAAGTGCGTTTTAACCCAATTAAAATTGCCTCATCTCTTGAGGAGGGTTTTTTACATGCCCAAGAACTCGACGGTTATAGCAGTGATACAATTGTTGAGCTTGTAAACAATTTAACCAAAGAAATTGTCGAGCAGGTAATGGCCCTTAATAAAGAGAGCAGCGCCCTGACAACTGAACTACTTGAAAATTTAAGCGAAAAAGCCTTAATGCAATCTGGCCACTTTAATGTTGCCAAGTACTTTATACTTAAGCGCTCAGATGGCGGAAGCAGACCTAATTTCAGCAGATCCTCTAAAAAAGATAAGGTCAGTGGTGACAGATCTTTCAGAGTGGCTTATCCAGATGGTTCATTCCACCTCATCTCCGAAAAAACAATTGCAGCGCAGATGCGCTTTGCCTGCCGCGGACTTGAGTCGACTACATCTCCGGAACAGCTCGTTGCCGCCTCTGTCATGAACTTCTACGAAGGAATAAAGAGTAGCGAAATCGATTTAGCCAATATTATGGCCGCACGCGCTAAAATTGAGATTGAACCAGCCTATTCGAAAGTTGCGGCAAGACTCTTACTCGATGTGACCTATCGAGAAGCTTTTGAGCGAGGAGCGTCAGACCCTAACCTCGATAGCGCCTACCGCAAATACTTTAAAAAGTATATCGCTCACGGGGTGACAATCGATAGACTCTCCCCTCTGCTGCTTGAATTTGATTTAGACAAACTTGCACAAGCACTTGTGCCCGAGCGCGACGACAAGTTTGCCTACCTAGGACTTCAAACCCTCTACGACCGCTACTTTATTCATGAAAATGATAGACGTCTTGAAACCCCTCAAATCCTCTGGATGCGCGTTGCTATGGGTCTTGCACTTGAAGAGACAAACCGCACAGAGAGAGCGATCGAATTCTACAACATCCTCTCAACATTCCTCTTCACCTCTGCAACCCCGACACTATTTAATGCGGGAACAACCCACTCGCAGCTCTCCTCTTGCTACCTCTCGACCATTGAAGATGACCTCGCCCATATTTTCAAAGTGATTTCCGACGACGCGCAGCTCTCGAAATGGGCTGGGGGGCTCGGTAATGATTGGACAAATGTCCGCTCAACTGGCGCTCGCATTAAGGGAACAAATGGCCGATCTCAAGGCGTTGTTCCGTTTATGAAAGTGGCAAATGACACAGCCGTAGCAGTTAACCAAGGCGGCAAGCGCAAAGGAGCTATGTGCGCCTACCTAGAAACATGGCACCTGGACATTGAAGATTTCCTTGAACTGCGTAAAAACACCGGTGATGAGCGCCGCAGAACCCATGACATGAATACTGCAAACTGGATTCCCGACCTATTCATGAAGCGCGTGCTACAAAATGGCAACTGGACCCTATTTAGCCCAAGCGATGTGCCAGACCTCCACCATCTTTACGGCAGCGCCTTTGAAGAGCGCTACGAGCAGTACGAGCAGATGGTGCGCGATGGCAAAATAGGACTATTTAAAGAGATTGAGGCGATGACTCTCTGGCGCAAGATGCTTAGCATGCTCTTTGAAACTGGCCATCCATGGATCACCTTCAAAGATCCATCTAACGTCCGCTCGCCACAAGATCACGTCGGCGTTGTACACAGCTCGAACCTGTGCACCGAGATTTTGCTGAACACATCAAAAGAAGAAACCGCTGTTTGCAACCTAGGATCGATTAACTTAGCAGCACACACAACAGCCGATGGTCTGGACGAGGAGCTGCTTGCAAAAACTGTTAAAACAGCCATGCGGATGCTAGACAATGTCGTCGACATCAACTTCTACCCAACTGCCGAAACAAAAGTGTCTAACTCGCTCCACAGACCGATCGGCCTTGGTCTGATGGGCTTCCAAGATGCCCTTTATATTCAGAATATTAGCTATGCCAGCCACGAAGCTGTCGCCTTTGCCGACAAGAGTATGGAGCTGATCTCCTACCACGCAATTTTAGGCTCATCCCAGCTTGCTGCTGAGCGCGGAACCTACCCTAGCTACAAGGGCTCGAAGTGGGACCGCGGGCTACTTCCCATCGACACAATCGACCTGCTTGAACAGGAGCGCGGAATGTCTATTGAAATGGACAAGTCACAGATACTAGACTGGAATATTGTCCGTGCAGCTGTAAAAGCAAATGGAATGCGTAACAGCAACACAATGGCTATTGCGCCGACAGCGACCATTGCCAATATTACCGATGTAACCCAGTCAATTGAGCCGATGTACAAACACCTCTTTGTTAAATCAAACCTCTCTGGCGAATTCACCATACCCAACCCTTATCTAATTGAAAGACTTAAGGCTGAAAAGCTGTGGGATGCCGAAATGCTTGATGACCTGAAATATTTTGACGGTTCTATCCAAGAGATTGAGCGTATTCCAGAATCGATCAAGCGCGTATTCTTGACATCGTTTGACATTGAGCCTGAGTGGATTATTGAGTGCGCCTCACGTCGCCAGAAGTGGATTGACATGGGAGAGTCCCTCAACCTCTACCTAAAAGAGCCAAATGGTAAAAAGTTACACAACATGTATATGCTGGCCTGGCAAAAAGGACTTAAGACAACCTACTACCTGCGCAGCCTTGCCGCTACACAGATTGAAAAATCGACAACTGACACCAACAAGCGCGGGCTGCAACCGCGCTGGATGAAGAGCCGTTCGGCCTCTAGCAACATCACCGTTAATCGCGAGCAGATAATAACCGCCAAACCCCAGGCGTGCACCCTCGGCGAGGCTTGTGAGAGTTGCCAATAGATTGGTTTATCAACGCTTGTCAGAAAAACAGTATTTATAGAGAAATAATAGGAGAGATGTAAATGTCAAATAAGAAGAATGTAGCCCGTATGACGGCCGATGATAAGAGATTAATTAACTGCAAACAGATTGATGTTAATCAGCTGATGCCACTGAAGTATACCTGGGCCTGGGAGCACTACCTAAACGGATGCGCCAACCACTGGATGCCATCGGAAGTGCCTATGTCTAAGGACATTGAGATGTGGAAATCAAATGGCCTTAGCGCAGATGAGAAGCGAGTGATCATGCGCAACCTCGGTTTTTTCAGCACAGCTGAGAGCCTTGTAGGCAATAACATTGTTCTTGCAATATTTAAGCACATCACAAACCCAGAGGCGCGCCAATACCTTCTGCGTCAAGCTTTTGAAGAAGCGATTCACACCCACACCTTCCACTACATCGTCGAATCGCTATCGCTCGACCAAGGCGAGGTTTTCAATATGTACAACGAGATCGAATCGATCCAAGACAAGGACCAATTCGAGATGAAAATCACCCAAGACATTCTGAAAGAGGACTTTACAACAGATACCCTAGAGGGCATGAGACTCTTTCTAAAGAATCTGATTGGCTACTACATCATTATGGAAGGAATCTTCTTCTATAGTGGCTTTGTGATGATTCTATCCTTTAATAGACAGAACAAAATGACTGGTATTGGCGAGCAGTTCCAATATATCCTGCGCGATGAGACAACCCACCTAAACTTCGGTATTGACCTAATTAACGGGATTAAAGAGGAAAACCCGGAGCTATTTTCTCTTGATTTCCAGGCAGAGATTGCAGCGCTTATTAAAGAGGCTGTTGAGCTTGAAATCCGCTACGCAGAAGATTGTCTACCGCGCGGCATTTTAGGCCTTACAGCGCCAATGTTCCGCGAATATGTGCAGCATATTGCAGATAGACGCCTTGAGAGAATCGGTATGAAGGGAATGTATGGCTCTAAAAACCCATTTCCATGGATGAGCGAAACAATTGACCTTGGCAAGGAGAAGAACTTCTTCGAAACAAGAGTCAATGAGTACCAGTCCGCCGCCAGCCTCGCCTGGTAGCAAAGATCCACAAGATCAAAAAAGCAAGATAAGCAAGGAAGAGGGTTTGCTTATCTTGCTTATCTTCGTCCAGATCCTATTATCCGTGCTTTATTAGAAATTAGTTGAAGTTAATTTGTTATTAAAATAAATTATAATTAGACAATTGACAAAACGCACTGGATAATAACATTATGGAAAAATCTCATTTTGATGAACATCAGATCCACGATACAGAAACCATGAAGCAATTTGTCACTGCCTCTGGAAAGTGGGAGATCAGTGCATCGGATTTGGCTCACCTCAGCTATAAAGCAGCCGAGCGTATGGCCCAGCACAAAGAGCATATCGACGGTGGCTACAAAGATTATGCCAACCACGCCTTTAACATTTTTATCCAGATCTATAAATCCCCCTCTGCCACCTACGGCGAAACTTGGCTGAAAAAAATTCAAGATATCTGGCACAGCATTGCAAACCAAACTGAACTAGATGAAGATACGCTTGAAGATGCCTTTTATACAAAAGCAAAAACAACTCTTGCCGAATATCCGGCGGCCTGGGCATCAATACTTTACGACTACACACGCTATGTCCAGCGCACATCATTTGATAGGAAGTATGACGATCTCTTCATGAGTCTTAATAGAGCGATGTTTGGTAAACTCGTTCTTATAGAGGATATCTACACAAGACCTGAGCAGCGCGATGTGGAGACCTTTAGAAAGTTTATCCTCTGCGCGCAGGACTCCCCTTGGAGCGCTTATAGCAAGCAAATTGCTGAAATTACCCTGTTAACAGCTGGCCGAATTGCCACCCACCGCGAGCATATTAATGGCGTCTATACCAATTATATTGACCATGCGGCAGGTATTTTTAGAGCCCTCAATCAGACCGATAGCAATAAGCATGCTAGATCTTGGTTAAAAGAGATTGCAAGTGCCTATAAGGAGTTTGATGTCTCAGAAGAGATAACAAGAGGAAGTCCGATCGATTTTCACACGGCAAATAGCCACCTATTTAACAAATATCCAGAAGTTTGGGTGCAAATTGCCTATGACGTGCTGAAATATAACCAGTATGTCGCGGGTCAAAATGATGAGAGTAAAAAGCTAATGAACACTTTTGACAAGCTGCGCGGCCACATCACCTGGGACTTTAAAGACACCGAACACTTGCGCTTCGAAGCCGCTTAATATTAAATGATTAACAAACAAAAGGAGAATAAACTATGGCATTCAATTTGGATGACGCAAAAAAAATTTACGAAAAAGCTAACAAGATCCAAAAAGAGATTGACGCTGTAGCCGGAGATTCAGATATCGCAGATGAACTTATTAAGTGGAGCGAAGGCTGGTCGAAAGAAAACAAAGATATGCCTAAAGAACTTAAAACAGCTTTTGACCTCCTGCATAAAATTACGAAGAATTCATTTGCTTGGAGCTCCGCTACAGCTATCCCTCAAACAAAACCAACTTTACTAGCCCTCTACGCTTTTGCAAGTAGCCGCGGATTTAAAAACACAAAAGTCCAAGCGCTTCTTCAACAAAAACCGCTTCCAGACCTAACTGCCATGATGAAAGATGCAGCTAAAAAAGCGGCGTAAGCAAGCAAGCTTGATGGGGAGGGCGAAAGCCCTCCTTTTTTTACATAATTAATAAAAAGAATGAGCCTTTATAGATGTCACTAAAAAAAGAGCTTACCGAAGCAATGAATAATCCCAAGATATTCGATTCTATGAAAATTTCTGGATTTAACCAGATTGTCTCATCTCTTGCCCATATTGAAGATGATAAAAGTAAACAACTACCTGGACAAAATAAACATCTTCTTTTTATGTCAGCACCCGCTATTTGGCTTTGCAATACTATAGAAAACAGATATCTATGTAATTTCCTTAATGTTTCAAAAGCAACCACCGATTTTGTAAAAAATAGCAATTTACCAGACCCAGCTACACCCTATGAAGGAAAAGGAAATAGGCTAGATCAGGAAAAAGCTCTATATAACAGCTACCAAAAGTTTTTCTTTTCCGGTATTGGTTCACAAACTCCCTCAACTCGTCTAATTGACCTTTGCAAAATTTGGGCCGCCTACTACCTCTACCGTCCTGCCATGCCAGGTGACGAGCGGGGCGAGCCAAAAAACCACGCAACCGTTCGGCTGATTACAAAAAAACCATTGAAGTAATCTACAAAGCTGTTGAAAAAGCCCAAAAGAGAACAGTTAAAGTAAAAAAAGCTGCTTAATTTCAATGGAGTAGGAGGTAAAAGCCGGGAGATTCCCGGCTTTTTTTATTGCTAGAATTTTTCTGGGCGGGAGCCAAGATCTTTCCAGTAATCACTTCCATAGTCATAGAGGAGCTGACTGCCGGCTGGGATGTCGCGAGAGGCGACAAAAAAGATGTGGCCGAGCCCTTTCCAGAAGAAATATTCGCTATCGATGTTATTCTTTTTAGAGCGCGTACTGGCGTGGTTCATAAACTGGGCATAGCCCCCTTTGCGCTGCGGATCGATGACCCACGCATTCATCTTTGTCCCATCAAAGCCGAAGAGATAGCCGTTGTCTTCCGCTTCATCATGCAAACAGATCTCGCCTGGATAGTTGGTGATGACGGATCCCTTCGGGATATCCTCTTTAGTAAAAAGACCATAGCCCACAGCATCACTCACCTTGCGAATCTCCACACGAGAGGCGTAGACATCGCTTGCATCTTCCTGAACTGTGTCGATCAGCTCAATAAAAGCGCGCTGAAGTTTAGAGGGTCTTTTGGGCACCATTTTTTCCGCAAACTTAGCAAAATGTTCGCTAAAGGCGATGCGATATTTTGCCTTTACTGTCACCTTGGAGGTGTATTTAATCTTTGTCTCAAAATTTAGGCGATTTTTAAAGGTTGCAGAGAGTTCATTGTTTTCAGATTTTATCTCTTTTGCTAGTTCCGCAAGAATGCGAGAACCATTTCCATCTTCTATCTCGAGTTTCTTCTTTCCAAAAGGGAAGCGGTAGTCGGAAAAAAGCCCCTTGATTGCACTAAAAATCGTCTTTCCCATATCGGTTGCCTCTATATTTTATAACTCTTATCTCTAAATAGCGCACTTAAGCTAATATTAGAAAGATCTTTTATAAGTGCAGGAGTGATATGAGCAGCAAAAACCTTACAAATAGCCATTTTCTAATAGAAAAAGAGGTGGAGATAGCCGAAATTGGGATAACGCTCTGCCTATTGCGCCATAAAAAAACAGGGGCACGTATAGTGCATCTGCAAAATCCGGAAGATCCCGAAAATGTCTTTGCCATATCACTCCTAACAATTCCCGACAGCAGCAACGGCGTTGCGCACATTTTAGAGCATACTGTTCTTTGCGGGTCGAAAAAATATCCGGTTAAAGACCCCTTCTTTTCTATGACGCGAAGGAGCCTTGCCACATTTATGAATGCCCTCACCTGGCCAGACCACACCTGCTATCCGGCAGCATCAGAGGTCACACAAGATTTTTATAACCTGCTCGGGGTCTATCTAGATGCTGTTTTTTACCCACTGCTAAAAAAAGAGAGCTTTTTGCAAGAAGGGCATAGACTTGCCTTCACAGAAAGTGAAGATCTTGAATATCAAGGAATTGTATACAACGAAATGAAGGGAGCCCTCTCCTCGCCAGATAGCCGTATCTGGGAGGCGATTATGGAGCAATTAACACCGGGTTTAACCTACGCGCACAACTCTGGCGGTGACCCGAAAGAGATTCCAAACCTCACCTATGAGCAGCTGCGCGCCTTTCACGCTAAATTCTACCACCCGAGCCAAGCCCTATTTTACTTCTACTCCAACTTGCCGAGAGGCGACCTCCTCTCCTTCCTTGAAGAGAAGTGCTTATCGGGCTTTGAAAAAGCAGAGCCGCTCCCGGAACTCCCCCTCCAGCCGCGCTTTAAAGCGCCTGTTGCGTCAACTTACTACTACCCAGCAAGTAAAGCGGACGAGGAGGCTAAAGAGGCCATTTTCACCTTTGCTCTTCTGACCGGATCTGTCACAAATAGCGAGGATCAGCTCGCTTTGATGCTACTCGATGCAATCCTATTTAACAACGACGCCTCACCTGTAAAGCGCGCGCTACTCGACTCGAAACTCTGCACGCAAGCCGACGGATATTTAAGCCAAGGATCGACAGAGGTTCCCTACATCATTATCTGCAAAGGGTGCAAGCAGGGATCGCAAGGGGCTTTATGGAATGTTATCCGCAACAGTCTTGAGCAGCTTGTAAAGGATGGAATTGAGCAGGGACTGGTTGATTCTGCTCTGCACCAGCTTGAATTTGAAAAACTCGAAATCACCGGTGGGAGCGAACCCTACGGCCTATCCCTCGCCTTCCGTACACTTCCTCTGATGCACTACGGAGCCGCTCCAGAAGATGGCCTCCTTTTTGTGCAGCAATTTAAAGCCCTGCGCAAATCACTTGAAGATAGTGACTTTTTACCCGCACTGATCCGCCGTTATTTCCTAGAAAACAACCACAGAGCCGACATCACCTTTCTGCCAGATAGCACCCTTTTTGAAAAAGAGAGCGCTGCCGAAAAAGCTAGCCTCTCCAAAATCGAAAAAGAGCTCTCGCCAGATAGAAAAACCGAAATTATCCAAATGGCTAAAAAACTCGAAAAAGAGGAGGAGGACAAAAGCTTCTTACTTCCCATGCTCCACCTATCTGAAGTTCCAGAGAGCGTTAAACCCTACCCCATCACCTCCTCCAAAAGTGGCAACATCGCCCTATTTCATCACAAAACTGTAACAAATGGGATTGTCTACGCAACTCTTCATACAGATATGCCGGAGCTCACCCATGATGAGCTGGAGCTCTTTCCTCTTTTCCTAGCAATTTTTACCCAGGTTGGGGTGGGCAAACTCTCCTACAAAGAGAATCTGCTGCGGCAGGAGGCGAAGCTCGGCGGAATTTCAGCGAAAATGGATTTTTTTGCGCAAACAGCCGATCCACAACAGTGGAAGCCAAGCTTCATAGTTCAGGGCAAATCTCTTAGCATGAACAGCAAAGATCTTATGGAGCAGATGCAAGAGGCGCTGCTTCAAACGCGCTTTGATGAGAGCGAGCGCATTTCGGAGCTAATTCTGCAAATTCAGGAGAGTTTAACGCAGAGAATTACCAAAAATGCACCGGGCTATGCAAGAGCTCTCGCGCTTGCCGGATTTTCACCGATGCACGCGACGCGCAACCTCTGGCACGGCCTACCCTACTTCAAAAAAATAGGCGCAATCACCCATGATTTAAACGGTAATTTGCCGCACGTACTGGCCACTTTAACCTCTATTAAAAGTAAACTGATCGCCCGTAATCCGCAAATGGTCATTAGCTCCTCTGGGGCTGATTTCGAAACATTAAACGAAAATCACTTTTACGACCTATCAGAGATAAAAGTAGCGCCCGGAAAACTCTGGACTCCTACCTTTAGAAGCGAAGAAATAGCAGCTCAGAGGGTCCAGATACCCGCGAGTGTGGCGTTTAACTGCCTTGGACTACCATCCATTTCGTACAGCCACGCGGACGCCCCCCTTCTTTTGCTGAGCTCAGAGCTGATGAAACTAGTGACCCTCCATCCAAAAATCCGCGAGGAGGGCGGAGCCTACGGCTCTGACGCCTCTTACGACCCAGGCAGCGCCACATTCACCTTCTCCTCATTCCGTGACCCAAACATTGACAAGACATTTAATGTCTTTAAAGAGGCGGCAGAGAGCGTCGCAGAAGGGCGCTTTACAGATGAGCAAGTTTCTGAGGCTAAGCTTGCTATACTGCAAGATATGGACTCGCCTGTAGCACCTGGGAATAGAGGAAATGTGGGTTATAGTTTGCTGCGCAGCGGCAAAACAGAGACGATGCGCCTCGCATTTAGGCATAAACTGCTGACAGCTAGCAAGCAAGAGATCGCGCGCGCTGTGAAAGAGCATCTGCTGAGCCAATTTGCTAGCGCCATCCCGATAAGCTTTGCCGGTAAGGAGCTAAAAAGCTCCCTACTACCCACCACCGACTCTTTCTAGCAGCACCGATCAGCACGCTAGCAAGCAAGAGAGCAAGAAAGAAAAATTGGCAGGATACAGGATGGGCAGGATAAGGCGAGGATAAAGAAAAGGGATAAGTAAGAAGGCAAGGTTTTAATTAATAAAGGGTTAAAGCAGCTACAGAGAGGAGCGCCCCTCCGGAGGAGCGGGATTTTGCACTTAGCAAAATCCGAGGAACAAATGAAAAAAACGTGTTTTTTCATTTATCCTCCCCCTTATCCCTTATCTTTTCTTATCCTTTCTTATCCTGTTATCCGTGCGGATTCTCTTTCTTTCTTACCCCTTTCCCTTATCCTCGGCTGATCCTGCCCATCCTCTATCCGTGCAAACCCTCTTTCTTGCTTCCCCACCCACTTATTGTTATAAAACTTGACGGGAGTTAATAGTTTTTATTAGGATGAGCTAATTGATAGTAATTATTAATTGGACGCTTGTTTATGAAATTATTAAGGCCGATTGCCCTAGCCCTCTCACTCTCTCTTTGCGCGCTTCACGCAGAAAATAGCGCAGATGTTGCCGCACTTAAATCACTCTCAAATGGCTTTAGAGAAGTCGCAAAAAAGGCAACGCCAGCTGTTGTCTTTTTAGAGGTCCAAGTCGCGGGTGCTAGTGAGGAGATGGGCAGTGCAGGGGCAACCCCTTTTGAAGATGACGCCCTTGAAAACTTCTTTGGCCACTCATTTAAGCGAGGCAAGCCAAGCTACCAGACTCAATCTCAAGGTTCTGGGTTTTTTGTCTCGAGCGATGGTTACATTTTGACAAACAACCACGTTGTGGCTAATGCCTCTAAAATTATTGTCCGCACAACACTTAACCGCGACTATGTCGCAAGCGTTATTGGAACAGATAAATCTAGCGATATGGCACTACTAAAAATTGAGGGTAAAAATTTCCCCTATCTCGAATTTGCAAAGCCGGATACGTTAGAGGTTGGTGAGTGGGCCATTGCTATTGGCAGCCCCTTCGCCCTTTCAAACACATTCACAGTAGGTGTTGTGAGCGCAAAAGGACGCAGCACCTTGCGCATTGCCGACTACGAAGATTTTGTCCAGACAGATGCGGCAATTAACCCCGGCAATTCGGGCGGTCCTTTAATTAATCTCGATGGAAAAATCATTGGAATTAACACGGCAATTGCTTCAAAATCTGGCGGCTACAACGGAATTGGCTTTGCAATCCCCGTTAATTTAGCAACATTTGTGATGAATCAACTGAAAACAAATGGCAAGGTCTCTCGCGGCTTTTTAGGTGTTGGACTACGCGAAATCGATGCTGAAATGGCGTCTAAATTTAAGCTGCAAATGGTTGAGGGAGCCCTTATTTCTGAGGTAGAAACAGGCTCCCCTGCCGCTACTGCTGGATTAAAACTCGGCGATATTATCCTCGAATTTAACGATAAGCCGGTGACAGATTACGGAAAATTGCGCAATGAGATCTCGATGACCCCTCCTGGACAGAGTGTCGCAATAAAGGTACTACGTGCAGATGGCGCTACTATCACATTAAACCCGATTCTTGGCTCTGCCGCAGGACACGCCAGCAGCGCAGCGGGTATGGTTAAAAAATTAGGTTTTACTGTTAAAGATATTTCTAAAGCCTTTAGAAGCAAAATAGAAGCGCAAATCGGTGAGAGCGCCGGAAGTTTGCAGGGCTGCTATGTCTCCTCGCTTCTTGTCGGGACTCATGCCCAGCACAGAGGTGTCCATGTCGGTATGGTCATTGATGAGGTCAATCGCACGCCGGTTACAAATGCCGCCGAATTCAATAAAGCCGTTGCCGCCTACCTAGAAGATGTCAAACTCTCGGCTGGCAAGAAAAAACCGGCTCTACTCTTGCGCGCTGTTTCGATTAAGTCCGGCAAAGCACTCTCCTCCTACATCACCATCCCCACTCCGTAGCACGGATCAGTAAGATAGCAAGCAGGATCAGTAAGATAAAGTAAGAAAACCCGCAGGGATAACAGGATATTCAGGATAAGAAAGATAAGGATAAGGGGGAGGATAAATGAAAAAAACATTGTTTTTTCATTTGCTCCTCGGATCGCGCATCAAGGGCGCGATCCCGCTCCTCCGGAATGGCACACCTCTCTGCAGTTGCATTAACCCTTTCTCTCTTAAAATCTTACATTCTTTCTTGTTCTTGTAATTTTTTTTCTTATCCTCTTACTTATCCTGAATATCCTGTCATCCGCGCAAATTCTCTTTCTTACTTTCTTGCTTACTTTATCTTGCTGATCCTTGCTCTATTAGCGTTTTAGGGTGGTTTATACGGGTTTTTATAGCTATTTTCAAAGAGTATATGCTAAAATCGCAACTCCTTAATGAGGTGTTTTTGTGTCTATTTTAGCTGTTATTGCCATGTATGCCCTCTGGTCGAGCTGTTTTGCCATAGGAAAGTATGCCCTTTCGGCCTGCCCACCCTTCTTTTTTACCGGCTTCCGCATGGCCCTTGGCGGTGCTATTATCTTGGGCTTTATCCTTCTTTTTAGGCGTGCATCGTTAAAAATGACGCGTAAACAATTTTTTCCACTTCTTCTGCTAGGGTTTTTTAGCGTCTATCTAACTAATATTCTTGAATATTGGGGGCTGCAATACCTGACAGCTGCAAAAACATGCTTCATCTACAGCCTATCCCCCTTTATTGCGGCACTTCTCTCCTACATCCATTTCGGTGAAAAGATGACACGCGCTAAATGGATTGGAATGGGGGTTGGTTTTTGCGGAATTGCTCCGATTTTGCTGATGCAATCGGGCGCTGAGCAGGGGCTTTCGGCTTTTGCTTTTCTATCGTGGCCTGAACTAGCCTTAATGGGGGCTGCTATTGCCTCTGTCTACGGTTGGGTGATTCTGCGTATGGTGGTGAAAGAGCAGACATTCTCGCCCTTAACAGCCAACGGCGTAAGCATGCTATTTGGCGCGCTTCTAGCCTTTATTCACTCCTTTTTTACCGAGAGCTGGAGCGCCTCATTTGGCCCTGTTACAGACATGGCCCCTTTTCTTAAAGGAGCGCTGCTTACAACCATTATTTCAAATATTATCTGCTACAATATCTATGGAATGATGCTGAAGCGCTACACGGCGACATTCCTATCCTTTATGGGCCTTCTAAGCCCCGTATTTGCCTCGTTTCACGGATGGGTGCTGCTTGGCGAGACTCCTTCATGGCAAATCTTTTTTGCAACAGCGATCGTTTCCAGCGGCCTGTGGATGGTCTACCGGGCCGAACTACGTCAAGGTTATATTTTAACAGCAAATAAACCAGCCGAGACGGCTTAAATTTTAAATTATATCTGACGCAATAAAAATAAAAGGTGTATAATTTAACAAGGGCCTCGCTTTACTTACAATATTTAAATAAAAACAACTTACTATGACAAACACTGTATTACATAGAAATCCTCATATTACCCAGGTCGGGTTTGAGACCTCGGAAGAGCTTGCCTTATGGGGAGCTCCTAAAGTAGAGATTATCAATGAGGGGAACAAAGAGAATACAAGCGAATTAAGCTGCGCTTTCGAGAGAAAAAACCCCGCAGCAAAAGCAATTGCAGGCAGCGCGACCCCAGAGAGCAAGAGTGTTACTACAGTTCAGAGCGACCAGGTACGGGCCCATATCTTACACCACCCGAGCCTCGCAAAGCTCAGACCGTCCAACAGATCGACCTCCCTAGAGTCGCCTACAATCCGCTTTTTTATTCGGCTCTGGAACTATTTTGCAGACTTTCTGAGTCTGATTTTCTTGCCTGTGCGCGCCCAGCTACATGGCTCTGCGATAGTATATGCCGCGGCATTTGGCAGCAGTCGCAATAAAAAAGCACCCCCAATTGACCACCGTCTTTTTAACTACGTCTGTCTAAATAAGTCGCGCAGCAGAAATTTAGCCGATATCTGCGACCGCAACTTCGACCACCTCCCCGAGTCAGCCCTCCTCTACTACATGCGCGATTTTTGCAGGGAGCAGGCCGACATTCCAAGGAGTTTTGTAGATGAGTTGTCAGACTCAGCAAAATGGTCGGCTAAGCTTGAAGAAGCCGCTGCACTTAGAAGCCAATCTTTACGCTTCTTGAGCTCAAAACATGCCGAGTGCGATGAGATCATCGAAGAAGTTGCCACCGAAATGGAAGCAAAAATTGCAGCACTTAAACCAAATGAGTCAATCACCGTTCCTTGCCAATTAGCAACCCCTCCGGCTATGCCGAGCCTCGGGGTGCTACTTCCTGGCAGACTCATGGATGCTGCCCAGGGGTGGTTTGATGGGAACGAGAGCTACCTAGCAGGTATGGCTAATTATATCCCCTCTGCCAAGACAAATTTCCTGATACGCGTCCAAATGGTCGGTGAGGACAGTTACACCATCACCCTTACCTCGCGCGATGGACTTGTTCATGAAACCGAGAAGGTCTCTCTCATTCCCGCGGGGAAAACAAAGCTGGTTGCAAGCCTACCATTTAAAGCAGTTTCATTAAAAAAGAGAGAATTTGGTGACAAGGCGTGGTTGCGTGGCCTATGCCTTCTTCGCACGCCCCACGTAGCGCAAAGCACGGATAGACATGATGGCTCAGTTATAGAAAGCTCTCCTGTAGCGCGTACGGGGAATGAGCTGGCGGAGCTATTTGAACCCTTTATCCACAAGCAAGGGCCCCCAGATAACCCGAAGCATACAACTGCTGTTTTTACTGCCAATGCCATTAACAACTTAATGCCCCTCATGAAAGAGGATAGTGCGATCCATCCAAGTGATGAGAAGGTGGCTGCACGCAGAAAACTTACACTTAAAGTAAAGACCCTTTTCGGTTTTTTTGGCAGCGTGGCAAATACCCTCATGCTAGACCCAAAAAGTGCCGAAATGGAGCGCACCTACTTAGAGGAGGGTCTCCTTTTAATTCAGCAAGATGCCGCTATTCTCGCCTCACAGGGGTGGCTTGACAAACAAGAGGTGCTAGATCTTAACCACGAATTTAGGCGCATTGAAAAGGCGCTTGAAAGAGCATCTGGAAAAGCACAGACTGTTACCCCTCCTGGCCGGGTAAAAGACTCCCCTCCAAACGCAGTCCTTACCCAACCAAACCCACCCTCACCCGCAATAGATATCGATACAAAATCGACAAAGGTCGCCTATCCCACAAAGAAAACCCCCACACCATGCGAAATCGGTTCGGAAATAAGGCCTCGTATTGCCGGCTACACCTTTGCTGAGAAAATCGACGGATCAAACATCGCAGATCAGATCGATTACGCCATTCAAATCTTGGATAGACTTACCGCTGCAACTGAAGCAAAAGATCTTCTAACCGTTCAGCAGCTCGCCATCGATTTTGCCTTTCTCCTGCCCATACCAAGCATCTATGAGTTAACGGGTTATAAATTAGAAGAAACAACTATGCCTTGGAGATGCCTTGGTAAACCGCGGGGTGATTTAGCAGATCCGATGGCGGATGCGAGCCGTAAACTCTCCCGTCTTGCCAGCGCACTTGCAAAGGCTGCAAGCAGTGAAAAGACCCTCTCACCCGACCGTCTCATCGCAATGGGACGTCTTGGTTTAATGATTCGCTACCTCGGCTTCATGAATGCCGAGCGCTCTAACCTGACTGGCCATACTGCAATGGGAGATACGACAATTGACACGGTTCTACAGCTCTTGCAGCCGCTGCACGGCGAGCGCAGCTTCTACATTCCAAGATCTGCAAAAGAGAAGGCAGCTCTTGACCAGTTGAAAGCTAGTAATGCCGATCTAAAAGCTCACTTTTCCACCTTGCTCGAGGGCGATTACTTATTCGGCCATATCAAACGCCGCGCTGTCCGTGGCGGCAGCGATATTGAATTGACAAAACTGGCGCTCTCTCACCTTAAAAAGCAGATCAAAGACGATTCAAATAACCCTCTACACCCTGTTCTAGACAACCTCGCCAGTCCAAACCCGGGGGATATACAAAGCGACACGATTACAGATGCTCAGATTACTACAACAGCGCGTCTTATCAGCTCCAATTTGATGAAGGAGCTCACAAGAGCCCAAGATCAGGAGCCGTTCAGAACTCAGGAGCAGATTAAACTTATCGGCCTGCGCGACTACGCTTATAGCCGCATGCGGATCAAAAGAAAAGATGGAACATTTGGTAATGACAATACACAAAGTCTGCGCAAACGATTCAGAAAGATTAACGGCAATATTGTCGATGACAATCTAAATCCTGTTACCTACAACAAAAAGCTTTATATTGTTATCTCAGAGCAAATCTCGAATGAGAAGTCGCAAACAACCTCTGAAACAGGCTGGTTCTTCTTTGACTACATTGGCCGTGAGCTCTCAGCGGATCAAGGAATGCTTGTAAATGCTCAGGCAGGGGTGGGCAAAGTTCTTCTGAACGGCAACCCATTGCTCTCGACAGCTACAGACGCTGCACTGATCTCCCATTTGGAAGGCGGAGGTGTTCTTCAGGTGGGTGTGCAAGCGGTCGATGCTGTCAAAAAAATGGCTGGCACAGAAAATCCGGAAGGATCCCTTAACCAGCAGACTGCCGATGAAAACCAGTTGACCCACTGGATAAACTTCTTTCACGACTTTCAAGAGTTAATACCCGACTCCTTCCCCTTTGCTAGTGGATTCGATCTCTCCTCTGAGCTAAAGCGCGAGAAGCAGATGAAGTGGCTTGCCAGATGGAGGCGCTCCCCTAAAAATGAGCTCTTCACGGCCCTTTATTTCCGTGGAGAGGTTTCTAGAACAGGCAAACCTGAAACGCTCTACAGGGAAGGCAGCTATCAAAGAGCCAGACGCATGGGGCAGAGCTACATGCAAAATGGCACCGTCACGGTAAAGGAGCAGCCAAAATATCTAGGTACCGGAATTACAGAACAGGGACTTAAGGATGACCCGCGCTATGTTATTAACCGCTTTTTCCACGTCTGGAGGATCATCAATGGAGAGGATTCGGAAGGGATCGCCCAAGATGCCAAAACTAAAGCACTGACATTGCCAGACGGCCTCAGAATCGAGCAGTGCGAGCCGCTATTAAAGGCGCTCCACAACCCAACCGCTATCTGGGAGACAATGGCACTTGTGAGAGGCAGCGATCTGCTGAAATATCCAGAGGTGCGCACACTTCTTCTCGGCCTATTTACAGAGCCAAAAACTTTTGAAAGCACCGTTATGAAGGGTGGAGAGCGCTTCATTAACGACTTAGTAGAATGGCTAAGCGAAAACTATAAACAGCAGAAAAAATTGGGGATAGAAAACTCATTTGAACTGCTCTTCTTTGTCTCGATTGCGCAGACTCTACGGCTGATGATTGCCGAAGATGCCATCACATTGACACCTGAATTAAAAAAGGCTGCTTTAGAGCGCCTACCTGATTTTGAGAAGGAACTAAGGGCTCTTAGTGAAGAGTCTTTTGGCAAACCCGAATATGACAACTACCGCAGACAAATTATTACACACCACCTCTTTGCCCTCACTGAAAAAGAGAAGTTAAAGCCAGAGCAGCTCCATGAAATTATCGTCAGACGCTGTCTTTTAAACTGGATGAAGCAGCCCCCTCTATCTGAGGTCGATCCAATGATAGAAGATAGAATTAACCACAACATCCTGAGGTGGAAGGGAACTCTTGCGGCGTTTTATGAGGTTGATGATTCCACTCGCATCCAACATACAATGGACGAGATTTTCCATAGAAAAACACCAGAGAAGATCCCCGACTTGACTTGGACGCTAAAATTCCCTATGGCTTCTAACGACCACTTCGAAATTAATCTTTTAACAGGCGACACTCGACTTAAAAGCTCGGGTCAACAGCTCACTTCTATATCGGCAAAGGGAGAGAATAAGTATAAAGAGGCTTTTCCAAAACTTGCAGCTCTAACCGGCGGAAGCGTACAGGGGACAATTTATGCTCACCCTAGAAGCGTCATCTTCGAATTTACCGAAGAGTCCTCGGGCACAAACATCCGTATTGAAGAGAGGGATGATGGAAATGTCTATATTTACAGATCTGTCGAGGGAAGATGGTATCAGTGGCAAAAAACAGACGACCTTATCGCTAAAGGCAGCACCCCTCACCCACTCATGGCTCAACTAGGAAGGATAGCCCCTCCTGGATTACCTATCGGAGCCCTAAGCAGAGCGCGCCCGCAGCTGCCTCCGGCGATTTTCGGCGATTTTCAGTGTTTCGACTCGGAAAACCCCACCATGATGGCCACCTTTGATGAGAACGGCAAGCCCCTATTTAAAGTGGAGTTTACCTACGACAGCCGTGATGCGACTGGCGATTACATGAAAGTAAAGCGAGTCCACGACCTGCGCCAAAAGAGAAGAAAAGGCTGGACAGCCCAGTTCTTTAACGACCCCAAAGAACTGCCTATTTTACAAAGACTGAGCGGGTTTGAAGACTCCAGCACCACGATGCTCTGGACAAAAAATGGGGTGCTTCAAGAGATTGAATTGATACGTTTTGGCCTCTCTTTTGTCAAAGATGAAAAGGGCGATTTTCTATCGAGTAACCACCGCGGATACCGCCTAGAATTGAACCCCTCATCGCACGAGAATAAAGGGGTAGAACAAGCAATTGTCTTAGTGGGAATAAGCCCGCCTCACAAGAAAAAAATCCTCATGCCACAAATCGGCAACGAGGCCTACGGCAGAAAAGCTGTGGCTCTTTTCGGCGTGACAGATCCAAATGCTCAGGCGCTGCTTTCCATGCTGCCTGTTGTTTCAGATATCATGGCAAATCCGAGCGCGCTTTTTACATCGCGCCTTCCAACGCCTCTTAAACGGCTGCTCAGATATATGATGACAGGAGAGAACCCCTCTTTCCTAGACCTAGCTCCAAGAAGTGGTGGCAATATTTGGATTCACGATAAAGCAGGACTAACACGCGGCTATTGGGAGTATGACCTCGGCGCTGATGGGAATCTGCAGTGTCAAGATGAAGCAAAACATGAGGCGCTGCTTGACCAGCTCGCCTATACAACGCAAAACAGTGGCCACGGCCGCAGGGAAGCGCTTATCCAAATTGAGCCACTGCTAACCGAACTAAATAACCTCTCTAACTCTCTTTTTGAGAGATATTCAGATCAAGAGGTCAGCAATGTTATCCGCAGATTATGCGGAATTGGCAAATCAGAATCGCTGCTAGGTCTTTCCGACAGCCTAAAACTACTGACTAGACTGATCCTTCATATGAGTGCCAATGAGACAGGTGTGCTTCTGCGCGTATTGCTGACACTGCGCAAAAAAATCTCAACAAGCAGCAAACGCCTTTTAGGGACAACAGGTCAGCCTATTCTGGACGAATTTATTACCCTTATTTACAACGGCTACCTCTCGCATGGCAAACACATGCATAAGGTCGCAAGAATCTCGCCAAAAGAGCTCGAACTTCTAGGCCCTGCAACCCTTTCGGCACAGACGCTAGGCCTTACCCTTCCCGGGCGCAAAGGCAAGGTCGCTGTTACCCATCAACCTTTTGGGCCGAAAGAGTACACAATTACAGCTCTTGCGCCCACTATCGCCCAAAATAGAGCCAATAGAGCGCATTCTATTGAAGAGTCATGGATACCGACAGAAAACGTCTATAACCGGGGAAAAAAAGAGGTAAAATCACGCACATTCAGTGCAACGCGTATTAATTTAAAAGAATTTCACCGCGACTTTACCGAGATCTATAAAAGAATCAATGAGAACGACCCCTTAAGCAGCGACTTTAGGGATCTAAAAATACTTTTTGCAACAACGCCGGGTGATCCACACAACAAGGATGGCAACAATCTGGTTAATTATCTCCGGGTTGTGATGGAAATGCGCGAAGCTAAAGCTGTACGCGCTTTAGGAGAGCAAGGGAATGATGTAGAGGCGCTGCCACCGCTACCGCTACTGGCTACCTTAAAATCTTCGGACGATGTTGACTCTGAATTATTTGTCGAAAGTTCTGAAACCGTTCTAACGGAAAACAGAGAACGTATTCACCATTTTCTCGAACAGCTCGATCAAATCGTCCTCAACTACCACCTGAAAAGAAAGCCCCTTGAGCACCTAGCAGAAGGGGCTGAAGGGTATGACCCGAATGAGATGGCCCTAGCCCTTGCCAGAGTCCGGCAGCTCGAGAGAGCGCTAGGAGCGCACCACCCAACCACCGAGCAAGAGTTAGAGGAGTTTGTGCAGATCTTCTCCGACCTCTCGACTACCACAACAGATGCTGGACTCACTATTATTGATGTGGGCGTCTCTCCTTTCTTAAATAATACCCAAGGTCAAGATGAGATTGACTCCTATTTCCAAGAGGTTATACCCCAAGATTTAACAGCAAAACTCAGCCAGTTAACCACAAGACTTGAAGCGATAAGAAATAACGACAAAAAAGAGCGCTGCGTCCGCAGTAAGATGGAAAAAATTCAGCGGGAGATTACCGTTGCAACAGGGCAGGCCGCAAAAAACAGGCTCCATAAAATTGACCAGAAAAAGCTCTACTCACTGACCCACCTAGTAATGGAAAAAACGGATGGGTATAGAGCTGAGGTTGCAAGACTTAAAAAAGAGATTCTCGGTATTCTGCACTCCAACGGAGACCCCACCCAAGCGCTGATACAGGCGGCTGGTTATGGCAACCACATTCAGTGGGAAGAGCTACTTGCTGCTTTTGCACGCGATGATTTAAAAGCACTTGAGTCACGCCTTCCTCCCCACACCACTCTAAAAACAATTAAAGACCTGGTGATTAACTACTATGCCTCAAGCGTTGAGGCGAGTAATGGCGCGAAGATCCTGGACGAGCTTGCCCGGATGCAAAAAGATAAGCTATCCGACTGTCCCCTAACGGGTGAGAACATCTATAAACTCTGTACAGCACGGCGCTACTTTGATGTTAAGGCCGAGCCCTCACTGCTAGCTATTGAAGGAAAGATGGGCTTTAAATTGCGCAAGCAGCAGCTCGAGATCCTGAATAAAGGAAATAATTGCCTGATTCAAGCGGCAACAGGTGCTGGTAAAACAACCCTAACTCCAGTAATTGCCCAGCGAAAAGCAACCGGCAAAAACTTTGTTGTGATGGCCTATCTCAGCCCGCTGCTAGAAGAGGCCAATACCCACCTTAATGCAATTCTCGGGGACTTTTTAAAACGCGATGTCTCCAAAATTATCCACACTGGAAAGGATAAGGTGCGCTTTACCGCAATTGATGCAAACCAGCCTGATAAGGGCGAGGTTGAGCAATCGATGTTTAAACTTCACTACAAGCGCATGCTCGATATTATGGCAGGAAAAGGAGCTGTTGCAACCGATAGAAAATCCTTTCCTCTGCTTGCACAGCGTCTTATTAAACTTCTTAACGAGTGCTCAATAGCTGTGCTCGAGAACCACGTAACTCTCGATCAGTTCCAGTACGAGCACCTCTACTACCTTTCAAAAATCTTATTACTCCTATCAAAACGCAGTACAACAACCATCGACGAGCATGACGCCTTTCTCGACCCAACTCAGGTCCTCCACCTCCGCTCTGGCAAGGTCGTTTCTGCCCCTACGTTTATGTGCGAGTCTACGCTAGAGCTTTTCGATATGGCACGTGATGAGATAGAATTGCGTATTGATGAGAACGTTCAGGGTGATATACCAGAAGAGGTGCGCCTCGCCCTTTTGCGCACCGTCGCTGAAAAGAGCTCTCCACTCTTTTTAGACAGATTAGCCGGCTCTGCAAATAACCCCACCTTGACACCCCAAGTACTCGCTAATTTTAATATTCCAATTTTCATCTCAACAGATGAGATCACCACCTATCTGCGCGGTGATGAGGGCTGGAAAGATGTCGAAACCAAGCTGCACGCTAAACAGGCAGAGATCGAGGCTAAAGCAAATGTTGAAAGAGAGGGTGAACAGGCGGGTTCTGCACAAGATGTTGAGGCACATTTCCTCGATTGGCTCGACCGTCTGGCCTTTGCTAAAGACCAAATTACCCTCTATCTTCCCCTTGTTTTTGGCCACACAAAAAATGTAAAGTTTGCGCGCTCGGAAGATGGAATCCATACCATTCCCACAATATCGACAGACAGACCGCGCGAGGGAGCGCAATTTGACAATATCTGTGAAAAGATGCCCTTTACAGCTACCGACTGGTGGCAGAGCGGCGTAACCGCTGAATATATGCAAGCATGGGCTAATGATCTGCACGAAAAAGCCAAGCGAGAGGCCGCTGAAATGGCTGAATGCGGTGATGAGGCTAGTGACCTAGAGACAACGCCATCTGGCAGTGCCTTTAAGAAAAAATTCCCGCAACTATCGCTTTATACCTACACCGGCGAACTTCTAGCCAAACTGGTTAATGGTGATATTAATACCTACGTCCAGATGATGCAAAATGATATGAAAGGTCTGCCCCTAGATTACGATCCAATTGCTGGAAGTGATGAAGCTAAGCAGCTGGATTTCTATAGAAACAACGGCTTTGACCAGATCAGTGTTGAGGCAACCTGTAAAAAAATCCAAGAAAATAAAGCACTTGGGAAGGAGTTTGAGAGGGTTTTTAAAACTAAAGAGCTGCTGAGAAGCTTTATTGGGATTGAGCTTGGAAAACTCGAAATTTCGCACGAGAAGATTACCTTTGACATGCACAACGTTCCCTCCCTATATAAAGAGACCTCTGGAGTTTCAGCGTCAATTGGTTGCGTGGGTGGTTTTCACCGCGACTTTAACAAAGATCAAGCAGTTAATGAGGGTGCTATTGGGCAGATGATTCTGCGCTTTGTCAGCCGTATCGATAGCCTTGATGGTGCACTTCCGACCTTTGACCCCTCAAAACCTGAAGAGATCGTCCCGAACCTCTATAAAAACGAGAGTTTAAAAGCGCTGCTGATCCTAATCGATGGTTCTGGTGCAACACGCGGTGTGGCTCCGGAAAAAATTGCTGAGCAGATCAAAAAGGGTTACGAGACGACTAAAGGGTCAAAAGCTAAACAGATCACCTCGATTACCACCTTTAACGTCAATGACAAGAGCGATACAGAAGGAACTATTACCGTAAAAGCGGGTGCTAAAACCTCCTATCCAGAGGGTGAGGGCCATACGGTTCATAGCTCTGGGGCCTTCTACCCCCACTCTCAGTCGCGCGGTGCCGACGAAAGGCTATGGCGCGAATTTAAGGCGCTCCTTATTACAAATGGTAAGGCAGCTCTTGAAACGCTTCTCCAAAATGAAGGACGTCTACGCGACATGTACCACAAGCTGCAGCTCGCTGTTCCAGCAGGTTCTGGCGTAAGCGATCCGGGTGATCTACTGATTGCTGGTATTGAAAGAGAAGCAAGAGAGCATGCTAGCTTGCTAATCCGCAGTAAAAAGCAAGAGCCGCGCGATGTGATTCATCAAGCGATGCTCGAGCAGCTGAAAATGGAGCTTGCGCAAGCTGATGTCTACAACCCAGAGACATTTACAACAGCTTTTGCCCTATTCCGTAAATTTGATGAGTTCGATGTATTGATTACACGAGAGGCTCACGACTACCACAAAAAAGGAACCTACTGGGAGCAGAACTCCGAGAAAAAAGAGGAGAATAAGCTGCCACAAGATGTCCTGTCGAACATCTGCCAGCGCTACAAAAAAATTGCTCTGGATGCGGGTCTTGGAAAGGCTGTTATTAGACAGCTTGAAGCGCTTGAAGAGAGCTACTTGGATGATGCTTTTTTAAGCGAGTGCCCAGATTTTATTATGGGTGGCGGTGATGAGACAGGAGTTACTGCAGAGGAAGAGGTAGAAGCTGAGGCCGAGGCGGAAGCAGAAGCAGAGGCAGAGGCAGAGGGGGAAGCAGAAGCTGAGGCTGAAAGAGAGCAAGAAGCTGCTATTGTAGATGAACTAAAAGAAAAGAGTTACGATGACCACGCCCTCTTCTATACCAATGACAGCTCAAATCAGCGCGAACAGGGAACTCGTTTGAGTTATCACTACAGTTCCAATAGTATGCCACCATCGACAGAGCATAAGCTCGCGGACCACTTCCCAGGATTTGATGCTCACCTCTATTACCAGGGCAACTTTCTGCCTGGTTTGCGGCCTAAAGCTGAGCTTATCTACGGCAAGGCGATGCTCCATGCGGGTTATGTCGCCGTGACTCCAGATCTGATTCAGAGTTATGACAATCCGGGTAACAACCCTACCGTTGAAGATGGAAAAGCGAATATGATTCTCTTGAGTCAAAATGACATGATGACCCACCGCGCACGTGACCGTTCTGAAGAGAAAGACCATGCGGAAATCCCAGATGCCGAACATCATGATAGGGGCTATAACTATGCGGCAGCAGCACAGGGTTATGTTCAGCGCAGAACAGATAACACCGACGCCCATAATCCTACCAAAGATCGCTTTGTCATGGACATCAGGACGGGAAAGGTCCTTGTTGGGCAGCAAAATAATGCCATGGATATGGATAGCTACCACGAAGGGCTAGCTCAGTTGCGTCTCTTTGACGGCCAGATGAACGGCTACTCGCCTGAGAAGCTTGATGGTATGGAGCGCTGGCTGATGCGCATTGAAAAAGATCAAATGACAACCTGCAGATACCAAGTTAACCGCGTACAAAAAACCGGTATTTCTGCGATTGCCCTTAAAGATCACCTCTTGCATCAGGTTCTTGCAACCCATGAGCGGCTCGCAGAGCGCGCCCTCTACTTAGAGGACAGTGGAACCTCGCAAGTGAAGGAGCGACTCGACCTTGTGATTGCTAAACAGGCCTTTGCAAAAGGAGCTATTGGCTCTTACAGCAAAGATCAGCTCTACGGCCTTCAAGAGTGGTTAATCTCTCTGCAACCGGCAGATTCGGCAAACAGAATCAATGAATATAAAGTAAAATCTGATTTAGAACGGAGGGCAACAGCTTCTGAGATTGGAGCGCAGCAGATGCTAAGCCTCTTAGAGCGCGTACCGGTAGCAAAAAAAGTCCGCGCATGGATTCCCCTACTGAAAGATCCTACCCGCGATGAAGCTACTATAACTGCGGCCCTAGGAGCAAATGGACAAGAAATAGAAGAGGCCGTCTCATTTATTATGCGCAGTAATGATAAACAGGTGGCTGCTCTATTGAAAGCATTTAGGGTACATATTAACAAGAGCATTCTCTTCGATGCGATAGATAGAGCATTGAAGACGCGCAGGACTAAAACAGAGCAAACCATTGCAGCTGCAAAAGCCGCCAAACAACCCGCCGATGCCGCTGCCCTCTTCTTGACCTAACCCACACAAAGAAGAAAGAGTAAATAACAGGATATTAGGATGGACAGGATAAGAAAGAAAGGATAAGAAAAAAACAGATTTTTAGTTATTTAATTAATCTCTATTTCTCCTAATTCTTTCTTATCCTGAATATCCTGTTATCCGTGCCAATTTTTCTTATCTTGCTAGCCCTGCTTATCTCGCTTCTTTATCGTGTGATCCTTGCTTAAGTTCGGTTTGGAGGGCGATAAATTCAGCCGAGGCCGCTACAGCCTTAAACTGCTCATCTTGCATCACACCCACCGGATTTTGCAACCCATCGCTATAAGCAGCGCGCAGCCAGTGCACACTATTTACCGCATCGCCCACACTTGCAAAAGCGTAGGCATTGTGTAGCGCAATAGAAGCTGTAACCACCTCGTCATGGAACTCCTGCGACCACCTGTAAGCTTCTGCTGCATAGCGCCTTACAATTTCCATCTCATCGTGCTGAATCGCAATTTCGTGCAGCAGCATGATTCCTTCAGGAGAGAGATCTTTTTCTAGCTCTTTGAGCAGGCCAAAAGCACTCCCCCACTCTCCGGCTTTATAGTGGATCAGGGCTAGGCGAAAGGTGACAAGTTCAAAAATCTCGCCGCAATGCACCTTTGCGCGAATTTTCTGATAAAAACTGGCTGCTTCAGCTGGTTTTTTTGCCGTTTCTAGCTCCTCACCTTTTGCAAGCCACTGCTGTACCTCAGAGTCAAAATCTTCCTTTGCAAGACGCCTATGCTGCTGCCATGAAACGGCACTTGAAAGACCTAGGTAGAAGAGGAGCGCTCCAAAGAGGTAATTCTGACCAAGAAAAAAGAAGAGGCTTAAGGAAAAAGCAAAAAAACCACTTAAAACAAAGGTCGCGCGCACACCAGCGGCAAGTCCAAAAAGCCCTTGCATGATGATTTTTAACATGTGGCCGCCATCAAGAGGGAATATTGGCACCAAATTGGCCAGCACAAGAAAGAGGTTAATAGAGGCTGATGTTGTTAAAAAGTAGATAAGTGCGGGATTTTCAATCTGCAAAAATTGGAGAGGCAAACTACTGGCAAGACTTAAAAAATAGCCAAAGAGTGGCCCCATAAAAACAATGAAAAATTGCTGAATAAGAGAGAGACCCTCGTAATTATAGGTCGTGATTCCGCCTGAGGCAACAAGAGCGATGCGCGGCTTTTTACCAAAGGCCTTGGCCGCTACTGCATGGCCAAATTCGTGAAAGAGAACCGCAACAAAAAGAATACCAAAAAGTGAGGCAAAGTGCTCCTTACCTCCTACATAATAAGAGAGGGCGCTGATCACAAGCCAAAAAAATGGATGGATGGATATTGGAACTAGGAACCAAAAATTGATCATCGGCCCCTTTCTATTGCCTTTTTCATCGTAGAGCCCATTTCAGCTGGCGTTGCTGCCATAAGAACACCTGCCGCTTCAAGCGCGGTGATTTTGTCAGACGCTCTGCCCTGTGAACCTGAAACAATTGCACCAGCGTGGCCCATTCTACGGCCAGGAGGAGCCGTACAGCCAGCAATATAGGCAGCTACCGGCTTTTTACAATTTGCTTTAATCCATGCAGCAGCATCCTCTTCCGCGTGGCCACCAATTTCACCCATCATTAAAATGGCCTCTGTCTGCGGATCGCTGTTAAAAAGCTTAAGGACATCGATGAAGTTTGTTCCGTTTAAGGGATCTCCTCCAATCCCCACGCAGCTACTCTGGCCAAGCCCCTCGGCAGTTGTCTGCCAGACCGCTTCGTAGGTAAGCGTCCCCGAACGCGAGACAATACCAATCTTGCCAGGAGTGTGAATGTACCCCGGCATAATTCCAATTTTGCACACGCCAGGGGTGATCAGTCCAGGACAGTTTGGTCCAATTAAGCGGCTTTTCGACTTAACCATACGCTCTTTGACCTTCAGCATATCGCGCACTGGAATCCCTTCTGTGATGCAGACAATCAGCGGAATACCGGCAGATTCTGCCTCGAGTATGGCGTCTGCTGCAAAAGGTGCCGGGACATAAATCACCGTTGCATTGCATTTTGTCGCGCTTACCGCCTCAAGGACTGTATTAAAAACAGGAAGACCCAAAACAGTTCCTCCACCCTTACCAGGAGCGACGCCACCGACATAGGTGCCAGGGGCGTAAGCTTGCGAGTGCTCCATATGAAACTGGCCTGCTTTTCCCAGTCCTTGAACAATTACGCGTGTATTTTTATCAAGTAATATTGCCATACTATTTTCCTCCTGCGGCAGCTACTGCCTTTTGTGCGCCATCCTTAAGCGAATCCGCAGCAGTAATTTGTAAACCCGATTCACGCAGTAAGCGCTTACCACTTTCCACATCTGTACCCTCAAATCTGACAACAAGCGGCACTTTAACACCGAGCTCTGAAACAGCGGCAATGACTCCCTCAGCCAGCACCTTACAGCTCATGATTCCACCAAAAATATTGATGAAAATGGTCTTGACAAGAGGGTCTTTTAGAATGATTTTTAACGCTTCAGCAACCTTTTCTTTGCTGGCACTACCGCCGACATCGAGGAAGTTTGCAGGTGCGCAGCCCGAATCCTTGCCGTAGTAGGAGATAATGTCCATCGTGGCCATAGCAAGGCCAGCACCATTCACCATACAGCCGATATTGCCCGACAGCCCAACATATTCAAGGCCAAATTTCTTCGCCTCCACCTCATTTTCAGAGATCTGCGTCGGGTCGTAAAAAGCCGCAATTTCGGGCTGCCTAAAAAGGGCGTTATCATCGACCGCTAGTTTTGCATCGAGAGCCCAGAGCTTTCCCGACTTATCGGAAATAAGGGGGTTAATTTCCAGCAGCGAAGCGTCTGTATCCATAAAGCTCTTTGCCAAAATGGTTGCCATTGCGCACCCTTGGACAGCTTGATCGCCCCTCCATCCCATCTTATCGGCCAGCTCCTTGAGCTGCACATCTTTTAAACTGCCGTCAAGAGCGATATCGAGCTTTAAAATCTGTTCGGGTGTCTCCTCAGCTACTTTTTCAATATCCATACCGCCAGCAGGTGAGGCAATCAGAATGGCTTTGGCGCTCTCTCTGTCAATAATCGCCCCCATGTAATACTCATGCTTGATATCTGCTGGCTCTGAAATCATCACTTGATTTGCAACAATTCCTGCAGGTCCTGTCTGCTCATTCACCATTTTCATTCCGATGAGCTTTGTGCACACATCCCTTAATTCAGCTAGCGATTTTGCAAACTTAACTCCACCCGCCTTACCTCTGCCACCAGCGTGCACCTGAATTTTAACAACAGCACTGGAAAGGCCAAGATCTTGATAAATCTCGACTGCCTCCTCCACGGTCCGCGCAATACCAAATCTGGGAATAGGAATACCTGCCCTACCGAGCACCATTTTTGCCTGAAATTCATGAATATTCATCTCTACTCCTCAACTCTTCACATCTATCTTACTTATCTGTTAGAATGGTTTTTCAATCAATATAAAAAATGAGTCTCTCATGTTTAATCTACTTAAAAAAGGCATTAACAGAATCAAAGAGGTCGTCTCATTAACTAAAATGCACCTCGGCCATAAGCTGGGCATGCTATTTAAAGAGCCCCTATCCGAGCAGAGTATCACAGAGCTTGAGAAGCTGCTGCTTGAGGCAGATCTCGGTGTCACCTGCACAGAGGAGCTCATTGAGATTGCCAAAAAAACAGCTAAAAATAGACCGAGCGCAACACCAGATGACCTGATTGTAGCAATGAAAGAGCATCTGCTAAAAATTTTGACTCTCCAAGTAGCGCCACACCCTACCGAAGAAAAGCCCCAAGTTGTTTTACTTCTTGGCGTCAATGGGAGTGGCAAAACCACGAGCACAATCAAGCTTGCGAGCCTCTACAAAAAAAATGGACAGAGCGTGATGGTAGCGGCAGCTGACACTTTTAGAGCAGCTGCGGTTGAACAGCTTACCTTCTGGTCGAAGCAGTGCGACTTTCCGCTTATCAAGAGCCACCACGGAGCAGACCCCGCCTCTGTCGCCTATGACGCTCTGAAATCATCCATTGCAACAGGTACGGACATCTTATTTGTCGATACGGCAGGCAGGCTCGATACAAGCGATGGACTGATGGACCAGCTTGCGCGGATCAGCCGCGTGATGAAAAAACTCTCCCCAAATGCGCCCCACCAAACTCTCTTCGTGCTAGATGCAACCATGGGCCAAAACGGCCTTGAACAGGCAAAAAAATTTCATGCCACTACTCCCCTAACCGGCATCATCCTAACCAAAGCCGACGGGACTGCAAAAGGCGGCGTCATCATCTCCATCTACAAAACTCTCTCCCTTCCCGTCCTCTTCCTCGGCACCGGCGAATCTGCACAAGATTTAATTCCATTTGACGCGCAATCGTATCTAAGTGCATTGTTCGATTAAATGTCGTTTTGTGTGGAGTCTTAGTTCATGATCTCTTCTTTTTTGCCTCGCTCATCGCTTTTACTGACGCCATTTTCTTTTAGGTCGTTGCGCGAAGGAAGTGAAAAAACCATTTTACTCAGCCACTTTTTGGCAGAGGTGGTCAAAATAGTTCCTCTGCTGCCACGATTTGCCAGTAATTTACCAGAGCAATTGATAATGGTAACAAGGGGGCTATCTGAAAATGAGTGGCTTCGAATTGTTTCCAGCATAAAAAAACTCTTTGACCTTTCAAAAGAGATTGCCAGTGAATCTAGCGAGGATGGCGAAATTTTGCAGGAGCAGCTCCAGTTTTTGTCAGACTCGATGCTCTATATTAACAGAGAAGATCCGCGCGACCTGTACGATCTGCAGCAAGAGATCGAGCTTCTTCTGGAAAACCTCACACCTTTTCTAGAAGAGGCCTATGAAGAGCCCAGTTTGCTCTATGCACTTGTGAAGGCTGAGGTTAAAATGCGCCTCTTCCTTAAAAAGACACCCCTACAACTTCTTTTCCCGAATGGGGTAAAAAGTGTAAGATCAGAGATCACAAGTGAATGGGAGCGGCTGGGCTTTGCCCACCTACTACCTGAGCTTGACCTGTTATTACACGAACTATCTCATGGAACAAATTAAGCGCGATGAAATTACCGAGTTAAAAGCTCAGCTGCTCCTGTTTATCGAAGAGCAAACGGAAGGTTCTATCCTGCTTACAGAAGAAAATTATCTCTCTCTATTTCCTATTCCAGGTAAAAAAAATATCTCAAAAGTGGTTGCGCCGCCTATTAAGCTCCCTGCCCCTGCTGCGGAGAGCCAGCCTGAGAAAAAAGCCCCGCCGCAACAGAAAATAGAAGTTGTGCCGGAAATTACCGAAAAAAAGCCGAGCCCCTATTTCGAGCTCCTTGGAAAAGTTGCACCAAAAATCAAGCTTCATCAGACACTGCTCGATGATAGTACGGCAAAGAGTATGGCCACCCTTTGGGTTGCTAAAAGCAGATCTCCTGCACTTGCCATTCTCTATTTCGGAAAAAATAAGGAAGAGCGCCAGCTTCTAGAAAATATCGCTTTTGCCATTTCCAAGATTTTTGATCTCGATAGTCGCGTTATTAATATGGAAAATGCGGAAGGAGTAGAAAGTGTACAAAAATGGGAGATCCTTCTTGATTCCACGACCCTTCAAAGAGTTATCGCATGTAGCGATGACATTCAAAAATCGCTCTATTTTGAGAAGTTTCATCAGAATCAGCAGCTAAAAGAGAAACCTCTGCTCATCACTGATCACCCGAAACTCTACCTCACCTCACCCATGCAAAAACAGCAGCTCTGGAAGCGTATATGCCTCTTCTTGAATTAACCCAAGCCTACGCAGCGGTTATTTTGGATGATGCGCTAGACAAAACGCTTGACTACGCCATTCCAGAGGAAATGATTGGCAAAATAGAGCCCGGCATGCGCGTGGCAGTTCCTCTGCGTAAAGGAATTCGGCGCGGCACTGTTTTGACACTTAAAGAGCGACCCGATGTGGCAAAAACAGTGCCCATTTCGCACTTGCTATCCGATAGAGCGCTTATTCCGAGCGAGCTAATGACCCTGTCACTCTGGATGAGCCGCCACTACGCTTCGCCTCTTTCCCAAATTGTCAAATCGATTTTGCCACCGCCCATCCGCGAAGGAATGAAAGAGAAAGTCCAACTCTTTGTTAAACCGCTTCTCTCAAAAAATGAGATTGCCCTGCTCTGCGAAAAACTGGTGCGCAAAAGAGCCGCCAGCGCGCGCGTTTTAGATGAGATATTGAAAGCGCCAAGCGGTATTTTTTTATCAGAACTACTTGAAAAAAGCGGCAGCTCTGCCAGTTGCGTGCGCCAGCTCGAGAAAGAGGATGTTTTGCAACTGCTCGAGATGAGCGTCGATAGGGCCGCTCCCCTTGCCATTGACTTCTTCTCGACAAGCGCAAAACACTTAAGTGCAGAGCAGCAAATCTGCTTAGACGCCATTAACAGCAATTTGCATAAGGCTGCATTTAAGACCTTTCTTCTTCACGGCATTACCGGCAGCGGTAAGACAGAGGTCTATATGCAGGCAATGGAACTGGCTTTGCAGCTTGGAAAGAGTGTTATTATGCTAGTCCCTGAAATTGCACTGACAAGCCAGACAATGGAGCGGCTATCGGCCAGATTTCAGCAGCGCATCGCCATTTTACACTGCAGGCTTAGCGAAGGCGAAAAGCGCGATACATGGGAGATGATTAGCCAGGGCAAAATCCAGATTGTCGTAGGTGCCAGGTCGGCTCTTTTTTCACCCGTGCAAAACCTGGGTCTAATTATTGTGGATGAAGAGCACGAGAGCTCCTACAAACAGCAAGAGGAGGCCCCCTGCTACCACGCGCGCGACCTGTGCGTGATGCGCGGCAAGCTTGTTAACGCCACTGTCGTCCTCGGAAGCGCCACGCCAACGCTCGAGAGCTATACCAATGCACTGAGCGGCAAATATGAGCTGCTCGAGCTAAAAGAGCGCCCGAAAAATGCCCTTCTGCCAAAAAGTACTATCGTCGATATGCGCCGCGAATATGAGCAAAATGGTGGCTATACCCTCTTTTCACAAAAACTCCTTGATGGAATTAAAAAACGGCTCGAGCTCGGCGAGCAGATTATTCTCTTTCTCAATCGGCGCGGCTACCACACAACCCAAGTGTGCGGCTCTTGCGGCGAGGCTGTAGGTTGCCCACACTGCTCTGTCTCGCTCACCTTCCACAGATCACAGGAAAAGCTCTGCTGCCATTTGTGCGGCTACGAGATAGCGCCACCGCCGCGCAGCTGCACTGCCTGCAAATCGGAAAACACGATGCGCTTTAAAGGGGTTGGAACCGAGCAGGTCGAGCGGGCCATTCACGCCCTATTCGACGGAATCAGAACGCTTCGTCTTGACGCCGACACAACGCGCCATAAAGGGAGCCACGAAAAGCTCTTGCGCCAGTTTAAATCTGGAAAAGCAGATCTACTTATCGGCACCCAGATGATCGCAAAAGGGCTGCACTTTCCGGCGTGTACGCTTGTTGGTATTTTAAACGCAGATTCTAGCCTACATATTCCCGACTTTAGGGCCAGCGAACAGATGTTTCAGCTGATTACCCAAGTTTCGGGCAGATCTGGCAGATCTGAGCTGCAAGGTGAGGTGGTCATCCAGACGATGCTCCCAGAAAATGAGACGATTCTCTTCGCTGCTAAGGGCGATTATTTAAACTTTTATAACAGTGAAATTACATCGCGCAAATTTTTTAACTATCCGCCTTACTCCCATTTTGTCAAATTGACATTTACAGGAAAAGATGAGCGAAAAACAGAATCGCTTGCGAGCCGTTTCCGCGAAATGCTCCTAAAAAAATTACCAGACTCCTTTGAACTGCAGCCCGTCTCCCCTTCCGGATACGCCAAAATCAAAGATCTATATCGCTTCAACTGCCTAATTAAAGGACCGCTGACAGCGCCGGTAACAGCCGCCTACTTAGAGCTAAAACCCCTTTTTACCTCCGCTCGCATCACCATCGATGTCGACCCCACCTCCACCTTCTTCTAGCACCGATTACACCACAAGAAAAGAAAGGAAAATTGGCACGGATAACAGGATAAGAAAGGATAAGGAAAGAAAGAGAAAAGGGGAGGATAAATGAAAAAACACGGTTTTTTCATTTGTTCCTCGGGTTTTGCAAAGAGCAAAACCCCGCTCCTCCGGAGTGGCAACCCTCTCTGCAGTAGCTCTAGCTTTAGAGGTTTTACTATTTAATTATTTTTTTCTTACTTATCCTTTCTTATCCTGTTATCCGTGCCAACCCTCTTTCTTTTTTTATCCTTTTCAAATCCTGCGATCCTTGCAGAGCTTGAGAATTATCAGGGCTGTCGGCTATTCTTAAGGCTTATATCTAATTGGAGAAAAGCTCTGTGAACTTCCCCCCCCCGCACTACCATACTGAAGATGAATTTCAACAGCGCTCCCGCAAATTAGAGGAGATCATCGCCCTCGGAATTGATCCCTACCCAGCGAGATGCGCCCCAACAGATTCGGCAAAGGCGGTTCAAACCACATATGCGGGCAATGCAATTGGCGATAGCGAAGCTGCTGGCAGCGGCAAAACACCAAGAGCCATCCTTGCCGGCCGTATGGTTCTATTCCGCGAAATGGGCAAAAATGCTTTTGCGCAAATTGAGGACTCCTCTGGAATCATTCAGCTGATGTTTAACCGCGATATTACGCAAGTTAAAGGACTTAAATTAGATAGCGACATTACCCCAATTAAATTTATCGAAAAATATATCCATCTGGGCGATTTTATCTCCGTTGAAGGACACCTCTTCCGCACACAAAAAGGCGAGATCACCCTCTTTGTGCACACTTGTACGCTCGCGTGCAAAGCACTTCTTCCACTGCCCGATAAACATAAAGGGCTGACAGACCCTGAACTGCGCCACCGCAAGCGCTGGCTCGATCTAATTGCTAATAAAGATGTGCGCGAAACCTTTATTTTGCGCAGCCGTATTGTCCGCATGATCCGCAACTACTTCGATGAACTCAAATTTATGGAAGTCGAAACACCGATACTCCAGAACAGTTACGGAGGCGCTGCAGCCAAGCCATTTACAACCAAGCTGCTCGCAAAAGATCAGCCTCTTTTTATGCGTATCGCCCTTGAAATTTCATTAAAAAAGATTGTGATTGGCGGAATTGACCGAATTTTTGAAATTGGGAAGAACTTCCGCAACGAAGGTCTTGATAGAACCCATAACCCAGAATTTACCATGTTAGAAGCGTACGGCGCTTATATGGATTACAATGAGATGATGGTGGTGACCGAGAAGTTATTTGAAAAAATTGCCCTGGAACTTTTTGGTAAAACAACCATTGAAGTGCATGGTGATGGCGATGAGATTATCGAACTTTCGCTAAAAGCACCATGGAAACGCCTGTCGATGAAGGGTGCCATTTTGGAATATGGAAAAATTGATGTCGATGTTAAGAGCACCGAGCAGCTGCGTGACATTTTACGCAATCTCGGCTCACTGCCTCCTGCCAAGTATGAAAAAGCAGCGCGCGGATCCCTCATTGCACTGCTATTTGAAGAGACGGCCGAAAAACATCTGATTCAGCCCCACCACATCATCGACCACCCAATTGAGACAACGCCTCTGTGCAAACTGCATAGCGACCCTAAATTGCGCGAGGAGCGCTTTGTTGAGCGATTTGAAACCTTTATTTTGGGACGCGAATTTTGCAACGCCTACACCGAGCTTAACGACCCGGTTCTGCAGCGCGAACTCTTAATCGACCAGGCGCAAAAGCGCCTCTCTGGCGATGAAGAAGCTGTGCCGCTGGATGAGGAGTTTATCGAAGCGATCTGTCAAGGACTTCCCCCTTGCGGTGGCCTTGGGGTTGGCATCGACCGGCTGGTGATGCTTTTTGCCAACCGCCGCAACATCGCCGATGTGATCTTCTTCCCCTTCATGGCTCATTAGCAAGATCAGCAAGGATAAAGCAGCAAGAAAGCAAGAAAGAAAAATTGGCACGGATAACAGGATAAGAAAGGATAAAGAAAGAAAAAATTAATTAAATTAAAAAGCCTATTTACTTATAAAGCTAGACCTACTGCAGAGAGGGTTGCCGCTCCGGAGGAGCTGGATTTCGCTTCTTAGCGAAATCCGAGGAACAAATGAAAAAACGTTGTTTTTTTCATTTATCCTACCCTTATCTCCTTTCTTTCTTATCCTCGCCTTATCCTGTCCATCCTGTATCCTGCTAACTCTCTTCCTTTTTCTTTCTTTTCTTATCCTTGCTGACATAAGATTTTGATGAGGATGGCTCTGCCTCGAGCGGTGAGGGAGATTATGGGCGAGCGGAGACGGTGGTCGCGTAGACTCTTCTGCTTGTGGTGCATCCGCTCGCTATCTTCCTCATCATCGCTATTCTCTTTTTTATGAATTGCGTTAATGCGGCTTAATGTTTGAATCACATTGGTTGTTTGAACAGGAGTTAGTCCAACTTCTCTTGCAATGATGTCCGAATCGACATACTCTTCCGATTCACCCACATGTTTCTGTAGAGCGATCAGATATTTTTCATCGTGCGTCAGCTTTCCGCTCATTTTTACCCTTTACTCACTTTTTTTAATTTGGCCTCGCCATTTGGCAGATCCTCAATTTTATAGCCAAGCAGTTGGAGCTCATCGCGGTAGCTATCAGCCTCTTTCCATGCTTTGGTGGCCCTTGCCTGCTGGCGCTTCTTTAAAAGAGCCAGCGCCTCCTCTGGAGCTGCCTCTTCGCTCTCTTTCACAAGAACTCCTAGTACTGAATCAATTTTGGTAAGCCATTGCAGCACAAGATCTGCTTCACCTTTACCAAGACGCTCCTCATCGCAAAGCTGATTGACAGCGCGCACCAGATCAAAAAGAGTACTAATTGCAACAGAGATGTTTAAATCATCCGCAAGCGCTGCAGAAAAACTCTCATCTGCATCGCGCAGTAAAATTTGCAGTGATGAGGATGGCATCTCATTTTCTATTGCCCTTAATCGCTCGCAAAAATTGTCCAGTCGCATCAGCGCATTACGCGCCGCTAAAAGCCCCTCAAATGTGAAGTTGAGCTGCTTGCGGTAGTGCACTTGGAGCAGCGCATAGCGCACCTCTCTGCCACTATACCCTTTTGCAAGCAGATCGCGTAGGAGGTAGAAGTTGCCTAAACTCTTCGACATCTTGCGATTGTCCACCAGCAAGTGCTCCACATGCATCCAGTGAGCGGCAAAGGTGTGGGCACAGCCCGAGGAGCACTCCGACTGGGCAATCTCGTTCTCGTGGTGCGGAAAGATCAAGTCAACCCCGCCGGCATGGATGTCCACTGTCTGCCCCAAAAGTTCACGCGCCATTGCCGAGCACTCGATATGCCATCCAGGACGCCCTGGCCCAAATGGGCTCTCCCAGAAATTTTCCCCATCGCGCTCCTTATCATAATGTTTCCAGAGGACAAAATCGGCCGCCTGCTCTTTGTCATACTCATCTTTTGCATTCGCACTTGAAGCATTATCAAGCAGTTCACTTAAGTTTAAGTGCGAGAGCTTGCCGTAATCTGGAAATTTGCGGATAGAAAAGTAGACGCTCCCATCAGCGCCCTTATAAGCAAAGCCTCTATCCAAAAGCTTCTCTATCATGGCAATCATCTGCGGCAGATAAGCCGTTGCTTCTGGGTTGTGATGGGCTGGTAGAATATGAAGGGCGTGCAAATCCTCAGCAAAAGCCTTCTTATAGCGCGCTGTAAAGGCAGCAAGGCTCACCTTTTCTCGCATCGCACCATCAATTGTCTTATCGTCAATATCGGTTAAATTCATCACATGAAGCGGATTTAGCCCAAAGTAGGTCAGTGTGCGGCGCAGCAGATCGAGCGCGACATAGGTGCGGAAATTGCCGATATGGGCGTAGTTGTAGACAGTTGGACCGCAAGTGTATAGCGTACACCGACCTTGATGCAGCGGCTCGACAGGTTTAAGGGTTAAGCTTTTTGTGTCGTATAAGTGCACTCTATTTTTCACGTCTCACCTGAAAATCTTTTGCTAATTGAATATAATTGATCTTGCCAACCAGAGTCAGAGGCAACCCTTTGGAATAGGTAAGAATATCGCTGATGCGCACGAGTGATGAGTACCCTTCCGCCTCTAAAAAGCTGCCCAGCAGGGCCACATCAATTGTCTCCTCTTTTCTACCTGCTGCAAATCCAATAGAAGCCTGAATTACTCCCTTTTTACCCGCTTCTTCATAGCCGGTAAGTGCAATTTGAATGCCATCGTCAAAAAGGTTGTGCAAATGCTTGCTAAGATCGCGTTCAACACGGGTGAGCGACACCATTTCACCGCCAATTTTAACAAAACGCTTAAGGCGTCCCGAAATGACTAAATTGCCATTTGTGTCGATGTAGCCGCAATCACCTGTACGCAACCAATCCCTGCCATCAATAGCTGTAAAAACTTTTTTGCGCTCGCCGAGGTAGCCGTAAAAAACAGAGGGCGCCGAGACGCAGATCTCCCCCTCCTGGCCATAGGGAAGTGGAACCTTTGTCTCCCTATCAATAAAGGCTAGTTCAACACCGGGCAGAGGCGTTCCTACACCCGATTTTGGGCGCTCTGGCCTATTGGATGCGATCACTGGCGAACACTCAGTAAGGCCATAACCTTCAAGAAAATAGCCATTTGGGCAGAGCTGCTCTGTTGCTGCATAGAGCTCATTTGGCGCTTTTTCAGAGCCGGAAACAACCAGCCTTATAGAGTGAAGCGCATCTTGCTGATCGGACCTTTTTACACTCTGAAAAAGGGCCTGCAAAAAGAGAGGGGCGCTCATCAAAATGGTTGCTGAATTCTTCTCAATTATCCCCGCAATTGTCTTGCTCTCAAGCGGATTTGGCGTATAGACAGCCCGTACACCGGTAAGAATGGGTAAAAGACCGGTTGTTGAAAAGCCAAACGAGTGAAAAGGCGGAAGAGCACTTAAAAAAACATCATCTTTAGTAAAAGCGAGCGGCTCTGCAAGAGCTATAAAGTTAGAGAGCAAGTTTGTGTGCGATAGTGGAACACCCTTCGGCTCGGCTTCAGTTCCGCTAGTAAATAGAATCACAGCGGGTGCATGAGGATCTATCTCATGAACTCCCAAAAGCTCCAAAATACGCTCCGGTTCATGGCGAGAGAGCCACCACCCGGAGAGCTTATCCCACCAAGAGATTTTCTCCTTAATCTCTTCAAGAGAAACTACAATCTTCTGAAGCGCTCCTAAATCTGGTTTCACCTTTTCAAGAAACTTACTTGACGAGATAATCGTCTCAAAACCGGCAACGGCCTGGGTGGATTTAAGCGGATTTGACCCTAGTGTCCAGTTGAGCATGACAGGTATTTTTCCAGACAGCAGAATAGCAAAAACAGTCACCATTGCGGCAACCGATGAGGGAAGAAGCACAGCAATCCTATCCCCTGGAAGTTCTCTGATTTGGCCGGCTAAAATAAGTGCGTGAAGCTGCAACTTTTTGTAAGACAGAAGGCCACTACTCTCATCTTTAATTGCAGACCATTTACCAAATTTTTCGCACACACGCAGTAGGGACTCTTGAATAGTAGTGCCCAGCGGAAACGTTGGATCTGGCCTATTGCAATCTGGCCAGCCACTTATTTTCTTATCATTCATAACAAGAGAATTATCCTCACATTAACCCTCATTCTAACCAAATGGCAGAGAAAACCACAATGCTCTTTGTGCCTCTGCTTGCAGCTCAAACATTCTGTCGCCACAAATGACGCTGCAGCCGCGTATAAGTGCCGCCTTAAGCAGGTGGGTCTCTTTGGGATTATAGTTGACATCCATCACAAGGACGGGAAAGGGAATAGTTACCCCCTCTGGTACTATCCCTGCGGGGAGCGCATTAACCAAAATGTCAAAGGGCGCTTCCATCTCTGAAAAATTACCCCCATGACCGCCAAATTGCGCGGCTAATTTTCGCGCTTTTTCCCCATCTCTGCCAAAAATTAGCAGATCAGCCCCGCGAAACGCTGCCTCCTGCGCTATTCCTTTTGCCGCACCACCTGTTCCAAGAATGGCAAGGCGCTTGCCCTCTACAGGCATTTTCTCTTCAATCGCATCAAGTGCCGCTATGCCATCCGTATTTGCACCCACAACCCGACTCCCAGTAAAAAGCAGCGTATTGACACTACCTCTCTCGCCTAAAAAGGAAGCCACCACTTCCTTCAGCGGCATTGTCACGCTAACCCCTTTAAAACCGAACCGATTAGCTAGCAGCAGAAAAGTTTCCATCTCGCCTATCTCAAGATCCATTTTTACATAAACAGCATCCTTCCCTTCTTCAGAAAAGCGCCTATTGTGGTAGATGTGGCCCAGACTATTTTTGGTAGGATTGCCAATTAAGCCGTAGACTTGTGTCGCACCCGAGAGATTTTTGTAGCGGTAAATGGCCACAAAATCAGAAAGAGTGATCTGCCCAGGATCTGTTTTGCCCCCCTCACCTAAAGCGGCATAGTTGATGACATTGCCATTAACAGCGCCCAAAACGCGCGCAAAAGCACCCCGTTCCCCCATGCAAATCAGGCTTATTTTAGGCAAAGTCCGCGCAAAAAGAAGGTGGGCAAGTGCCTCATTTGCAGAGTCCAGCTGAATCGCTATTTTGTAGGTGCAGGCTGGATAGATAGCCATCTGTCGGTAGAGCTCGTCTACCCCCTCCATGCCAATTTTTTTAAAAACGTGGCAAGAGATAACAAATTTAAGATGACTAAAGTCATCCATTATCTCGCTAATAAAAGCGGGATCTAAATCATACTCAAGATCCAAAAAGGCGGGGCCCAAACCGGCCATTTTCCAAATAATAGCCTCTCTATTACCTGTAAAAGCTCCCCCATGCTTTTTACTTCTAAGCGTAAGCATGACAGGGACGGGACAAACCATGATAAAATGGTCAATTTTCGCAAAATCAATGCGGTCAAGCAGATCAACCCGCACCTCAACCCCATCGCACCCATCAGGCACTTCATCCAAACTCCGCACCACAACAAACAGCATCTATGACTCCTAACTAAGAAAGAAAAGAAAGGAAGAGGAAATAACAAGGATGAAGAGGATAGGCAGGATAAGAAAAAAAGGATAAAGAAAGAATAGATTTTTCTTTTCTTATCCTCTTTCTTATCCTGCCTATCCTCTTCATCCTTGTTATTTCTTCTTTTTTTCTTTCTTTAAAAAAATGTTTTATAAAAAGAGACGCTTCCTATAATGACCATTAAAAGCACTAAGGAGACAACCATGTCAGCACCAGCACCTATCGGTAATAACGGCCCGATTCTTCCTTCTAATCCTGTAACATCTACCAATCAAGCCGGCATTATAAAAGCAACAAGCGAGGGGATGAAAACAGTTGCGGAGTCGGTAATTCCATTCATCGAGCTACAAGCTACAGCTGCCTCTATCGGCAGCATGGCTACAGGAAGGCCCCCATGCGGCAATCCTACAGTTCACGGAAATATCCCTATTTTAGGTCTTCCTGATAGCGCGCCCTCTCTTGCTGGCAGGGTAACTGCTGGTTAATCTAAAAGAAAGAAGCTCGCTTATAGCGAGCTTCTTCTTTTGTGAATTAGCGATAAAACACCTACGGAGAAGAGGATTTTAGCGCTGTCTGTTACCATAAAAGGAACGGCTCCAGCCATATAAGCTCCCTGAAGTCCTAGATAGTTAGCAAGCCAAGCCACCCCAAATAGGTAGGTCACTGCATTACCGGCAAAAAGGGCCAGCAGTGCACTGAAGCGGCTCTTCATTTTTTCATAAACAAGACCTGTTACATAGGCGCCGGCAATGTAGCCCGCGAGATACCCTCCTGTAGGTGAGAGGAAATGGGCCAAACCACCGCGGCAGAAAGAGAGCACCGGCATACCACATGCAGCTTCTGCAAGAAAGAGCATCACAGCGAGCGCGCCAAGACGCGAGCCGAGCATTAAACCAACAAGCAGAACCAGTGTATTTTGCAGAACAAGGGGAATAGGTGTTCCCGGAAGCGCGAATGTAAGGGGTGCTGCAAGAGAGAGAAGCGCGGCACCTCCAACTACAGCCCCTGCGCTCTTTAACAAGTCGCGAGAAAAAATAGTTGTTCTATCTCTTATTTTTTGTGGTGTATGAGAGTTCATATGACTCCTTAATTATTCTAAATTGACTCGTATCAATGTATCAAAGAAACATAAAGATTATCAAGAACCTTTTCTGTTTCGGGGTAGAGGGGGGGATTGCCGGTGTAGGGAAGGGTTATCCACTTGCCATCCAAAATCTCTCCTAGTTGCAACTTCACATCACCTGTTACAAGAGCGGCAAAAAGAGTGACGCGTTTTTTTACGTTCAACTTAGGCTGATACTCCTCGTAGAAAGGCTCTAATGGAAGATAAGAGGTGACACAAAGAGCGCACTCCTCAAAAAGCTCGCGCTCAGCTGTTTTTTTTGCCGTTTCACCAGCGTTTGCGTGGCCCTTAGGGAATCCCCAATGGGAGCCACTTGCAAGCTGAAGCAGAAAGCAGCTGTAGCTGCCATCCGATTTCCTTAGAAGAGGAATGATGCCGAAGGACTCTTCGAGTTTCAACTGATTACTCCACAAAAGGAGCAAAAACAGCAACCGAGTTATGCCCTCCAAAACCAAATGATGTGCTAATTGCTACATCTGGCTTGAAGGCTCTTGCTACAGGAACCGTGTCGATGCCTTTAATAAAATCATCCGGATCGTCGAGGTTAATTGTCGGGTGGAGCATACCTGTCTGAATTGCCTTCACAACGACAACAGCCTCAATACCAGAGGCGCCGCCAAGAGCATGGCCGATCATCGATTTTGTTCCATTCACTGCAATGCCATTTTCCATCTGACCGCCAAAAAAGCTTCTAAAGCCAGCGATTTCGCACGGATCGCCAGCACCTGTCGATGTTGCATGGGCGTTGATGTAATTAACGCGCTTCTTATCGACACCGGCATCCTGGAGCGCCAATTTTAAGCACGCCGCAACTCCTTTACCTTCAGGATCTGGGTTTGTCATATGAAAAGCGTCACACGTAAAGGCTCCGCCGAGATATTCAGCTAAAATAGTGGCACCTCTGCGCTTTGCAGATTCCAGCTCCTCAAGAACCAGAACACCCGCACCATCGCCAATAACAAAGCCATCGCGTGCCTTATCCCAAGGTCTTGAAGCCTTTTCAGGGGCATCATTTCGCTTAGAAAGCGCGCGCAATGCGCAAAATCCGCCAAAGCCAGGCGGCGTTACAGGCGCTTCCGTTCCACCGGCAAGCATCATATCGACATCGCCTCTGCGGATGTGCTCGGCAGCTAAATGAATTGCGTAATTACCAGTTGCACACGCTGTTGAAACAGAGTAGTTGGGCCCTTTAAATCCAATGTTAACACCCAAAATAGCGCCAGCTGCGTTGGTCATGCTGTAGGGAATAAAGAAAGGAGTGATCCGCGTCTTACTGTGCAAATTGCGGTAGGCATCATCATCAATAAAAAGTCCGCCGATGCCAGATCCAATGAGGATACCAGCGCGCTCTTTCTCAGATTGGCTCATCTGCGTATAGTTGATACCCGCATTTTTTAGCGCATTTTTACCCGCAACAACCGCGTAGGCCATCACAGGATCAATACGGTTAGCCTCTTTCGGGTCGATATAGGTGGCAAGGTCATAATCTTGTTTCACAGGCGCACAGAGCGTCGTGTAGAAGTCGTAATCTGCGGTGACACTTCCAGGTGCGTGGGTAACGCCGCTTTTTCCGGCTAGAAGGCTCTGATAAAATGCATCCACATCGCTTCCAAAACAAGAAGTAATTCCAAGTCCTGTGACAACAACTCTTTTTCTATTCATAAGCGCTTATCTCCATGAAAAAAAATTAACCCGATTTAGCCATATCAATGGGAAGCCCCGTGCTCCAGAGCTCTTCAAGTTTATACAGCTCGCGGTGGCCCGGTGTCAAAACATGGACAATAATGTTTCCGTAATCGATCACCACCCAGTCAGAGTCGCCCATTCCTTCAACAGCAAAAGGTTTAAGCCCTTGCCCACGCATCGCTTTAATAATATCCTCGCAAATAGCGCTGACGTGGCGCCCTACGTTACCTTGGACAATCAGTACATAATCGGTAATAATAGGAGCCGCAGAAAGGTCGTAGGCGCGGATATCCTCGCCTTTTCTATCTGCCGCTATTTCGGCGATTTTTTTTAAGATAACTTTGGCTTCAGAAGCATTCATAATAATAAGGAGCTAATTTAAATTAGTAAGCCCCGAGTATAATTGATTTTTCGAGATATAGTCCACAACTTTTGCAGGCAGCAGACCCTCACAAGACTCTTTTTTACAGAGCCTCTGTCGCAACAGAGTGCTTGAAAGGGCAATTTTCGCCATCGGGGTGATCCCGGCAGCAATCTTTTTTTGAATTTCAGCTGGCAGGTGAGAAAAATCGATCGTTTCACCTTCCGGCAGAGCCGTTAAAACCTCCACCTTATCAAAAATTTCCTCTAAACAGCGCCAGCGCTGCAAATCTTTTATCAATTCGCTAGAGAGGATAAGAAAAAGCGGCTCATCCGGTCCAATATCTGAGCAAAAATGGTCGATAAGAGAAATTGTGTAGCTCGGGCCTGGCTGGAGCGCCTCCCAAGCATAGAGCTTAAAGGCAGGAACCCCTTCAATAGCGAGCTGTGTCATCTCTAGCCGCTGCTGAGCAGTTGCCAAATGATGACTCTTAAACGGAGAGCTCCCAGCAGGCGAGAAGTAGATCTCATCTAAGTGATGTGCCTCTAGCATCGCCCTTGCAAGGGCCAAATGGCCATTGTGAATTGGGTCAAAACTTCCACCAAACAGCGCCCTTCTCATTCCCCTCTCCCTAGCACAGATAAACACGATACGAAAGCAAGAAAAGAAAGAGAATTAGCAGGATACAGGATGGGCAGGATAAGACGAGGATAAGAAAAGAAAGAAAGAGAAGATAACAGGATGGACAGGATATTTAGGATAAGAAAAAAAGGATAAAGAAAGAGTAGAGATTTTTATTTCTTTTTTATCCTGAATATCCTGTCCATCCTGTTATTTTCTTTTTCTTCCTTCCTTTATATTATTTTCTCTTTCTTATCCTCGTCTTATCCTGCCCATCCTGTATCCTGCTAATTCTCTTTCTTTTCTTGCTTTCTTGCTTTCTTACTTACTTATCTTGCTATCTGTGCGGCCTAAAGGGTTTCTAGCTTAGCGTCGATTTTTGTAATCAGTGCCCCAATTTCGGCAAGTAGCGCTTTAGCAGCGTGAGACAAGCCCCTGCGAGCCATTGCGTCTGCAGGCGAACCGCCTGAAAGGCCTCGCAGCGCACTCTCATGCCTCTCACCCTCATCCTGCAACTTCTCTAACGCCTCCCTACAATCAACAAGAGGATTCCACTCCTTAAGCGTTTCCACCTCTTTTGCACACCCCATCAGCGCAATTTTTCTAAGCAGCAGGTTGCAATTATGTATATCTAAAGGCGATAGGTCATCTATTTCAGATTCAAAAAGGTCGCGCACGACACGCTCTTTCTCTCTAAAGGCACCTAACTCTAGCGATTGATTTTCAATTAACGCCTCAAGCATCACTTTCAATGATTGAACGCGCGCAAGGCCGAGCTCCCTCTCTTTTTGCGCATCTAAACGCCTCTTTTCAATTCTCTCATAATAAGGAGCACAAGCCTCGTCAATTTTACGCGTCACCTCAGAGACAGCCTTTTTCGAAAGGCCCTGAGTGCGCATCATTCCTTCTAGCTTACTGCGCGCTTCAGATAGCGTCACTTCCGCAATCTTTCCTTTGCAAAGCTCGTGCAGCTTCTCAACTTCGGGCAGAATCCTCAATGCCTGTTCTGGCAACAGGCCGGGGCCCTCCTCCTCGCGCTCGCGACGAGCTGGTTTTTCAAATTTACTGGCACGGGCAACCGGCTTTACCTCTTTAGCCACTTTTGCAGCCCTATCCCAGCAGCGGCCCAGAAGCTCGCGCGAAAATTTAAAGGTCTCGCTGTCGCACAAGTTTCTGACTACACTTTGAAGGCCCCTAATTTCTGCCATTAGTGCCCCCGCTGGTTTAAGCACGATCCCATCTGCACCAAAAGAGCCACTTTCAAAGGCCACTAAATCCTCGCGGATCATCTCGGAGGCCTTTTTTAGTAGTTCACTGCGTCTTGGGAAGATCTTATCTCCCAATTTCGATAGCTTGCCACGCATAGCACCAGAAACAACTGGAGGGAGCTCGCTTGTAATCTCTTTGCGCAACGCATGAATGCGATTTACAAATGGGGTTAGCACAGCCAGCTCATCTTGAATCCCGCGGTAGTCGGCATCTCTTTTCAAAAGCTGCAAACAGGCAGGTGGAAGAGTAAACTTCGGTGTGCGCTCTGCAAATAGCGCCATATTTTTGATATCCTCAGAGAGCTCCTTCAGCGCGCGCTCTGTACTTTCGCGCACTTGCACAGAAACACTACTAATCTGCGCTTTAATTGCATCGCGCATCGCGCGAATCTCTGTTAGCCCCTCAACAGCTTTTTTACGCGCTTCGGGATTCATACGTAAGCTCAAAAGCGGAATAACAAGTCCGTTCAGATCCCAGTAGGCGCGCATGCGCGGGGTTGCCCCAGAAAGTGCTGCCCTCATTCCGGCAATCCCCTTCTCGAGCTTCTCTTCAACAGGAACCTCGCTGGCAATAAACACTTCAAGTTCTTTGCCCTCTTTAGTTGTCACTGGCGGCCTAGGGACCACCTTTTTCTCTGCCTTTGGCGCCTCCTCATGACTCAAAATTAACGGATCTGGCGTGGCAATGACGGTTTCGGGCGCACCAGCGGTTTCGGGCGCGATTTCGGGCGTGTGGTTCTGATTTTCCATAAAAATAACAACTTCTAGTTCTATCTGTTTAAAAGGGAAAAAGTAACACGTTACAATAATTTATGAGAAGAAAAATGCGCATGGCGCCATTAAGCTCTTAGAGCGAGAGCTCATAATCGCTAATGAGGTAGTCCGCAATTTCGGCAGGTGATATGCCTAAAACGTTAATCCACTGAAAAAGTTTATCGCGATCTTTGTTGCGAAACCAGGTGAATTGACGCTTAGCATATTCGCGCGAGGCTTTTTTGAAACTGGACGCAAGCAGAGATCGCGCGCAAGCAGATCTGTCGCTTTCAAGATAGAGCAGCGTCTGGCGGTAGCCAATAGCCTGCGCCGCCGAGCGGTTGGCTTCAAGACCGCGCCTCTTTAGCTCTTGAACCTCCTCAACGAGCCCGTCGGCAAGCATCTTATCGCACCTCTTCTCAATCTCCGTATTCAGATATTCGCGCGGCATGTGTAAAAACCAGCAGCGAAAGTTATACTGGTTGCAGAGCCCTGCACTACTGCTGCTTTGGGCAAAAAGCGAGACCTTCTGGCCAGATAGGCGCATGATTTCAAGGGCTCGCACAATCTTCTGCTTGTCGCTTCCTGTCACAGAAGCGGCATACTCCGGATCTAGCTCCGCAAGACGCTTATAGAGCGCTTCCGGCCCGAGCACCTCCATCTCGCGTTCAATGGCCTCGCGCACATCAGGGGTCGAAGGAGGCGCCATTGGCGGACCATAGAGCAGTGAATTGATATAAAACCCGGTGCCACCGACAATAATGGGCACATTGCCCCTCGCTAAAATTTCGGCAATCAATTTGGCTGTTTCGCGGTAGAAATTCATGATATTAAAGGGCTCGTGCAACTCGTGCATGTCAATGAGATGATGAGCGACCTCGCACCTTTCGACAGAGCTAACCTTAGCCGTTCCGATGTCCATTCCCTTATAAACTTGCACCGAATCGGCAGAGATAATTTCGCCAGAGATCGCCTTGGCAACCATCAGCGCCACGCGACTCTTGCCAACAGCTGTAGGGCCTGAGATAATCATCACCTTTTTCTTTTTGGAATGGAGCGAGACGCGCTCCTTCAGCGGCTCTGCATAAGCCGCAATGAAATCATCGAGAGCAAACTCGCTATCTATTTCAGAGCCAAGCTCCAGCAGATCACTACCATCAAGATCTGACAGACCTTGTTTACTACTTGGTCTACTACTCGGCTTACCAATTGCACCTGTTTTTTGACGGGGAGCGCCCGGCTCTGCTTCCACAGCAACCACCCTTACTATTTGTGATTTAAAGATTCTTGCGCCGCAGCTAATGTACCAAAAATTTTAACAACCCCATCCAGTGTATGAATCGGGTTATCCGGATCGTTTGGAGCTGCAATGAGAAGTTTTCTTTCCGCACCACCAACCGTACGGCCAAGTTGCTTGACCTTGGTAATAATAACGCGGAGGGCGGCACTGTTGATATATTCTAAATTCATAAGGTTGAGGATCAGATCGCCGCTCCCCTCCCATCCCTGCATCTTTACCTGAAAGCTGAGATTTGCCGCCGCATCCAGACGGCCACCTACACTAAGCACATTACCCGTGTCATCTATATCAAACTCAATCTGACTCATGAAACTACCCAAAAAAAATCTATCTATTTCACACAGTAGCACAGCTGGCGCAGCGCGCGCAACGGTAAAAAGACAAATATTTTTTAAGAGACCTCGACGCGCACTTTTTTGCCCTCTCTCGCTCCTAAATTAAGAGCCAGTGTGCGCAGAGCGTTAATGGTATTTCCCTTTTTACCGATAACCTTTCCCAAATCTGCGCTGTCCACAGTAACCTTAAATGTAAGGGCTTGCCCCACCTCTTCCTGCTCTACCTTTACACCGTCTGGATTCTCAACCAGGTTTTTCACAACATAACTCACAAACTCTAGCATATCTTTACTCTTAGGGCTTTTGAGGCGGATCATAGCAAACCAGAAGAATTGAGATCAAGACACAAAATAATGTTTCAACACGGCACATCCGTGAAAAATAATATTTATAACTCAATAAAATATACTGACTTATAAAATAAATACGTAATA
>JAYUZV010000012.1:0-8276 GCA_043751475.1 Chlamydiia bacterium
TTCTTATCCTCGCCTTATCCTGCCCATCCTGTATCCTGCAAACCCCCTTTCTTCCTTGCTTTCTTATCTTAATATCCGTGCTAGAAACGAAAAGAGAATAAGTTAGTTGCAGAAAGCGCAAATTAAAAAGATTTTTAGTTAAAAAGAATAGTAAGATTGCGCGCAATCTCTTTCTATGGTAAAATCCTATTTGCTAGAGCCCATCTTGCCTGGTAAATTTTTATAATCATGAAAAAAATAGTATGAGCACAACAGGCGAACTCAACTCTCAGCGACCATCCGCTGCGCCTAAAACGGGTTTTGCTGCAATGTCGGCTCTAGAGGCGCGTCAATTTCTTTTTGAGCTGCGTAAAAATGATAGTAAAAATTTTAAGACTCAACTTGCCGCTTTGCGCGTTCAAAGAAACGACTGCGACGACCTTGTCTCCTCACTAGATGCGGTGAAAACACCGACATGGAAAGCAAGTAATCGCTACATCACAATTTCAAAAGAGGTCGGTAGAGATCTTGCCGGAAAAATCTCTAGCTACCTTGCTAAAGATGCAGCTACCAAGATTTCTGCAAAAAACGAGGCTGTTTTAAAGCGCTTCCGCACCCGATATACAAGACCTTCAACATCTTGTGGCGCGGTTAAATATACTGTTTTACGCGTCATCAACGTTGTCAAAGCTTTTTTTGGGTGGGTCTTTAGATTTGCCTGGTCGGACTGGCAAAAGGCGCGCGCACTCATTGAAAAGCAGTTACAAACGCTAGTCGACCAGACTCGGAAAACCATTCCCGGCAAAATTAAAATCTCGTGCGAAATGGCAAACCAGGTTGCGCGGGCGCTGCTAGCGCTAGAGACTGGCAATGCGGGCCCTATCGTATCGGCAACGCTTGACCTATTAAATAATCCGATCTTTGCAATGGCTACCGGTGCCTCTACCCCCTACTTTTGCGAAATACGCTCCCAGTTGGCAGCCCATCTACCAGAAAACCCAGAAGCCCTCACAACAACGTGGGAAAAGCTAACCCTTGCGCCAGACCTAACAACAGGTGAGGGCCAGCGGCAATTTGCACTCACTCTTCTGCAAGAAAAATCCTTTGTAAAGATCCAAAGCGCAATCACCAAAGATCACCCACTATTTAACCGCATTTTAACAGCGCAGGGAACCGAACTAGAGCTTTTAACAGCTGCTGCAGAGGGGGATTTTAAGCCGCTAATCGAGCGTTTTCTTCCTCTTATCGGCCTTAGCACTGAAGGCGCAGAAAAGACAGGTTCTATCTGTGTGGAGCTACTTAAAAAGCTCACCCCCGAGCAGCTCGCTACTTGGGGATCGCGTCACTTCAATGCTCTACTTGCAGTAGCAGAGCTTGCTGGGCAAGATAAGCCTGCACAGCAAGATATCACCTCTCTTCTCTCTCGTGCAGATTTTCAGAATGCGCTGCATGAGTTAGTCGATCTTCTAAGTGAAAATAAGGGGCTACACCCACTTCTTATTCTTCTTGGGGGGGCCGAAGCAGCGCTGAAAGAGCGCGCTCAAAATATACCCCTACGGGGACAGATAGGCCTGCGGATTATGCAATACCTATTTAGCCTTACCAAAAGGGATATTCAAAGGGCTGGTGACGATATTCTACCTAACCTATCTAAAGCGATGATTAGCGCCCTTCCGCGGATCCATCCAGCCATGAATTGCGCAACAGAAGAAGCAATAACTTTCGAGATCATCCACGCCATCTTCTTGGAATTTGCTAAAATAGATAACTCTTTTGCAGCTATTGATGCTCTGCGCCCTATTGCCAAAACGCTTATCGAAGATCCTTCCGAATGGATGAAGCGCGCTAAGACATTATTAAGGGGAACACTTACATCCCCTACCCAACAGAAAAATGCAGCGGAGGGAGAGGTATTAGCCGCATCTCACTCTGAAATTTTTGATATCCTTACTATAGTTCTTCGAACATGCCAGCCGCGCGTCGCACATCACCTCCAAATGGCGTGGCCAGTTGAGCGTGTTCTAGACCAAGACCCAGCTGTAGCTGCTGCTTTAAGTAATGCAAATACCAGCGACCGGACAACTGTGGATGCAGCCCTTGAAGCGCTTAATCAAGCTGAAAAACGTCTTGTTGCAGAGCAAATACGCATCAATAGTTCAAGAGCTACGGAACTGACAGGTCTATGTGTTAATAACAAAACCTCACGCGCAGAAATTATAACAGATAACGAAAGTGATGAAACCAAAATGATGGCTGCTCTACTGGCGCTGAGAGGGGCAACTGAGCCATTACCAGAGGAGATAGCCTTAATAAAGGCTGTTAAAAAAGCAGAGAGATTGTCAAAAGAGCGCCTCACTATTTTGCAGCGCGCGCTGACATATAAGTGGCATGAGAATCAACTGATAAGTGCATTGGCCTCTTTAAGGAATGGCAATGCGGTAAACCAAGATAGAGAGCTTGCCGGGGCTCTAATTTCTTCAAACAGAACTCTTCTGCCAGCAGAAGAGCAGAAAAAAGTATTCAGCAACTTTAGCGAAAACTTTAGAAAAGATGATGTTGGCATTAAGACAACACTTCTTATTGCACTGCTCTCTAGCATGGATACAATTGTAATAAAGATTAAAGAAGCATTAAACCACTACCCGAAAGGAAGTGATGTCCAGAGCTGGTCACCAGAGCTTCCACTTTTTCTCCAGCCCTATGTTAAACTAACAGCAACGCACACACTTTCAGATGCTCTTGCTGAAAGAACGCGCCTTGAGCTAGCCTTAGAGGAGTGCGCACTGGATGACCATAGAATCGCCCTTCTGGGGACCCTCAGTGAAGGGCGATCACTCTCTCCAACCTCTGTTGCGCAACTCGGGGCACAAAAACGTGCCATTTTGACACGCGTGGCTGCCGCGCGAAGTGACCTCCTCAAAACGGCGCTCCAAAACCAGCACCCACACGGCTGGATCATAAAAAAGCTGGCAGAGATTCGTAAAACAGCCCTTGGGCAGAGTTCGGAAAAAAATCGCAGCCTTGCCCATGAAGCTGCCGACAGGGCGCCCGTAGATGCAATTGTAACCTCTGAAACCCGTAAAAAGAGATCCCAAGAAGAAAGAGGACTCGATGCAGCCTTGGCAGAACCAGCTGTGAAGAATGCCTTAGAGAAAATGGCTGTTGACGATGAGAGAGCTGCTACTTTAGTGGCTTTTGGCAAGATTAATAGTCCTACTTGTAAGGAAAAAGTTGAGGAAAGAGTTGGGCTGCTCACCTCACGGGCCATGCAAAACCGCAGACTCATTCTAGAAAAAGCGCTGCACACTCAGATGCCGCTAGAGCGTCTTACCCGTTTGCTCGCCTATCTGCAGCAAGAGAGCCTCTCTACAACGCCAACCTCTTCCGCAGACCTTCCAGCCGATGACCGCGCACTGCTTCATGTACTGGTCCATCGCGATGCGATTTTACAGGATGCTCGTGCAGCGTATGCTCTGACAGCGGAGCCGGCACAAGCAGGGTATGCACAACTCTTAGAGACCGCGGCAGGCCACCGCAACCGCATCATCACCCAAGCCCTCCTGACCAAGGTACTGACTCCGGGGCAGATGGCTACCATGCTCGCTAGATTTAGCAGTGAAACATTCCAGCGCCCATCTGCGCGTGAGCCGATTGTTGCCGATCAAGAGAGTGATTTAGCCACAGTAATTCTGAACTCAGAGACCTATAAGAAAACCAATTCAAGCGAGCGCACCCTAGAGGCACTCTTTAAAGAACCAGTTGTTGCTGCAGCACTAGAAGCGGTTGTTGCTGCCGAAAGGACCGAAGCAGCGGCAAAAACTACAGATCTACTGCCGCCGATGAGTGGAGATGAGACCATTTTGGAAGAAAAATATCGCGAAATCGCAGAGCAGAGCCAACCTACAGCGAGATTCTCCGAAGTGCTAGCGTCGCCCGAAGAGGAGCGACTTGCAAAAAGAGTCGTTAGATCAGCTACTTATAGGTTAGTAAACCCTAATGAGCGCACTTTAGAGGCAGCAATGAAGGAGCCTCTTGACCTTGCGCGCGCTCTAGCGAAGTGCAAAACAGCAGATGAAAACGCCGATTTCACTCCACCGCCATCAGCAGACGGTGGAAATCCTGGGCCTCTTACATCAACGGATAGGCAAGCACTACTCAAAAAACTAGAGAACTCTCGCGCAGAAATTTTGGAAAAAGCGCTTCGCACGCACATGGCAGATGCGGCTATTAAACAAGCCCTAGCAAAAGCTCGTACTGATCTTCTATGCCCCAAAGGGTCGCCAGTTAGACCGAGCGCGGAAGAAGAGACGCTTGTTAAGGCCCTGGTTAGAACTAAAGCCTACAGAGAATCTGAAAAAGCTTGTGAGCAGAGCCTCCAAAGACGCAACTTGCTGGTGCAATTTGCAGAAGAGATAGCAACAGAGCTTGCAGCAGTAGGAGTGCGCCTGAATGAACTAACAGGTGAGCAGATAAATAGCGGAGTGACAGACCTGAAAGCGGCTGAACTGCGCACGATTCTTGCAGGAGTGGCCCCGCAGCTTAGGAGCTTATTTGAGACCGCTCTAAGAAACGCCCCTGCTCTGCAAGAAATTCTTACAGAGAAAGGGCGAGATTTCACAACCACGCTACCCGATCTATTTACCTCCATTTTTACAGCCCTTGAAAAGATCTCTCCGAGAGTGGGTGAGGAGTTTGAGGGCCTAGCCATAAAATATCTATCCGATGAAGCCAAATCTCTGGCCGCCTTCCACCTTCTTGTCCAGACCCTCCCCCCCATCTTACCGACAGTGCTAACGACGCTGCCAAACTTTATCCCTCTACTGGATTTTCTAAAAAAACCAGAGGCTATTCCGGCGGCCGAGTGGAACACCCTTCAAGACTCTAGAAAAGAGCTGGCAAAAAGCTGCGCAGAGCCGTTATCTACGCTGGGCACCAAAATATCCACTTGGGTAAGAGGCCAGCGCGCCCAGACAATCAGCGATTTAAATCCGCAACAAATCATGCAGCTCATCGCCCATCTACTTCCCCAATTTGGAGCGCTGCTGAAAACCTTTGCCGAAAACCCAGCAGCAGAATCTACTTTAAAAAGGTTCAGTCCAAAAGCAGCCGCAATTGCCCCTTTCCTAAAAGGATTCCCGATAGATCAAATACCTAACATTGACAATACTTTGAAGGGGCAAATCAAGGGAATTTTCGGAGATTCCATCCCACTTAATTCACTGATTTCGGTACTTGTTAATAGCGTCATCTCCGAAATTATTAACGAAATTGCTGGTAGCCTTACAAATCAAAATAAACCCCTTAGCCAGATGAGCACAGATGACCTGGCTAATTTTGTGAATAGTGTGAAAACGAGTTTCGCAAGACTTGGAACTGCTGGTTTGATTCGTATCGTTACAACAGAGCTCGTGAAAGGAGGTGCCAGGAGAACCGTCGCAGGGGTGGTGAGTGCCGGCAGAACGGCCGCTAGCGCCGTAGGCACTGCTGCAAGCACTCTCTGGGGCAGGCTTGCCGGAAAGTAATAGATCGAGATTACCATAAGCCCACCTAAAAAGCGTCTCATATGCCATGCGACCTTAACTTGCGTGGAAGTGAAGGAAAAAGTTATTATTCTCCTCTTAAAGTTAGAGGAGAGCGGTGATGGTTCATCCAGTGATAGCAGCAGCACTAAATGTCGATTTTCCTGAAAATGAGGCAGCGCGCGCGGCTATTGCATGCTGTGTTCTGTCGCAAAAAACTCCCGATTCACTTAAAGCGCTGATCTATAAAATTGTACGCACTCTCTTTCAGTTTGTGCTCTTTTTCTTTGGCCGCAGCCAGTGGCAAATTGCCGTTACACACCTTGTGGCTCTTGAATCTACCCGCTATGCGAGTCGTAACGACAAATCGTGGACCCTTTCGACTCCCGCAGAATTAAAGGCAAGATCTAAGCTGATCTACCACACAGCCGTCTGTGCCCTCCACGAGATGGCAACACTTGAAGATAGCGGCGATCTCTCGCGCCTCCCAAAAGAAATTGCGCAAAGTTGCCGCAAGAGCTCCTCCCTTGCCTCCATTGAAACTGCTATCCGCAAACGAAATGATGAGCACAATTGGCGAATACATGCGGTTCTAGACCTAGCCCAAAAATCGCATTCCATCGACACTGCTGATGACTGCTTTAATAACATTCATAGCCAAACAGCTACATCTTCTGGAAAAGCAGATCATCTAGAAGAATTATCCAAGGATTCTCCCTACGCAATCCAATTGGTTAAGCAAACAATTGCAGAAACAGCACCCGCACAGGCACTAGCACTTGTCCACAAAAAAGACAACCTTGCGACTATAGAAGCGATTGAGCCTGTTGTTCTCAACTTCCTCAAACTAAAAACACATGCTAAATTGCAAGTCCCTGAAAGCGCGCTTACAGAAATGGCAAACAAAATTGCCTTGCAAGCCTACGCCGAGAAGATGCTTAAAACCGCATCTGCTAAAATTTTAGCAGAACTAACAACCACACGAAAATTATTTAGTGATCACTTAACGCCTAGAGAGACTATCTTAACTTCACTAAAAACTGCTCTTACATATGTGCAGATGCCCCCTGAATGGGTAGCCGAGCAGGGGGATAAACTCTGCTTAGAGTATGCAAAAAAGAGCTTCCTATCCAAAATGCCAACGCGCTCGGTGAAAAAAACCGGAGAGGTCGATACCGTACAAGCCTGGGACGCTACTCTGCAAAAAGAGTGGCTCCTGGGCCATTTAAAAGAGTACTGCCCACGAAAAACAAAGGATGATCTTGAAAACCTAGGCCTGATGCGCGATCTTCTTTTTTTAGAGAATCAAGAAAATTTAAAAACAGTAAATACTATATAAAATATATTCTACTGATTGACGATTCAATTATGAAGCAGCTATACTGCTGCCTTCCACACATAAATTTTTACACGCTTACATGATTCAATCCCTTACGCCTGCTACGCAGGCACAAATAGCTACATTTTCACTTGAAAATCAGGGAACTCTTGCCACCTGCATTTACAGAAAGTCAGATAGCACCTCGCGCACCAAAAAGCTCTTCTTCTTTGTTATTACCTTCATTAAAGCCATTGCCGGCTTTCTCTGCTGCAGAGCTCTTACCGACTGGCAAAAAGCGCGCAAAATCGTGATGGAGAGCAAACAGCTCTCGAAACCCGACGCCGATGCTCTCCTGCGCAAACTGATCTGGCTCCAGAATGACCCCTCACCCACAGACTCTCTCCCAGAAACGAGAGCGAAGGAAGCCTCTTTCCCCCCAACTCGATCAGAAAAGCAAAAGACCCCTCCCCAAACACCCGGAGCACTTACTCCTAAGAAACCAAATTACATCTGGACACCCAAGACGCCATCTAAACCTATGAATACACAGGCTTCCGCAGCTCTTCTCTCATTCTATTGCGCGCTACCTAAACTAGATAATTCATCCGTTAATGATCTCAAATTTTTCACCATGCTTATAGAAATCACCCTTGGAAAAATTGCTCATACAAAGGTTGCCGAAACGATCGCCACCTTTTTCACAAATCGATTATCTGCCGATCAAGAGGAGCAACTCTCTCTGCTAATCGCAGCCTTCTCACAACCAAGTGAAACACCAAAACCGGCCCCACTACCTCAAACAACAACAGTCCAAGCTGTCGTAACCGACAGAAATACGCTGGTCCAAGATCTAGTTGAGTCCATTTGTTGGCCTGCATCTGTTACCGCTCTATTAAATAGCATCCTAAATATTGAGGATGGACCGGACAAAACCGAGATTATTGATGAAGCAAGTTCTATTTTAACACATCTATTCGCTACTTACACATCACTCCAAGAAAAGCACCGCTCTTTATTAAATGAACGGCCAATCGACAGAGAAAGATTAGGTGATTGGGCAGAGACATTCTTAAAACGCTTATTTCCAGAACAAGACACTATCGCGCAAGAGCTCGTTTTTGCTTCGCCCCCCCCCACAGGACGGAGACATAGTCGCTAGAAGCGCCCCCAGCGATTAGCTTTTTTTTCACGACGGAGTCCATGAAAGGCCGGCCTTTTTTATAGATGAGTCCATTACTGTCCCTTTAAATATTCGCAGGTAACTTTGCAAAGATTTTGAAGCGGAGCACCTGAGCCTATTTTTCCAACTCTTTTCGTACGTGGCGTTTAATTGCCTTTTTTTCACCACAGAGGCACAGAGACACGGAGGGCTCCGCCATTTTTACCCTTTTCATGACATCAACTCCTTGCCGGAGGCAAGGAGTAGATCGTAAAAAACGTGCGAAGCCCTCCGTGTC
>JAYUZV010000013.1:0-10850 GCA_043751475.1 Chlamydiia bacterium
ATCTTGTTATCTTTGCTTGAGGCCGGAGTGGAGGAGGAGGGCATCAACTTTTGGTTCACGGCCGCGGAATAGCTTAAAGACGGCCATTGGGTGGGTGCCCCCGCCGAGCGATAAAATGGTGTCGCGGAAGCGCTGTCCGGTTGCGCGTATTGCCTCTAGATCGTCGAGGCCAGCCTCTTCAAAGGCTTGGAAAGCATCGGCACTAAGCACCTCGGCCCACTTGTAGCTGTAGTAACCAGCAGAATAGCCGCCAGCGAAGATGTGGCTAAAGCCGCAGATGAAGCGATCTTCAGGTAAGGGCTGCAAAATGGCCGTGTTTTTGCTGATTTTTTGCGCCAGTTCTAGCGCGCTCTTGCTATTTTGCGGCACAAAGTTCTCGTGCAGCTCAAGGTCAATTAGCGACTGGCGGATTTGTACCAGCATGGAGCTCGCTTCCCGGAAATTTTTGGCACCCTCAATTTTGGCAAAGTAGTGGCCTGGCAGTTTTTCACCCGTCTCGACGTGCGCTGTCATACCCATTAGCGTCGGTTTGTGGTAGCACCAGTTCTCCATAAATTGGCTTGGTAGTTCAACGGCGTCCCACTCAATTCCTTGGATGCCAGAGGCACCGAGCTTGTCCACTGTGGTCAGCATGTGTTGCAGGCCGTGGCCAAATTCGTGGAAGAGGGTTGTCACCTCACCAAAGGTCATCAGGGCTGGCTTGCCATTTACTGGCGGCGCGCCGTTACATACGAGGTAGGCAACTGGCAGCTCGGTCTTGCCGTTCGGTTTTTTCCAGCGGTTTGTGCAATCATCCATCCAGGCTCCGGCCCGCTTGCTGCCAGGCCTTGCGTACGGGTCTAGGTAGAAGCCGGCAATAGGCTGCCCATCTCTGCTTTCAATGGTGTAGTAGCGCACGTCCGGGTGCCAAACAGGTGGTTGATTTGCAGCTTCTTTCACGCGCACATCAAAGAGTAGCTCTGTCAGTTTAAATAGGCTGGCAAGGACTTTTGGGTGTTGGAAGTAGGGTTTGATCTCCTCCTCTTTGTAGTTAAAGAGTTTTTCTTTTAAGCGCTGGCTGTAAAAGCCTACATCCCAGTGGGAGAGCGGCTGATCCATCCCCATTTCACGGGCTAGGGCTTCAATTTCGGCAAACTCTTTTTTGGCTGTTACAAAGGAGGCTTCTTTTAGTGAACCGAGCAGCTCATGGACAGCTTCAACACTTGGCGCCATTTTTTTTGCAATCGAGAGGTTCGCATAGGTCTCATATCCAAGTAAATTTGCCTGCTCTTTGCGCAGTAACAAAATCTTTTCAATCACAGGTAGGTTGTCCAGCTCGCCCTCTGAGGCGCGTGCGTTATAGCCGCGATAGATCTTTTCGCGCACACTCCTATCCTGGCAGTGCATCATCACAGCGGCATAGATAGCCGGGTTTAAAGTGAGCCTCCATGGGCCATTTTCAGCGGTTGCAGCTGCAGTCGGATTGACCTGATTCATGCTTTTTGCGGCCATTTCCAGGATGTCGGCGGGGATGCCAGCTACTTGCTGCTTATCTGTTACAATCAGTTCAAATTTTTTTGTTGAATCGAGCACGTGGTTGCTAAAGGTTGTTTGCAGCTCGGCTAGCTCTTCCTGGTTTTTGTTGAACTTGGCTCTTTTGTCATCGGGCAGTCCAATACCCGACAGCTCCGCATCTTGGATAGATTGCTTTAAAATACGCACTTGCACAGGTGATAGCGACGGATCTTTAATCAGCTGCTGCATGGCTGCGTAAATCGGTTTGCTCTGGTTCATGCGCAGGCCAAAGGCTATCACTTTAGGCTCTGCAATTTCCCACGCCGCGCGCATCTCCTCGGTATCTTGCACCCCTTTCAGGTGGCCGACAGGACCTGTCACTCTGTGGATCTCATCCGATAAAATTTCCAGCGGCCGCATGACGCTATCCCATGTCGGGTTTTTTACCTGTTCAACTTGGGTGATGACACGCTCTCCGTGGGCGATCATCGCATCCACCGCCGGCACCACATGCTCTGCTTTAATGGCATCAAAGCGCGGCAGCCCATCCGCAGCTAGTAATGGGTTATTGGACATGTCGGCAATCGGCATAAAATAGACCTCGGCTTGTGGAGCTGCATCTGAAAACATCATTGTTTTATTCACTTTAGATGGTTTTACTTGAATGTAGCGCCCCCTCCTTTTTTACACCATAAAAAAAGGCCCCCGTAAAGGGGACCTCTCATCGCTAACGCGAATTTCTTCTTTAAAAGCCTTAAGCTTTGACGGTTCCTCTGTGTGAGAAGTAGTCTGCACCAACAAGCTGTTTTGTCGCAGAGCAGTTTCTCGCAAAGTTTGCAGGTGTCACCGCTACAGCTGAGATCACGCTGTCTTTCACTGAGTTGCCAAGAGCGCGTCCGAAACGTACAAGGAAAAGGTCGCTAATCATCGCTTTTCTGTACTCCTTTACATTATTTACGGTCCCTTTTACGCGTCTGTATTGGACAACGAAACGGCAGAGCATTTCAATTGGGCTGATGCAGAGAAGGCCGATAAAGATGACTGAACCGAAAACTGCTTTAACGGCTAGTTCAACTAAATGTGCAACTTCAATCACGATAAGCGCAAGAGCTGTACCTAGACGTGGAAGTTTGCCCACAGTAGGAACGAATGGAGTAAGGTCTGTTGCTGCTAGGGGCTCTGTTGGACTTGAATCGGCTGGAGCTGCTTCTGGTTCTTTAGAAAAACGACCATCGCGGGCTCTCATAAGTGCGCCTTCGATAGTGCTTAATACAGTAGTAGAAGGTTGAATGGTTGACATATTGGTGTTCTCCTTAATTGTGGTTTTTGTTGGTTTATTATAACATTTGTTGCTCTTGTTTTAAATAAGAGCAAATAATTTAATTTTTTGTTTTTTATTCAACTATTTTTTTTCGGTGCCCTCTTGTAAAGTAAAGATTTGAGGGAGGGGCTCTGTAAAAAATAAAAAGTTGATTATTTGCTGGCGGCTTCCTGTTTATTAAGCTTCGATTATCGATTATATATTAATTGCAATTGATAATCAATTATCGTAAATTCTTTAATAAGAATAAGGTGCGGTTAAACTGTTTGAGAATAAAGGGGGAAGTTGGTAGAATCCCCCGCTGAAGTCTTTGAAATTGGAAGAGTATGTCAGCAAGTAAAACAGGGCAGGAAAGTGCCACCACAGCCTTATTGCCATCGCGCGAAACGGTTAGCTTTGGCCTAGCCCTTTTTTCCATGTACTTTGGTGCTGGTAATTTGATATTCCCAATGCTGATTGGAAGTGAGGCGGGTGCCAACAACTTCTACGCCCTGCTTGGGCTGGCCTGCACGGCTGTGCTTTTTCCGCTTCTAGGCCTTTTTGCCATGATGCTCTTTGACGGCAAGCAAAAACCCTTTTTTGCCACGCTCGGCGCACGGGCTGGTTTTCTCACCTTTTTCGCTATTCAGCTTATTGTGGGGCCTCTCTACACCACGCCGCGTCTTTTTGCGCTGATGTGGGGTAGCTTCCAGCAAATTGTTCCTACGTGTCCTAAATGGCTCTTTTTTACTGGCGCGATTGCCGCCATTTTCTACTGCACGCAAAAAAATAGCCGCATGATTCAGGTGCTGGGCCTTGTTTTAACGCCGCTACTAATTCTCTCGCTGGCTATTTTAATTGGGGTTGGGCTCTATCATCCTCCAGCGCTTCAATTGACAAGTCTAAACGCGACGACCAGCTTCCAAACCGGCTTTTCATACGGTTACAATACGATGGATCTAATTGCATCTTTCCTTTTTGCGGGTGCGCTACTACCTGGCCTGCGCGAACTAGCGCGCGGATCTGCCGCCCCATCGCGCGAGAGGTTTATTGGCAGAGAGATGATGAAAGCGGGCTCTATTGCTGCGCTGCTGCTGGTGATCTCCTACGCAGGCCTTAGCTACCTCGCCGCGCACTACAGCTATACGCTGCCAGCCGACCTGCCAAAAGAGCAGTGGTTGGGCGCTATTGCCGAGAGGCTCTTGGGCCCCTTTGGCGCGACAGTTGCCTCGGCGGCGGTTCTACTTGCCTGCCTCACAACGGCTATTTCTCTTGTTTCGATTTTTTCTACCTACTTGCGCGAGGAGGTTTTGAGCTCTAAGGTGCCCCAATTACCAATTGTTATAGCGACTCTGCTCACCGCCGCATTTATCGGCAGTCACGACTTTGCGTCGATCTTTTCAGCCTTTGTGCCCATTCTAAACGTCATCTATCCGGGGCTTATTTTGCTGTGCCTATTTAACATTGCCGAAAAGCTCGAACTGATCCCAAAGAAAAACCACCTGCTTTTCAGGTGGCCTATCCTCGCTTCATTTGCTTACGGCTTCTGGACCGAAATCCTAGCGCCAAATTTTTAACTAAAGATTTTTTTAAATAAATTTCCACCAATTTCTTTAGTTTTGTCTAAGCTATTATTATATGTAGTATCAGACTTTGGGGATTGAATCACATCCACCTTTTCACCAAGAACCATTTTTACTGGTGTCGAGCTAAGAAAGTTCGAACCTGAGCGATAATAGGCCTTTGTCGCCCTAACAATCTTTCTTGAAATCGCTTCATTTTTTTCTTGTTCCGCGCTTTTTTCGGCTTCTCTTGTTAAGCTTGGAACAAAGTGTTCTTTTGGGTGAATTTGAGTTGATGGGTCGCTCGCAATTGTACGTGGGTATTCAGTCGTTGTTGTCATGTTGATTCCCTCTGCAACTAGTTTAATTAAAATAATGATTACGCCTTTGCGCTGGCGGCCACTCTTGCGCGGATTTGTTCTAATCCATAAGGATTTGAGAATGGCTTAGGAGCGGCAGGAGCTGCTGGCCCTAGATTACTTATGATGGCTTGGATTTTTGCCGGGTTGATGCGCACTGGGGCAGGGGCTGCTGCCTGAGCAAAAGGGAAGAGTTCACCGGCTGTAGGGTTTACGCCGTACTTAATAGCTTTTGATGATGCTAACATGTTGGCTTCCTCAATAATTAGTTTGAATTCACATTATAATTATACATTAAATAATTAATTATGTTCATTTATTTAATTAAAAGGAGCTCTTGCAGGATAGATTTCGATAAGGGATTCTGGACAAATCCGACAATTTTGACGCCAGTTAGGCCAAAAAATGCCTCGATTTGCTGGGAGGAGTAGCGCTTAATGAAAGGAATTTCTTTAAGTCTGTGGTGCAGGCGCATTGCATTTTCGCTTCCTTCACTAATATCTGTAGCTAGCATGATGAAGCAGAGTTTGCCAGACATCCGGGCGAGTTTTTCCCTTCCTACAACCAGAATACCGGCGTTTATTGCAAAGGGGAAGAGTCTTGTAACAGGTTTTTCAGGTTCCATAGCCCACATTCTACCCCTTTCCCATAAAGGAGGGAAGAAAGAAAATTGGCACGGATGACAGGATATTCAGGATAAGAAAGAAAGGATAAGGGAAGGAGAATGAAAAAACAAAGTTTTTTCATTCGTTCCTAGCTCTTTCGTGAAGGCCGAAAGAGCCGCTCCTCCGGAGTGGTCTGCTTCTCTGCACGAGCTCGAGAGTTAGAAATGAATAGGCTTTTCAATTTAATTATCTCTTTCTTCTCCTGCCCATCGTGTATCCTGCAAATTTTCTTTCTTGCTGATCCCTGCATTTTTTTATAGAGGGAGTTTGGTGCGGCGGCGCCAGTAGACATCCCCGTAATTGTAGGTGAGCTGCTCGCCCTTTGGGATGTAGCGCAGACTCTTAATGATGATGCGCAAAATGCCGTCAAAAAGGACGCCAATTGCCTCGCAGTTGGGGTCGTCGCTATGGTTAAGCAGGCGCATCTCGTTGCCGCCATAAAGGCTGTTAATTGTGATGCGCGAGGGCAGAAAGGAGGGCAGCGGATAGGTGAAGCTATAGTCATTAATGGTATTTGCAAATAGGCCGTGCTGCATCACAAGACCTGTGTATTCGCCGATGTAGTCATTTTTTTCGAGCTCGCGCATAGCAAAAACGCCGTAACCGACATGCTCGTCGACAAACTGCACTGCGATGGGCGCAATATAGCCGTGGCGCAAAAAGGGTGCGTAATAGGCGCCAAGCCAGCGGCGCTTTGTCTCAATCTCTCCATCTTGTTTTGCTTTTGTCAGCCGTTGACGGATCTTTTTTTCGAGTAGGGGCGATGCAAAACGAAGGGTCTTGTAGTAGGCAATGTGGAAGTGCTCCTCGAACTCGGAAATAGAAACACTTTTGTTCTCTTTCTCGCCGCGCGCAAGAAGGATAATGGATCTGTTTGAAAGATCTACACTTGTGTGCTGCTTTTGTTCTGTGCGCAGTTGGTAGCTGGAGAGGTTAATTTCCTCGTCAGAGAAGAGTTTTTTCATATAAGTGCACTCTTTCATTTTTGCCCATTTTTTGCAAAGAGCGTGGATTTAATTATGGCGGTGGCGCTATCATAAAAATGTTTTTTAGAAAGGTGCTTTTAATGATTAAAAAGATCTTCATGCGCGGCCTTGTTGCCGTTGTACCTATTGCAGTGACACTTGCCCTTTTAATATGGGTTATTATGTTAACAGAGCAATACTCTAGTATTCCCATCAAAAAGTTTATCGGCAGGCAGTACTACTATCCTGGATATGGTATTTTACTATCTCTTGTTACAATTTTTCTTGTTGGTAGTATTATTAATAACTGGCTAATTGATAAATTTTATCAGCTTAGTGACCGCTTTTTCTCGCGCATTCCGCTTGTTAAAACTCTTTACCGCTCTGTAACTGATCTAATGAGCTTTTTTAAGGCTTCTGAAAAGGAGCGCCGTGAGAGTGTGGTGATTGTCGAAATTGCCGGCATGAAAATGGTGGGGCTTGTAACGCGGGAGAAGTTTAATGATCTGCCAAAAGGTGTGGCTGATAAAGGCGATGTTGCTGTCTTTCTACCGTTTAGCTACCAGATTGGCGGATACACGGTAATTATGCCGCGAAAAAATGTGAAGCATGTCGATATGACAGTAGAAGAAGGGCTGCGCTTTACGATGACAGCGGGCGCTTCAAAAGCAGTCGATGAGGTAGAAAGTAAAGAGGAGTAGCACTTCCTTGCGTGATATCTTGCTATTTTGATAAGAAGATATTGTATGTACAATTTGAGAGGAGATTTATTGATGAGAAATAAGATATTACTTGGCCTGTCAGCTCTTGTTTGCATGGCTTCACTTACAAGTTGTGGTAAGGAGGATGATAAAGGCCAGGCTAAGAAGAGCTCTGGTGACGCTGCCTCCGGACAAAAAAAGAACGGCACTGAAGGTACAGGCACTACTACCGGTTGTGGCGGCTAGAGGAAGTTTTAATAAGTTTTAGGAGAAAATAGGATATGAAAAAAGTAATGGCACTGCTGATTGCTTCTGGATTTTGTGTTGGCGGCTTGACTGGCTGCGATATGCTGAAAATGAAAGGGATGATGGATAGCGCAAAACCAAGCGAAGAGAAGTCAAGCGAAGAGAAAGAAGAGAAAAAAGAGGCTAAAGAAGACGAGAAGTCCTCTTATTAATTATTTTTTTATATCATTTAATTAAAAAAGCTTAAAGCAAATGCTTTAAGCTTTTTTGTTTTGAATGAAGCATTGATTGGGAAAGGGGGAAAATATATGATAGCTTCATGTATTTAATCCGCGATCTCTTTGAAAAGCAGAAGCACGCACTCGAGCTAGAGCTAGTTGCCGGTGAGCGCGGTCTTGCGCGGGCAATGGAATTTCCCGAGGTGCAACGTCCAGGCCTTGCCCTTTCTGGCTATCTTGTGAGCCACCCATTTAAGCGGCTCATGGTCTTTGGAAAGGTGGAAATTCTCTACCTGCGCGAGCTTGACCCGTTAACGCGCATTAAACGGTTGCGTGGGATGCTCTCGCCGCACACGCCGGGGCTGATTATTGCGCGCGGCTACCGCCCTCCGCGCGAGCTTGTTGAGCTGTGCAACAAAGAGGGGATCGCCCTTTTCTGCTCGACCATGAACACAATGAATCTGGTTAGTAAGCTTATTTTGCTCCTCGGCGAGGAGTTCTCGCCCATTATCACTTGCCACGGAACACTTGTTGAGGCTTTTGGCGTTGGTATTATGATTCAAGGCGACTCCTCTGTGGGTAAGAGCGAGGCGGCACTTGGGCTGATTGAGCGCGGACACCGGCTAGTTTCTGATGATGTGGTGCGTGTCAGGGTGCGCGAGGGGCTCTACTTAGAAGGTTCTGGCCCAGAATTAACGCGCCACCTCATTGAAATTCGAGGTATTGGTATTATCAACGTCGCCCATCTTTATGGCGCTGTCTGCGTGCGCGAGGCGAAGAGCGTCGATATTGTTGTAAAATTAGAGGAGTGGGACGACACCCACTATTACGATAGGGTGGGACTGGATGAGAAGTATACCGAGATGTTAGGTGTCCAGGTGCCCTACCATATTCTGCCTGTTAAACCGGGCCGTGATCTTGTGCTGCTTCTTGAAACAATTGCTTTGAACCACCGCTTGAAGGAGATGGGCTACCACTCGGCACAGGAGTTTAATCAGAAATTGCTTGGTGCCATTACCCGGCGTAGCCAGATAAAAGGAGGAGCGGTATGGAATCAGGGCCAAGAGTTGAACTCTTTGTTAAAGTGAAAAATGCGCAGGGTCTACACACAAGACCTGCAACCACGATTGTTCGCCTTTTGCAACAGCGCAAGTCTCAGGTGACCTTTACTTTGGGCGGCGAAACAATTAATGCGCGCAGTATTTTGGGCATTTTGATGCTCGCAGCGGCTCAAAATAGCCAGATTTTTGTTGTGGTTGAAGGAGCTGATGCAGATGAAACAGCTGCACTTATTGAGGAGGCCTTTTTAAACGGGTTTGGAGAGGAGCTCACATGAGAGATGGTGGAGAGTCGTTTTTTCAGGGTGTTCCGATATCAGATGGGATTCTAATTGGCAAAGCCTACATTTTTTCAGATGAGAGCGAAGAGATGAGTGCGCCGCTTGCTTTTACAGCTATTAAGGCTGTCGCTGTCGATGAAGAGATCGGCCGCTTTCGCAGGGCCATTTTTTCAAGCCAAGAGGAGTTGCGCCGGATTCGCAAGGTGCTGGAAAATGACGGCTCAAAGGATGCTGTCGAAATCATTGCCAGCCAAGTCGAAATGCTAGAAGACCCGTTAATTACAGGGCCTGTTGAGGCGCGTATCCGCGAAAAGACGAAAAGTGAATCGGCCTTTCACTTTGTGATGAAAGGGTGCGAAGAGCATTTTCTTGTGGTTGAAAATCAGCAATTTAGGGAGTGTAGACTCGGTGATATTGCCGATCTTTCTAAGCGCGTACTGAGCCATTTAACAACAAAAAAACTCGCTTCTTTTACCGATTTGCAGCCCGGAACAATTCTTTTTATTAAAGAGATCACCCCCTCAGAAGCGGCCAGCCTAAAGATGAATCAGAAGCTCGGTGTTGTCACGCGCATGGGTCTTGCAAGCTCGCATGCAGGTCTTATTATGCGGGCAAAGGGAATTCCCTCTATTTCTGCAATTGCCTTAAGCAATATGGAGCAGATTAACGGTGCAACTGTTATTTTGGATGGCAAATGCGGCGAGTTGATTGTCAACCCTCTTCCTGAAACGCTTACAAAATATCGAAAACTCCTTGAAAAAGAGAACTCTCTGGGCAGCCAAGTGGTTGCGGAAGGTCCTGTAAAAACAGCAGATGGAAGGGAGGTCACTTTTCTTTCAAACGCCGGGACTCTATCGGACGTTAAACTCTCGGCTGCCTACGGGGCTAGCGGTATCGGCCTTTTCCGTACAGAGCTGCTCTATCTAGAAAACCCAGCCATTTTGCGAGACGAGCAGGCACAATTTACCCTCTACCTTCAAGTCATTCAGCAGATGGAAAATTCCCCTATTCATTTCCGTCTTTTTGATTTAGGTGGAGACAAAGGGTGGCCCTTTCCAGATGAGGAGCGCGAATCAAATCCACTGCTTGGCACGCGCGGCATACGCCTTCTGCTAAAAGCGCCCGAGCTGCTCGACTGTCAGCTTCGCGCGCTTTTGCGCGCAGCAGAGGAGGGGGGTGAAATTTGCATCATCGTACCATTTGTTTCAAAAAGTGGCGAAATGGAGCAGGTAAGAAGTGCTGTCCAGAGAATCGGAAGAGAGCTTGGCTTGAAGCGTCCCCTACCACTAATCGGCTGTATGGTGGAGCTGCCGTCTAGCGCTTTGACGGTAGATCTGCTTGCCGCAGAGTCCGACTTCTTCTCGCTTGGCACCAATGACCTGATTCAATATACCCTCTCTATCGATAGGGCTGCAGCTCCGATGAGCGATTTTTTCTACTCGTGTCAGCCCGCTGTTTTGCGTCTAATTAAACGGGTAATTGCAGATGTATATGCGGCACAAAAAGAGCTTTTTATCTGTGGTGATGTCGCATCAAATGCCCTATTTATTCCACTGCTGATAGGCCTTGGTGGCACGCGCTTTTCGTGTTTACCTCGGTATTTGCCGAATTTACTTGCCACTGTGCGCAAAATTTCGCATAGCGAGTGTCAGACACTGGCAGAGCGGATCTTGTGCATGAGCGATGTGGCTGAAATTTCCGACTCTTTGCTGCAGTTTCACCGGTCAAAAGAGGAGATCTCCCACGAAACCTTTGTCTAGCAAGATAGCGATGATAAGAAAGAGATAAGAAAAGGAAGGAAGAGGGTTTGCAGGATACAGGATGGGTAGGATAAGGTGAGGATAAGAAAGAAAGGAAGAAAGAAAGAAAATTGGCACGGATAACAGGATAAGAACGGATAAGAAAAGGAAGGAAGAGGGTTTGCAGGATACAGGATGGGTAGGATAAGGCGAGGATAAGAAAGAAAGGGTAAGAGGTAAGGGGGAGGATAAATGAAAAAAC
>JAYUZV010000014.1:0-57520 GCA_043751475.1 Chlamydiia bacterium
GAAAGGAGTTATAGATATCTGCAAATAAACAACGGAGCTCCCATGCGGACCTAAACTTCCCCATTTGCCCCTCCTCTACTAAAGTTACTTAGGAGAAAAAGCCTATTCAGAGCTTGGATAGCGCTTATAACCCTCCTCTTACATTAGTTGCCGGCGCATTTTTAATAAGTTATTGCAAAGTAAATGCGGTAATTATAATATTTAGTTAACAAAACTAGAGGTTTAATTATAATGATTGCACCTAAGCCGACCACCCCATTAACAGACAAGCTACTAGAAAATACCAAGCTCGCCTACTATAATTCGCTCAAAGAGCTTGTCTCCATTCTCAAAAATCCAGCCCCAGCCTCGCAAACATCATTAAGCACCCTTCTAAGCGACTTGCAATTTCTTGCAAATCAAGGCACTAAAAAAGACCCGCAGACGCGTGACGAGGAGATTATCTGCGACACAAGCCAAATTATTTTAAACCTACTCGCCGGACCACCCTTCCAATTCTCTGCACTTATCCAAAATCAAGAGGAGGCGCGCATTTTACTCTCGCAACTTCATGAGCTAATGCACGACCTGTGTGAAGAGCCCGAAACACTAAACCAAACCCAGCGTGTGCAGCTCGACCTATGCGATCAAACCCACCTCGCAGCAAAAGCTTTTTTAGATTGCAATCTTGAGGCATTAAGAAACTATCTGCCGCTAATGCAATTCTCAGCCCTAGAGGTTAAGCGCGACCCAAGTTTACAGGCGCTACACTCTTTCACTAGAGATCTATTTAATTGTGAAATCTCGATTAGTGACCTTGTTTTAGACGAGACATACACCCAATTGCTTGCTTACAATGCCATCGCACCCACCATTAAAGAATATACCGATTCTGGCACCAGAGATAGACTGAAAACAGATCTATTAAACCACACCCAGAGGGTAAAAGAGCGTGTCGCCGCCGGAGAGCTAGATAAAAATGCCATCGATCAGATGCTTTTATGCAACCGAGCCGTCGATCTATTTTTTGCCGGCCAATTCACACTACTGGAAAATCTTCTCCCCCTACTAGATAAAGTCCATCCAGGACCTGAGCTCGCTAGATTTTATGCGATGTTAGAAGGGCTCATACCTCTAGAAAAGATCATTTTAGAAGGTAAAAATGCCGATGACGATATCAAAACAGTAGTCCACTCTATAATTTCCGATGCAGATCGGCGGCGCCTACTAAAAGAACTAGAGACACTCTATCAAACGGCGAGAAAGTCAATCGCTCCGCTAACTCTGCGCTACTAAATTGCGTTTTTTGGGAAATAGAAAGCGCTTAAAGTCGTGCGCGGCATGCGTTTCTTGGAAGATCTCGCGCGCCTCCTCTGCAAAAAGCTCCTGATCCTGATATCTCGCCGAAAAGTGGGTCAAAACAAGCTCTTCCGCGTCAGCCTCTTTTGCCACGCGCGCGGCTTCTTTCGCTGTCATATGCTTATACTCCCGCGCAAGGGTCGATTCGCTCTCCAAATAAGTACTCTCGCACAATAAAAGCCTGGCATTTTTAGCCGCTTTAATCCCATTTGGACAAAACCGGGTGTCCAGCACAACGGCGATTGTATCCCCTTTCTCGATATAACTGACATCATCCAGAAGAACTTGCTTACCTTGAATGGTTAAGCTCCGCTTAAGTGCTAGTTCTGCAACAAGAGGTCCTTTTACGCCAAAAGCAGCAAGCTTCTCAGGTAAATAGCGACGACGATCTGGCTCTGTGATACGCCATGCCAAATTCTCTACACCGTGCTCCAGAAAGTAAGCTTCAATCCGGAACTTGCCATCATCTTCCACTAGTCCCTCATCCTTGACCGGATGTTCAATGACCTTAATGATCTCGTGGTAGATCGTGCCATAGCGCAGCCGATCAAAATATTTCTGTCCACTAGCCGGGTAGTAGCAGTGAATTTCATGATTTACCTTATCCAAATTGAGCCGCATCAACATGGATGGCAGCCCTAAGCAGTGGTCGCCGTGAAAGTGGCTAATAAAAATGCGCGTCACAACAGGTGGCGCGACATCTGCATATATAAACTGGCGCTGCGTGCCCTCTCCGGGGTCAAATAGAAGCCCCTCGCCATTCCAACGAAAGAGATAGCCGCCTTGGTTGCGAAGGCGTGTTGGATGCTGTGAGGCACACCCCAAAATAATTAGATCACGCGCGCTCATCGGCTCTCCTCTGCAAAAAATGGCAAACGCGCGCACGCCATACCGGCCGCCAACCCCACCAGATGGCTTGTATTGGCAATTCCAGGCGAAAATGCGCCGATATGAAAAAATTCTGCGATAAAAGCAATTAGCTGTATCAGCGTCATCACCCCAATAAAAATCAGCACCAGTTTAAATGCGGCAAAGGGCATGGCATAACGCTCCCACGGCGCAATTTTCTCGCGGGTAAAAACAAAGCCAATCATTCCACAGACAGCGCCAGAAAAGCCTAAAAAGAAAGCCCCACTGACAAGATATTGAGCAAGGTTAGCAAGGCTGGCAAAAAAGAGGATAAGCAGCGCAAACCTCTGCGAGCCCAAATTCCCCTCAATAAGACGACCAATTGAGAGGAGCCACATCATATTAAATAGAAGATGCAAAAATCCACCATGAAGCAGACTCGGGGTAAAAACACGCCAGATCTCACCCTGCTCGATCTTTTCAAAAACCGGAATCGCGCGCAATTTATCCCATGGTGTTCTGTCAACAATATAGGTGTAAATTCCAGCCCATTTAGGCTCTGCAAGGGCAGATTCGTAAGCGTCGCGCGCGCTCCCCTGAAGCTGCGAAATATGACCAAGGGTATTAAGCGGATAGTTCTTTGCGGCCTTTAAAAGATCTTCATTCTGTTTCGGAAAATCGAAGAGCAGGGCTCTCATAATAGGGGTCTGACCAACCTCTAGTGCAACTTGCCCTTCCTCTTTAAAAACCTCAGTCGCTTGAAAGCTAGAAACAAAATAAATTAAAGAGCAGAGAATTAAAATAAGAAAAGTGATGGGCGTCTTTTTTGCCATAAAACGACTCTTGTATTTGGGAAGTGAAGGGTCCTCTACCTCAGGTCGTGGAGGGATCTCTTCACCACCTGAGTGAATAATCGCTGGTTTTTCCCCTTCAAACTCTGCCTGCAACCGCAATACATCCTTTAAATCTTTGGCGTGCTTGACCCAAATCTCGTTGTTCTTAATCGTCGCCTCAACACCGCGCTCTTCAAGCAATTTAAGAAAAATCTGTGCTGCATTTGGAGCAGAAAAAGAGAGGAGGTACATGAATCTATCCTGTTATTCGAAAAATTTGATTTTTAAAAGCTCTGAAAAAAGAATTGAAAAGCATGGGATTTGAATAATGGGATGGGTTCATAGACTAATTTCCTTTAGGTAAACTTTGGATTTTATTGATAATTTCTGAGGTCGATAATCCGGGAATAAGGGGTACAATATGGAGCCTTCCGCCATGTTTTTTTACAACTTCTGATTCGATGCAATTTTCTCCGTACTCAGAGCCATTGACATGGACATCTGGCCGTAGAATTTCAAGCAGCGCAAGCGGATCTGTCTGTTCAAACCAGGTGACATAATTTACAAAGCGCAGCGCGCTCATCATTTGGAGGCGATATTCAAGTGGAATAATCGGCCTTAGTGGGCTTTTATACTTGCGGATTGAAGCGTCTGAATTAAGCGCGACAAGTAAAATATCACCTTGCAAAGAGGCCTGGTAAATCATTTCAAGATGGCCCGCATGCAGCAGGTCAAACGAACCATTGAGCGTGACAAGTGTCTTACCGTTACGCCGAATTTTTTCGGCAAATGCCCCCAGATCTTTCGGTTCGATAAGCCGCTTTAAATGGTCCGCTTTATAGCGGCGATTTGAAGTTGAAGACATGCTCAAAAACCTCCTCGCAATTGTCTACAAAATGGGCGCTCATACCCTCGCGCAAATCATCCGACAGCTCCGCCCAATCGCGCTCATTCTCCCGCGAGCAGACAATCTCTTTAAGGCCACTGCGCTTAGCCGCCAAAACTTTCTCTCGCAAGCCGCCAATGGGCAACACTTTACCTGTTAAAGTAAGCTCACCTGTCATGCCGACATTCTTTTTCATTTTGCGCCCCGAAAGAAGTGATAGGAGAGCAACTGCCATTGTAATGCCGGCCGACGGACCATCTTTGGGTGTAGCTCCTTCAGGCACATGAAGGTGAACCTTATAAGGCTCTCCATTTATCGTCTCAAAAAACCGGGTCTTCTCAGACATATATTTATGAAAGACATGGCCGACATAACTATAGGCAAGTTGGGCGGATTCTTTCATCACATCACCGAGCTGTCCTGTGACAAGTAGGCTGCGCTCTTTTGCTGGAATTTTTATCGATTCGATATAAAGGACAGCACCTCCCATGGAAGTCCAAGCAAGACCTGTAGCAACACCCACCGGCGGCTGTTCATAATAGCGATCGCTTGTAAAAATGGGTTTACCGAGGAATTCTACCAAATTTTTCTCGGTGATTTTAATGCCGGATGGAACTTGTTTAACAATTTCTATTCCTTCATTTTTTTCTTGGGATTTCTCCACCTTTTTAACCGCCACCTGTCGCAAAATTTTCTTAATTGCCTTCTCTAAATTACGCACACCTGCCTCGCGTGCATAGCCGTTAATAATCTCGCGTATGGCCTGCTTATTAAATGTGACATCTGCAGATTTAAGCCCCATATCTTTGGTGTGGCGCGGGACAAGATAGTTCCGTGCAATTTCGACTTTTTCATTGGTCAAATAACCGGCAATGCGCAGCACATCCATCCTGTCGCGCAGCGCCTCTGGAATTGTATCTAGAATATTTGCTGTGGTGATAAAAAGAACGTTTGACAGATCAAACCGTGCGTCTAGATAGTGGTCAAGAAATTGGCTATTCTGTTCGGGGTCGAGAACTTCGAGCAGCGCAGAGGCTGGATCACCCTGATAAGAAGTCCCAAGTTTGTCCACCTCATCGAGCATAATGACTGGGTTATTAACCTCAGTCAATTTTAGTGCCTGCAACATCTTGCCGGGCATCGCGCCAATATAGGTCCGGCGGTGGCCTTTAATTTCGGCCTCATCGCGCATACCGCCCACTGAGAAGCGATAAAATTTGCGCCCGAGTGCGCGCGCAATACTCTTGCCAATACTTGTCTTACCAACACCTGGTGGTCCAACAAGACAGATAATGCTGCCCTTAACTCCACCCGAGAGATTCCCGACTGCAATAAATTCAATAATGCGCTTTTTAAGATCTTCCAAACCGTAGTGATCTTCGTTTAATATTTTGCGTGCCTGTTCCAGATCAAAACTCTCTTTGCTCTGCTTATCCCAAGGCAAAATAGTCAGCCAATCAAGATAGTTGCGACAGACCCCATATTCAGCTGATTGCGTTTCAAGCGTCGATAACTTTTCAATCTCATCATCAATAATTTTCTGAGCCTCGGGAGGCACTTTCTGCCCCTTCAAACGCTCAGTAAATTTCTCGATATCGACACTTTTACCCTCTTTTTCAAGGCCAAGCTCTTTTTTAATAGCCTTCAGCTGCTCTTTTAAAAAAAACTCTCTCTGTGCAGCTCCAATTGTCCGGTCAATTTTCTTGTTGATGTCAGTCTGAATTTTACCGACTTCAAGCTCCTCAACCAGTAATTTATGGACAATACTTGCGCGCTCTTCTTCATCGATACACTCAATGACCTGCTGCAACTTCTCTTTTGAAGCTGTTGTATAGCCAGCCGCAAAATCGGCAACCTTTCCCATCTCATCTTCTGAGTAGAAATTGGTCGCTTTAAGAAAGTCTTTAAAATCATCTAAAAACAGCGGCTGATACTTCTCGACTAAGTTCTTGACATCGGCAATAATTTGCTGACTCCACGCCTTCTTCTCAAGCTTCGCCTTTTCACTCTTGGTTTTAATTGGAGGGGCCGGGTAAGAAACAGGGACCGATAGCACCCCCTTTTTCCCCTTGATCACGTTTTTAAAGTCAGCTTTAATCCGGCTTTCAACAAGCAGCAGAACAAGCGCCCCATTTTCTGTTGGCTGCACCCTTGAAATACGCCCTAAAAACCCCTTGTCATAGAGATCATCTGTCGAGAGATTAGCCACATCGATCTCATCTGGCTTTGCAAGAAAAAGCCCAATACACTTATGCTCTGTCCGGACAGCTTGAATCAGAATATCCAAATAAGGACCGCGTTCAATAGTGATAGCGTGTGAAAGACTCGGAAAAAAAGGGCGCTTAATCAGCGGGAAAACAATGACCTGATTAGGCTTTTTTTCGCTCTCTTTAGTGAGGGTCTCACCCTCAGCTGTTAGCCGCTCTAGTTGTTCTATCTCTTCGAGCTTAACCAGCTCTTCTTTACCGGGATCGTCTTGCACAACTTATGCTCCTATAACCATTCAGCAAGTATACAGGCCACTTACCGGCCTCGTCAACTCAAAAAACGAATGACTCTTTCTAATTAGTGAGCACTTGTACTATCCTTAAAAAGCATTCAATCAAATAAAAAGAAAAAAGATGAACGGCTTAATTATCGATAGCAGCAGCGCCACTCCTTTTGCAGCCCTGCTGACAAATAAAATAGCACCAGAAATTAAGGTGTTAACGAGCAGCAAAGAGCTCGCCGAGAGTGTCGCTCAATTGACAGACTCTGCAGACTCTATCGACTATATCGCCGTCGGCTGTGGACCCGGCTCCTACACAGGCACCAGAGCCGGTGTGGCGCTTGCGAAAAGCCTTGCCTTTGCAAAAAAAATTCCCCTCTACACCTTCCCATCACCCCTTGCCTTCTGCCCGCCCCGCGAGGGAACGACTCTATTTGCTCTTGAAATGGCAGGCGGCACCTACTTCCTCCTCCACCTGACAGTAAATAATGGAATAATCGCCGAGGTCACCTATGAAAAAGATCTTCCTCTACCCACTGCCCAAAGCAGTGACTACACAATTTTAGAGTCACACCCAATCACGCTCGCATCAATAGAACTCTTTATTCAAAAAAAGATTCACTCAAAAGCCTGCTCAGAGATCGACAAAACCGCGATCATCTACCTCCGCTAAATGACAAGCCCCTTGCACAATATTGGGTCTATCTTTTAGAATTGGTGGATAAGAAAGTAGAATTTAAATTTTAAGGATTTTAATGGCCTCAATAAAAACCCGTGCTGGGACACAACACGAGAGAATTGTCAAAGATTTAATGAAAATCATGAACCCAGTTGTAAAAGATTTACGCGGCAAGCAATATCATATTAAATCCGCGCAAGTGCGCAGACTCGAAGAGAAAGAGCGCGTAAAAAAAGCCGGCTCCAAGCGTTAAACACCCATTTATCAGAAAATATTTTAGCACTCAGCTCGGGCGAGTGCTATTTTTTTGACTTTTTTTCCCGCCGCATGCTAACCTTAGCGCAAGAGATCATTTATTTATAAAAACGTATCATGAGCAAAACTTCATACTATACAACACTCGGCATCAACGAAAAAGCGTCAGCTGCCGAAATCAAAAGCGCCTACCGCAAAATGGCACAGCAACACCACCCGGACAAAAACCCGGGAGACAAAAATGCTGAGGCAAAGTTCAAGCAAGTCTCCGAAGCTTATGAAACACTTAGTGATGAAAACAAACGTGCTGCCTACGACAGATATGGCCACGACAGCTACCAGCAGCAGTCACAAGGCGGTGGTGGTGGCGGATATAGCAACGCATCGGCCGAAGATCTTTTCAGAAATTTCATGGGCGGCGGTGGGGACTCCATCTTCGACTCTTTTTTTGGTGGCGGAGGAAGAGAGAGCAGGAGTGGCGCTGAACGTGGAGCAAGTAAGCGCGCATCGCTAACCATCTCATTTCTTGAAGCGGTTACGGGGGTTGAAAAAGAGATTCTAATCACGCGCAATGTCACCTGCACTGGCTGCAAAGGTTCTGGGGCTGCAAGACCTGACGCAATCAAAAAGTGCACAACTTGCCGCGGCTCTGGCCAAGTCACCGTTAGCCAAGGCTTTTTCACTATGGCACAGCCCTGCCACAGATGCGGAGGCGCGGGCAGCACGATCTCCGAGGCGTGCACCAGCTGCGCTGGCCATGGAGAGGTTAAAACCAAAGAGAAAGTCACCCTTAAAATCCCCGCCGGAATCGACTCAGGAATGCGTCTTCGCATGGCCGGAAAAGGCGATGCTGGTACGCAAGGCGGCCCTGCAGGAGACCTCCACGTCTCAATTACGGTTGATCCGCACGAGTTTTTCGAGCGGGAAGGAGACAATATCCTGTGCGATCTCCCCATAAGCTTCACAGATGCAGCCCTTGGCGGGAAACAAGAGGTTGCAGCACCTAGTGGCAAAAAATTTACAATTGAAATACCCGAGGGGGTGCAAAACCTAAAGATTCTGACCATTCCAAAAGAGGGTTTTCCAAATGTTCACGGTCATGGGAGAGGAGAGCTTTTAATCCGCATCAATGTTGAAACGCCAGTCGATCTATCGGACAACCAGAAAAAGCTTCTGCGCGAATTTCAGAAAAACGAAACGGAACATAATTCTCCGCGCAAACGCAAATTCATCAACAAAATCAAGTCCTTCTTCAACCTCTAAAACCTCAGCAAAAGGCAATAAGATAATAAACAAAATAATACCGAGCGTGGAGCTCGGTATTATTTTTTGCTTATCTTAAAAAAGAACTATTCGATGGAGATATAGATGTCAATTTTAGCGCTCGAGAGCTTTCCAAAATCTTGATTATACTCTTCAAAGTCGTTTTTGTAAGAGCGCTTCAAGTCTGTTTTCCAGATGCGCTGCCATGTTTCCATGAGGCAGATCGGGAAAGAGCCCCTTGCAGTAAATACCGCGTAGCGCTGTGCCGGCACGCGAATATGAACCATGCCCTGCGGCAGAACCGCTGGAACTTGGGACACTTCGGTACAAATAGTCAAGTTGTAGTCTCCAGATAGCTGCATGTCGTAGTCGGAGTACATACCGAAAAGCTGATGGTCGTGCTTTTTGTGCGGAATGAGTTTAAGCATCTCGCTTTTATAGACCTGCTGCCACAAATCGCCGATTGGGCCCACATCTTTATTATTCACCTTTTTCTGCATGCCGATGACATCCAGCGCCGGTTTCTCAATAATCTGATATTCTTGTTCTAGTAGGTCACCGCTCATATCATAAACCTCCATAATCTTTAGATACTGCATCCTACAAGATTATAAAAATCCTGAAAAGAAAAAAGTTGCGTCTAGTCGCAAACTCATAGTAGAATCCGCATAAAAGAATTTAGCAATGGCGCGTAAAAAATGGAAAAGAGCGAAGGAAAAGATTTCATCCGCAAAATAATTGAGCAAGATCTGGCCTCCGGCAAAAATGAGGGCAAAGTTGTTACCAGATTTCCACCAGAGCCGAACGGCTTTTTGCATATCGGCCACGCTAAATCGATCTGTCTCAACTTTGGCCTCGCGCAGGAGTATAACGGCGCGTGCCACCTGCGCTTTGACGACACCGATCCAACGAAAGAAGATGTGATCTATGAAAAAGGCATTCAAGAGGATGTGCTCTGGCTCGGCTTTAGTTGGAACAGAAACCTCTTTCACGCCTCTGACTACTTCGAAAAAATGTACGATTACGCGCTAGATCTGATTAAATCAGGCAAGGCCTATGTCTGCGGCCTTAACGAAGAGGAGATTCGTAGCACGCGCGGAACAGTTACAACAGCTGGAACTATCAGCCCCTACTACACCAAACACTCTGTAGAGGATAATCTCGACCTTTTTTCCCGTATGCGCGCGGGTGAATTTAAAGACGGCACCTACGTGCTGCGCGCGCGCATCGACATGAGCGCTCCCAACATGAAGCTGCGAGACCCACTCCTCTACCGCATCCGCCACGCCACCCACTACCGGACAGGTGACAAGTGGTGCATCTACCCGATGTACGACTATGCCCATCCGATTTCTGATGCCCTCGAAGGGATCACCCACTCAATCTGCACCCTCGAGTTCGAGAATAATCGACCGCTCTATGACTGGGTTCTGGACAATATCGAAACCACATTTCCTTCAAGACCGCGCCAGTATGAGTTTGCTAGGCTCGACCTGCAGCAGACTGTTATGAGCAAGCGCAAGTTGCTACAACTTGTACAGCAGAAATATGTCGATGGATGGGACGATCCGCGTCTGCCTACTATCGCTGGCCTGCGCCGTCGCGGCTGCACGGCCGAAGCGATCCGTCAATTTTGCGATCTTATCGGCATTGCCAAGGCCAATAGCTCTGTGGAAAGTGGTCAGTTTGAGTTCTGCCTGCGCGATAACCTCAATACAAAATCGCCGCGCGTCATGGCTGTTCTGCGGCCACTGAAAGTTATTATCGATAACTTTCCAGAAAACCACACCGAGTGGCTCGAAGCCTCCTACTGGCCCCACGACATTCCCAAAACTGGCTCACGCCAGATCCCTTTTACACGCGAGCTCTATATTGAACAGGACGACTTTTCAGAAAATCCGCCAAAAGACTTTTTTCGGCTTGCTGTAGGACGTGAAGTGCGCCTACGCTATGGCTACTGCATCACCTGCACACACGTCGAGCGCGCGGAGCAGACCGGCGAAATCATCGCCCTACATTGCACCTACGATAGCGAGACACGCAGCGGTGGCCCCCCCATGACCCGCAAGGTCAAAGGGGCTATTCACTGGGTCTCCACCAAAAGTCTAGTTGCTGAGGTTCACCTCTACAGCCCACTTCTTCTAGATACCCCATCCGATGACGAATTCCTGGCGCAAATTAACCCCCATTCGCGCGAAATTCTCAAATATTGCCGCCTTGAGCTCTCGCTTGAAAAGGCCCTGCCCGGCGAGCACTACCAGTTCGAGCGTCAAGGCTACTTCTACGTCGATCCTATATCGTCCGCTCCCGGCACACCCGTCTTCAACCGCACCGTCTCACTAAAGGACTCCTGGAGTAAATCACAACGTGCTTGAGCGAGCAGCAAAGCAGCTGACCAACCGAGAGCCCCCTCCAGAACAAAACTTTACATCTTTTCCACCCAAGACCTAGCATAAACTGCACCTATCAAAATAAGAGCAGCTAATTTGTCGAATTTTTATCGACAAGAGATCTTTGCCAAAATATGCGAACTCCCCCCCCCTTTAAGAGGACGACTTCTACTAACCCAGTTAAAAATCTCAAAAAGGCGCGGACTAATTCACAACAGGAAATAAACTAAACTAATTAACAGCTATTTATCTTGTTTTTTTAATCGCCTGTTTTTACAGTTAGGCTTTACTATGAAATTAAAGAGTACCATGACATCTCCTCAACTCCAGCGCGGACTTAAAGAGAGGCATATCAGCCTGATTGCCCTTGGCGGCATCATCGGATCCTCCTATTTTCTTGGAACGGGTTATCTACTCAAAGAGGTTGGGCCCGCAGCCTTTATCGCTTATGCGCTCGGCGGCCTTATCTCCTATCTAACACTCGCCTGCCTGGCCGAACTAGCCGTCTCATCACCCGCACAAGGATCATTTGTTAATTCAGCAGAAAAGTATATCTCACCTGCTTGGGCGTGTGGAGTTGGTTGGTCTTACTGGTTTAATTGGGTAATTTACATTCCGTCCGAATGTATTGCCGGTGGAATCATCATGCAAAACTTTGTACCAGGCGTTCCCATTTATATCTGGGCCCTCTTTTTCGCGGTGATTATTACCTTTTCTAACATTATCAATGTTAAAGCCTTCGGCGAGCTCGAATTCTGGCTCTCTCTTATTAAAATCGCCCTTTTAATCGGCTTTTCTGTTCTAGCTGCCCTAATTTTTTTCGGCTGGATCGGCTCTCTTCACGCACCCATTGGTACACGATACCTACTAGGTGACGGGGGTCTTTTGCCAAATGGCCTTGGTCTGCTTTTCATCAATATGGTGATACTCATGTCCAACTTTCAGGGGTCAGAAATTATCGGACTGACTGCTTCTGAAGCAGAAAATCCTGAAAAAGCAATCCCAGCGGCACTCAATAAAGTGACCTTCCGCATCATTGGAATTTATGTGATTCCAACCTTTATGCTCGCACTTATTCTTCCTTGGCGTGATGGCGGCCTGGAACAGAGCGCATTCTCTGTTGCTCTCTCGAAATACGGCCTCAACCATGTCGCCCATCTCTTCAGCTTTCTTATCATTACAGGGGCTCTTTCAAGTGCTAATAGTGGTGTTTATGCAACTGTACGCACTCTTCTTGCTTTATGCCAAAAGGGAATGGGGCCCAAAGCACTAACTAAAATTAATAGAAACGGAGTTCCTACCTACGCCACCTATGCTACACTTTTGGCTGTCTGGAGCCTACTGATTATTGCCTGTTTTTTTATATCCCCTAAACTCTATGCTTTACTACTAGCAACTTCTGGGTTTACAGGCTCGATCTGCTGGATTTCTATCTGCTGGGCACAACTGCGCTTTAGAAAAGAGGCAAAAAATCTCGGCATCAAACTAGCCTATAAAGTTCCTTTTTTTCCCTACCTCACTCTTTTTTCCATCATTATCCAAGTGATTATTCTGTTTGTCGTTCTCATTGAACCAAACCTGCGTCCGGCCTTCTACTTCGGCCTACCTGTCCTCCTCCTCCCCATCCTCTGGCACAAAAAATACCGCTCCACTTAAGTACCCTTTGCTCTTATGCTCGAAGTAAAAATGAGCACTATTATGAAAAAGGAACGCCTTGGTTTACCGCCTGAATATAAAAAACAGCCCGAATATTTTGATGCCTTTAACCTTAATGATGAGACCGATCAAAAAAACAGCGCAATTGAGAACCTTCTCAGAGAGCATGGAGTTAAAACCATCCTCGATATGACCTATGGCACTGGCTCACAAGTCTTTTTTCTTGGCAAACGCGGCTATCAAGTCACGGGCTCTGATTTTAGCCCCGATCTGCTAAAAATCGCGCGCAAAAAAGCCTCCGATCAACAACTCAACGTGCCATTTATATATGGCAACATGCCCACACTTAAAGCGGGCCATTTTGACGCCGCGATTACGATATTTAACGCTGTCGGACACTTGAAAAAAGCGGGATTTGAAAAGGCAATGCGCAATATTGCACGCAACTTAAACCCAGGTGGCATCTATCTCTTTGACATCCTCAATTTGGAAGCTATGACAGAAGATGTGGTGAGCAATTTAGCGATCTATCTGCAAAAAAAGGTCGGCGATAAAACTGTCCAACCTAGATAAAAGTAGCGGCATACTCACGTCCTACAACAATTACATCATCCAAAAAAATGGCGAAAAACCAGAAAGATTTCACTCCAGATTCTCTCTCCAACTCTACACAAGCAGTGAGCTCAAGGAAATGCTCACCAGAAACGGTTTTGACCCAATCGGTCAATACACCTTCGATGGCACCCCTTTCTCCATAAACAAAAGCCCATCCATCCTCACCCTCGCAAGAAAAAAATAAAACCTCAGATCTTTCTTAAGATAAGAAAATGCAGCCCCGGTGAGACCCCAGAATTCTCATCTTTTATATATATTTGCAGTTCCTTGTACGCCTCTGAAAGATCTACCGGAATTTCGTAACCCTTTTTCAGAATGCTTAAAAAAAGCAACGCATGATTGAAATAACGCTCGCGGTCCGTTGAAATAGCTGATTCACCTAGGTCGTAGGAGTAGTCCGCGGGTCTGCGGGTTATTTTCAAAGTATTTAATGAAAAAGGTTTTGGAAAGAGCGGGATTGTATCTGTTAATACGGACAAATTCGACCTCAAAACCACATTTTTTGTAAAATTCAGGCGCCTGAAAGTGGTTTGTTACAAGGTTGATATTATTGTATTCCTGATCTTTAAAATGGTTTTCAACCTCGTGCAATAAATGACGCCCCAATCCTCGCTTATGCCATTTAGGGTCCACCCAGAGATCATCTACATAAATCTCTGTAAAAGCGGTGTAGCCTCTTAACAAACCAGAGATCTCTTCACCATTTGTAGCAATCAGTGAAAAGCGCTTATCATCGCAGACGATCCCCTTACGCGCCTCATCACGTGCATGGCCTTGTTCCACCCTTATCCGGAGATCCTCTGGAACCTTATCCACCCACTCTATCCGACAATCACTCATGCTTTAAAGAAATAATCTGTAATCTGTTTTAAAAAATAGAGCCAGTCGCTTAACCATTTCCTTGCCAATCGGTCTCTTCCCATTTTCCATTTCACTAATATGGTGCGTACGGATACCAAGCGCCTCTGCAACTTCCCTCTGGGTCAACTCTCTCTTATGACGATTACCTCTGAGTAATACCCCGGGCTCACTATACTTTTCCAAGTGCTCTTTAAGCAACTCTCTCCATGGCAGAGATTTCTCTTCAGCTAAGCTCTTCTTAGTTTTGGATCTACTTTTACCGCCCTATCAGTACGGCGCGTTTTCGTGTGTACCGACATAATATATCTCAACTTTCTTTACTTCTTTATCTACTCTCCAACACACAACATAGGTTGGACGTCCCTTTTTCAACTAAAATTCTTCTAATCTTTACGAATCGGTCCGGCTACCTCTATCTCCGCTAACAACAAAGGAAGGAGATCCAAAACCTTAATAGGCATTTTCTTTGTCATTTTAGCCGCAGTGTTAGATAAAGTTACTGCCCAAAAAGATCTCTTTTTATCAACCCCAGTCATCCGTGCTATCGCCTTTGAAACATACGTTTGCTATATACCAATCATTGGTATATTTTCTCGAGATTATTGAAGGTGTAAAAAGGGGCGCGGATGCGCCCCTGGTTATGAAAATGCTCGGAGCGGGAATTGAACCCGCACGGGATTACTCCCAAGGGATTTTAAGTCCCTTGCGTCTACCGATTCCGCCATCCGAGCAGATGGACTATTGTAAACGGCTTTTACAAATGATTCAAGCACTAAGAGAAGTGCCAAAATCGCCAACTTTTTTACTCGCCGCTCTCTTCCTCAGAAGACTCATCTGAAACCACCGGTGGTGCAGGAGGACGTCTTGGAGGCATAGGCGGTGTTGGGATGCGGATTGAAGGGCGTGGAATTGGTGATAGAGTGGTCCTCTCGTTGTCCACAGAGATCTCACTCTCCGGCGCGTTTGCACGCGTCTCTTCCCTGTCCTCAGAAGAGGAGCTCTCTTCGCCGCCATCTTGGGTGACATTTCTGCCGCCGCGCTTCGATCTGCGGCTCTTCTTCTTACCAGATCTATCGACAGAGCTTTGAGGCTGTGGCGGAGAGTCCGCACCAGCGCCAATAGAAACTCTTCTGCTGCTAAGCTCTACATTTTTAAGAACAGCGCGCATCTCTTTTACCTCTACCACTTCAAAATCTGAAACGGGAACGATAAATGAGTAAGGGCTATCCGCGGTTGGGCGAAAGAAATAGGCGCTTCCAAAAGAGACAATTTCAATGGCGTCAACAAGGTACTCCTCGTGATCGCTGCTTTTTGTGGGGCGGACTGCAAGTTTATATCCGCTTTTTGCGGTTAATACCGATTCAACTAATGGGTGTCGTGTGTAATGCACTGGTTTTTCCTTATCTATTCTACACCTTAATAAACCAAAGGAGCAAATGCAGGAGAGCGTACTTTTATTTGGTAGTTATAAAGAACAGGAAGAAGTAATCCCCTCCACCGCTCATGGCAACCCGCATTAAAAGCTCCTAAGAGCCGTTTTCGGCACCACATCTACTAATAAATTCGCCAACCTTCTTCGCAACAACTCAATTTAAGAAAGTATTTGTTTCTTTTTTTCCCTTTTACGGGTCTTTTAATTCTCTTGTTTTGCCATATGGCAAATTAAATCTACCATTCTATTTGCGTAACCAACCTCATTGTCATACCAAGCAATCAGCTTGTAAAAGGTTGAATTTAAAGCTATTCCGGCCTTTGCATCAAAAATGCAAGAGGCTCTGCAACCTATAAAGTCCGACGAGACAACCTCATCGTCACAATATTCAATAATTCCATTCATCTCGCGCGCTGCTGCATCTTTAATGCGCGCGCAAATTTCTGTGTAACTTGTCTCTTTTGCCAATTTCACTGTCAAATCGACAGCCGAAACGTCAATTGTCGGTATACGAAAGGCCATCCCGGTCAACTTGCCCTTCAATTGCGGCAAGCAGAGGGCAACCGCCTTTGCAGCACCCGTCGATGCGGGAATTGCGTTATGACTGGCCGCCCTACCGCCGCGAAAGTCCTTCTTGCTTGGGCTGTCCACAGTTGGCTGCGAAGCCGTCATGGCGTGAATGGTTGTCATCAACCCCTCCACAATCCCATACTCTGCGTCTAGCAGCTTAGCCAGTGGTGCCAAACAGTTAGTGGTGCACGAAGCGTTTGAAAGAATAAAATCCTTTTTAGGATTGTACTCTTTATGGTTAACCCCCATAACATAAACCGGCATGTCATCGCGTGGTGGCGCAGATAGCAATACCCTTTTAGCGCCCGCTTTTAAATGTTTTCGCAGCTCCTCTTCCTTAGTAAAGCGCCCCGTTGAATCAACCACATAGGCAACACCGAGGCGCTCCCAAGGAAGATTTTCTGGGTCAGCTTCATTAAAGACCGCAATAGAGTGGCCGGCAGCAGTCAGAGCACTCTCTGTCCACTCGACTGCAAATGGTGCCCTACCATGAACCGTATCGTATTTCAATAGATAAGCAAGGTTATCCGGATCAACAAGATCGTTAATGGCAACAACTGTTATACCCTTAACATCTCGCTCTATCAAAGCACGAAGAAAAAGCCTACCAATTCTTCCAAAACCGTTGATTGCAACACGTATACTCATTTGGAAGCTTGCCCAGCACAGCCTATCTTCTTTAAAGATAGCGCGAAAGAAATAGAATGTAAAGGAAAATACAAAACAGAAGACCCAGCATGCAGGATAATAAGCCTGTGCCGGGTCTAACAACTATTATTTAAACAGGCGCTGCCGATTAAGTCGCTGGCAAGAACTCCAAAAGGCAAACCTCTACCCCATCTCCGCGACGCATACCAGTACGAACCATACGTGTATACCCACCGGCTCTACCTGCAAAACGTATTGCTAACTCTTTAAGCTTACCCATTACAAAGCGATCCAAATTGTATCCACTTGTGTTACCAGCTTTTGCGCGCCTTTCCTCTACAGGAGTAAGCTCGTTATAGCGCACTTGCATAGCTTGGATCGCGCGTCTATCACCAGCCAAGTCTCCCTGTTTTGCAAGGGTCACCATATGCTCGGCATGCCGTCTAACCTCTTTCGCTTTTGGAACAGTCGTTTCAACATAGCCAATTGCAACAAGAGATTTTACCATGTTGGCGCACATCGCTTTAAGATGCGAGCCTGTTCTACCTAGTTTAACTGTCCGTTTGCGGTGTCTCATAATTTCTTCTACCTTTTGTCAATTCACTTTTACTATTTTTTACAGCTCTGAAGCGGGCGCACTCTTATCGGAATGACTCTTAATATAGGCATCTACATCAAGCGCAAACTTCTCTGCAAAATCTTTGAATTTTTCCGCTGTTACGCCAGCTGTTGTATAACGGATGAGCCCTTCCGGATTTTTATAGTCGCAAAACGACAAGCTCAGTCCACGCTCTTTCAAGATATCATCAATCTCTTCTTTTGATTTTTTACCGAGATGGTCAAATTGAAGCAGCTCTTTTTCCGCATACAAAATAAGATGGTAAATATGCTTAATTTCTTTGCTACGAAGGCAGTTAGTTGAGCGCACAGACAGCTCAAGATTATCAAGTGGCGTTGCCACAAGCGCAACAAGTCTCTCGTAGGCGTCATTTTTATTCTCTTCCCCATCTTCCATTGGGATAATCTTGGTAACGCCTGAATCAAAAATTGAGAAGTGCGTTCCGGCGATCTGCGCAGAAAGAGAAACTGCCTCTTCAGGAGTTATCCTACCGTCGGTTGTAATGGTAAATACAAGCTTATCCATATCTGTATCTTGACCAACACGGAAATCTTCTACAGTATAGTTGACAAGTTTAACAGGAGAAAAAGAGGTGTCAATAGCAATTTCATTGACAAGGGGTTTAGATAGCTCGTGGCGTTCAGATGGAACGTAACCCCTTCCATAGGCAACACGAAGCTGAACAGAGCGCTTAAGGGGAGCTGTGACAGTAAATACCTTGTGCGAAGGAGAAACCACCTCAAATTGGGATTTTGTAATAAGATCACCGATGGTCACCTCGACAAAACCACCAGAACGATCTAGATCTGCCTGGGTAATATCCAGCTCTGTTGTGACAAGAACCTGTACACCAGGCTTCATTTTCATATTGCGAAGACGCGCGCCCTTCAAATTCAAAATGAGATTCGGCATATCTTCGATTACACCGGCTATTTTTAAGTATTCGTGCTCAACTCCATCAATGGCAATGGAAATAATACCAGGCGACTGCAAACCAATCATCAGAAGACGGCGAAGGGTATTTCCAATCGTATGACCCATTCCTTTAGAAAAAGGAGCAGCTTCAAACCGACCATACGTACTATTATGCTCTCCGCTATGACGCATAATTGCAACCGGCAGCTCAAACTTATCGTACTCTACATCTAACATCGCTCTCTCCAAAAAATATAAACTTAACTTAATAAAAAAACAGGACTGCTTCTAAGTTCTAAAATTAGCAGCGTCTCTTCTTTTTCGCACGGCAACCACCATGTGGTCCTCGTGTCATGTCGGTATATTCTGTGACATCGATTCCAGCCACTTTATGGATAGCGCCAGCTGCACTCTCTTTCCCAGGGCCACATCCCTTCATAAGAACAGCACAACTTGTCATGCCATATTGCTCGCGGGCCTGCTTGGCAGCCATTTCGCCCACACGTGCGGCAGCAAATGGGGTGCTTTTACGCGAGCCTTTAAAGTTCACCTTTCCAGGACTTGCCGAAACAAGAACATTTCCCTGAAGATCGGTAATTGTAACAAAAGTTGTATTCGACCTCGCATTAATGCGAACAATACCCTGATGGACAATACGCGATTTTTTACGCTTCGCTACAACAGCGTCTTTACTACTAGTGCTTTTACTGCTCAAAACCAATACTCCTTAAATTAAAATCATCAGGCCGGATTACTTAACTGCCATCTTCTTATTGGCAACAGTCTTTCTCTTCCCTTTACGTGTCCTAGCGTTTGTCGATGTACGTTGCCCTCTAACTGGAAGCCCCTGTCTATGACGGGCACCGCGATAGCAATTCATGTCAACAAGACGCTTAATATTAGACGCAACCTCACGGCGCAACTTACCTTCTGTCAAGAAATTCTGCTCAATATAGTTTGTAATCTCCACAATCTGCTCCGAGGTGAGGTCGCGGGCGCGCAACACCTCCGAAAATTTACAGTGAGCTACAATCTCTTTGGAGCGGGTCGGCCCAACCCCGTAAATATAACGGAGGGAGTACTCTACACATTTATTATCTGGGATATCTACACCGAGTATTCGAGGCATTCACTTGTCCTATCTTTCATTGTTTCAAAAAGCAAGCAACATTAACACATAGAAAATTTACCTTCAAGGGGTTGCTTGCAAAACCCTTGAAGTTAAGAGAGCTCTACCTGCTACGAAAGCTGGAAAGCCTCATTTTACCCTGATATTTGTCTGATATCAGGGCTGTATCAATTTGATTTTTAGTGTCTATTACTACTCCGACAAGAATCAAAAGAGATGTTCCGCCAAAAAAGTAGCTAATTGTAGCATCCACACCCAAAATACGCCCAACCAGCGTCGGAAGAACAGCAATGAGAGCTAAAAAAAGAGCTCCCATAAAGGTGATGTGGCTCATCGTATTAAAAAGGTAGCGCGCTGTAGGCTCTCCCTGCCTAACACCAGGAATAAAGCCACCTTCGCTCTGCAAATCACGGGCAATTTGCTCTGGATGAAATTGTGTCGATGTCCAGACATAGGTGAAAAGGAATATCAGCATAACATAAGCGATTGTATAAGGCCAGTTTCCAGGAGAAATAGCAATAGCCATCTTGCCAAACCAGTTACCGCGACCAATAAATTGCCCAATTGTGGCAGGAAACATCAGAAGTGTCGAAGCAAAAATAACAGGGACAACTCCTGCATAGTTAATTTTTAAAGGAATATAGGCGTATTTATTGGATCCCATCTCTCCGCGGACAAGCCTGCGCCCTGCATACTGCAAAGGAATTTTTCTCTGGCCTTGGATAATTAAAATAGTACCAAGAACGATAAAAACAAAGACAGAACCAAGGAGTAAGAGCGATGTAAAAGACATTTGACCCGGCTCTTGCGACTCTAAATTGAGCTGACGAATAATGGTGCCGATTGTCGATGGCAAACTAGATAGAATACCGATAGCAATGATAAGGCTCATCCCATTCCCCACACCGCGCTCCTTATCGCTGATCTGCTCGCCCACCCACATAAGCAGAACTGTGCCAGCTGTCATTGTGCTCATCATAATAAGATAGAAAAGCCAAGGGGTACCGAAGGCCTGAATTCTCACAATTTCATCCAAAATAACACCTGGATTACTTGCATTAAGCTGCAGGGCAAATCTGGCAAAAAGTCCAGACTGAGAAAGAGCGAGCGCAATTGTCAAAAATCGTGTGTAGGTGGCAATTTTTCTGCGCCCAACAGTTGGGTTCTGCTCAACCTCGCGCTTCAGAGATGGCAAAAGAGCAACAGCGACCTGCATAAAAATAGAGGATGAGATATAGGGCATCACACCAAGCGCGATGATTGTCATCTGCGCAAAGGCACCGCCAGAAAAGACGTCCATCAGCTGAAATAAATTCTGAGAGCCACCAGTTGCCGTCTTAATAAGACGCATGGCAACTTCGCTGTTAATACCCGGCACTTGAACCTGCGCACCAATACGGCAAGCGAGGAGCATTAGCAATGTAAAGAAGATGCGCTGGCGCATCTTCTTGTCTGCAAAAATATGCCTGATGCTATCGAACATGAAAAGCGCTCCTAACTACCTGCATAAAAAACAACTACTTCTTTTTGTGGACAAATTGTGGGAATGGGACAAGTGTACAAGTCACCCCTTTTGCCTCTAGATAAGCCTTCGCTCCTTTTGTAAAATGGTGCGCTCTAATCTCAGGAATTTTCTTGTTCAAATCTCCACCCGCAATAACGCGGAAGGTGTAATTTTTCATATCGCTTGCAGAAAGTTGATGCTTACTGACAAGAGATGAACTATCAAATACTTTTCCACTCTCAGCAAGCTCTTGCAACATGTGAACTGTGACATCGATCTTTTTTCTAGCAAATCTTGCATTAGAAAAACCACGTGTAGGAAGCTTTCTATAGAGTGGATACTGTCCACCCTCGTAACCGATACGGAGCGTAGCTCCAGAAATCGAGTAGCGACCTTTCATTCCACGGCCGCATGTTTTTCCGGTTCCTGAACCAGGTCCACGTCCAACTCTTTTAGGAAATTTACGCTCAATACGCGATAAACTTGATAATCTGTTCATTTTCTACTTTCCCTCACGCAGGCTGACAAATTCTTTTACATTTTTTTGGTTTGAAAGTGCGATAAGCGTCGCTTGCGCAACGTTAAACGCCTGTTTTGAACCGAGAGATTTTGTGGTTACATTAGTAACACCAGCAAGCTCAAGAATTGTACGGATAGCACCACCGGCTCTCAGTCCAGTACCTGGTTTAGCAGGCCTAACTAGCACACGTGCACCGCCGCAAACACCGGTGTCCTCGTGATAGAGCTGCTTATGCCCATCAACGGTTTCAAAATTTAAGGTCACCGCATTTCTCACTGCATCTTCTTTGGCTTTTTTAATTGCCTCAGCAACCTCACCGGCTTTACCGCTACCAAGGCCAATTTTACCTTTGCGATCGCCAACAACAATAACAGCCTGGAAACTAAAAGCACGGCCGCCTTTTGTCGCTTTGCAATTTCGATTCACTGAAATTGTGCTCTCTTCAAGAGCATCTTTTTTCTGTTCGTTTCTGTCGCTTCTTCTATTATTCTGCTTCATATTCCTCTAGAGTACTATATTTTTAGACCAGTTTCGCGAGCCGCTTCAACAAGAGCTTTTAATGCCCCAGAATATGCGCGGTGTCCGCGATCAAGAACCGCCTGCTCAATCCCTTGAGCTTTAGCTTTTGCCGCGAGTTGTTTACCCACTTCTTGTGCTGTCCCAATGCTTTTTAGCGATGTCTTTACAAGAGTAGCTGCACGAAAGGCCTTTGTTTCGCTTGAAATTGAACACAAAGTTTTACCTGCGTTATCATCAATAAGCTGCGCTCTAATATAGCGATTAGATTGATGATAGCTCAAACGTGGTCGCGCAACACTACCAGGTGTAATACGTCCCCCAACAGAGAGGGCTCTTTTTCGACGTCGAACGTCTCTTTTCAATAACTCTGATTCCATTTCCTAAACCCTTAAAACTTTATTTGCTAGCAACTGTCTTACCAGCTTTTCTAATGATACGCTCGCCGACATACTTAATCCCTTTACCTTTATACGGCTCGGGTGGTTTTTTTGATCTCACAATTGCGGCAAAGTGGCCGACAACTTGCTTGTCCATGCCTGAAATTTTAATCAAAACGTTTTTCTCGATATCAACCTTAATTCCGCTTGGGATTTCTATTTCGACAAGATGAGAAAAACCTACAGCGAGAACAACTTTATTCCCTTGCACGTTTGCTTTATATCCAACACCTACCATCTCGAGCTGCTCTTCAAAGCCATCTTTGACACCCTTAATTACATTGTCGAGTAACCGCGAATAAAGGCCAGAAAGACGTCTTACATCCCTCTCACCCTGGGCGACTGCTTCAACATTAAAAGAGACAAATTTGCCGCTCTCATCTTTAATCAGAGTGAGCCCAGCAGGTAAATTCATATTCAAAGTGCCCTTAGGCCCTGTTGCAGTAAGCACCCCTTCTTTAAATCCTAAATCGATTCCAGAAGGAAGCATGTTATTTTTTCTCGCGATACGCGATACGTTTTGCTTCATATTACTCATCCTTAGCTATAAACCTTTAACACGCAGAGTCCACCAATATTTTTCTCGCGCGCTTCGCTGCCTGTCATAAAACCGCTTGACGTAGAAAAGACAGAGATTCCAAGACCATTCTGTACGCGGAAAATTTCTTTTGCCTTTTTGTATCTGCGAAAACTCGGAGTGGAAACTTGCTCGATATCTCTCATCACATGGCGCATCTGCCCACCCATATCAAGGATGTTAAAATGTGCGCGAAAAATAGGGAATGACGCTTTTCCTCTCGTAATTTCGGGAATAATTTTCTTATATCCCGCAATAAACCCATGAGCTGAAAGCACTTTAAGTAGCGCCTCATTCATTTTAATTCCGGGAAGATCGACAAAAGTACGTTTTGCAAAGACTGCATTGCGAATATCGGTAGTAAATTTAGATATCTGATCCATCTGTTTTCCTTAAACTCCATCCTTCTGAAACGGCATTCCAAGCTCTGTAAGCAGAGCAATGCACTCCTCATCGGTGCGCGCGCTTGTTACAAAAGTCACGTGCATACCTTGCGAGTAGGTCATTTTATCCAAGTTAATCTCCGAAAAGCAGGTCTGCTCTTTTAGTCCAAAAGAGAGATTTCCGTATCCATCACATCCCCTTTTAATTCCGCGAAAGTCGCGAATACGCGCTAAGTCGATATTCAGCAATTTATACGCAAATTGATACATTCTACTGCCACGTAGTGTTACCGTTAAACCGACAGGTACGCCGATTCTGGACTTAAAGTTGGCAATCGCTTTTTTCGCTTTTGTCACAACAGGTTTTTGGCCAGTAATTTGCATCAGTTCATGCTGAAGCTGCCCAACGCTATCTTTGTGGTTGCTAAATGTCTTAGCAGCCCCCATTGTCAGGACAATTTTAACAAGCTTAGGAACAAGCATGACATTAGGATAAGCAAATTTCTCCTTAAGAGTTAGCTTAATCTCTTTGTGATACTTCTCTTTGAGAATGTTTTTCTCTACGTTGTTTTCTGGTGATGCATTCATAAGTTCTAATTGCTTTTCTACTGTTTTTAATGGTTATTTTTTGCTTGGGAAATAAGTGATGCTCTCACCAGCTTTATTCATATAAACAAAGCGCTTTCCATCCGTATCGGCAATCAGCTTTAATTTAACTTTTTTACTCTCTGTTTTAGAGTAAGGGGCAACATTAGAAACATCGATATATCTCTCCATTGTCTCTCTTACACCCTCACCCGTCTGCTCTTTTCGCTTCAGATGCTTTGTAGCTGTAGCAACACGCGTCGCGACACCAGCACTATTGACTGCATTTGTCACACGCACACGATCACCAACTCTGTCCAGAATGGTTCCCACTGAACCCTTATCGGCGCCGGTGGTCACTATAACAAGATCTCCTGCTCGTAAACGATAACCCATTTTTTTATCCTACCTTAATTAAATAACCTCTGGAGCAAGCGAAATAATTTTCGTCCAGCCCCCACCAACTGCTTCTCTTAAAGCCCTTGAAACCGGGCCAAAAACACGCGTGCCAACTGGGTCGTACCCCCCTTTTACCTCTTTAATGAGGACAACCGCATTTTCGCTGAAATTAACCATTACTCCGTCACTACGGGCCTTTGAAAAGCGGGTTCTAACTACAAGCCCTTTTACAACAGCTTTTTTCTTAACGAGAGATGTAGGAATGGCCTCGCGGACAGAGCAGACAATCACATCTCCCACTTTAGCTACTCGTTTGCGTGAGCCACCGAGAATACAGAAGCAATTTACTTTTTTTGCCCCGCTATTATCTGCAACTTCTAAGATTGTTCCTTTCTGAATCATATGCTTACTTTCCTTGAACTCTTACTAGCTTCTACGAGCTTCACTTAAATTGTTAGGGCCTTAGTGACCACTTTTGTCACGCGCCAATGTTTTGTTTTTGAAAGCGGTCTGCAAGCCATCAGCTCCACGATATCGCCCACAGCGCACTCATCTTTTTCATCATGTGCATGACATGTAGTAGTTTTTACAAGTGACTTTTCGTAAATGGGGTGCTTCTCTTTTCTTTCAACAGAAACAGTGACTGTTTTATCTCGCTTAGCACTTGTTACAGTACCGACAAGAAGGTGTCTGTTACCTCTAGCTTCCATATTCATGACCTAAATTCTCTATTTCTTTTTGCTTGTTCTAGCGATATCGCCGAGAACCATTTTCATTCTTGCAATATTGCGTCTTACCATTGGGATAGAGTGAACAGGAACTTTTTTCTGTTTGCTCTTATCACTATCAGGTAAACGCTGTGTGCGCAGGTGAGCGGCAGCCGCATCTCTCAAATCAAAAAGCTCAGCATGCGCTTTAAAAATGTTTGCACCCAAATCGGACTCAGACATTGCAAGCAGAGCGCTCATTACGGTTTTCTCTTTGACTTTCGTTTTTTTGACAACTTTTGTTCTCGCCATGTGCCCTCCTAAACCTTCTCTTGTCTAATGCTTAATCTAGTCTTAATATTTAACTTCGCCGCCGCTCTGCCTAATGCGTCACGCGCCTCGTCATGGGTTACACCATCTAGCTCAAAGAGAGTAACACCCGGACGAATAATTGCGGCATAAAAATCTACAGAACCCTTACCTTTACCCATTCTCACCTCTGCTGGCTTACTGGTTCTAGGTGTTTGGGGGAAGATTTGAATAATTAGACGCCCTTTTCTTCCAAGGAAACGGCTAATTGCAACACGTGCGGCTTCAATTTGACGCGCGGTGATCTGTCCACGGCTCAGGGCTTTCATTGCGAAAGGAGCAGTTTGACTATATCCAGCTTTTGCCAGGCCGCTGCGCCCCATTTTATGGCGCTTACGATAAGTTAATTGTTTGGGAGTCTTATACATCTATTATTCCACTCTACTTTTTCTCTGTCCACTATCTACACCGTAAGGACCGCGATTGATCCAAACTTTTACACCAATTTTTCCATAGGTAGTCTGCGCTGTCGCATGCGCGTAATCAATATCGTTGCGCAACGTGTGAAGACCGACAAGCCCTTCGCTAAAGTGTTCGGTTCTAGCGATTTCCGCGCCGCCTAAACGACCCGCTACCATGATTTTAATGCCTTTTGCCCGCGCGCCCATGACTTCTTGAATCACTTTTTTCATTGCGCGTCTATAAGTGATACGTGCTTCAAGTTGAGAGGCTACACTTTCTGCAGATACATTTGCTGATAGGCCGCGCTCATCGATCACATCGATGTGCAGGCTATTAATCATCTTCTTCACCGCATTATGACGCTCGTCGCGCCCTGATTTATCTTTTGAAAAGACATCTGTTAGGTAGCGCTGCTCAGCTTGGTTAAGCAGAATTTTTTTCAATGCTTCTCCATTTGCATCCCCAGCTCCGCGCATAGTTAAGGCGTTTGTTTTTACGCTACGAATCGTAACAACAAGACGATCACTTCTTGAAATTTCAAGTCTGCTAATATGCTGTTTATGCTTTTTTGCAAAAAACGCGCGGATCGACTCGTCCTGAGCAACCAGCTCCCCAAAATCTCTCTGTGATCCATACCATTTTGTTGGCATTAAACTTCTTTGCGCTTGTGCTCTAAAAGCAATTGGGTTGGTCTTTTGTCCCATAATTATACGCTTCCTCTTCCTGTATCTTCTTTTTTACCAGCCTTTCTATTCTCTTCATAGGCAGTGCGAAGTGCTTCTGATTCACTAAGTACAATCGAGAAATGGCTAGAACGCTTTAAAACAGCTGTGCTGCTACCGCGGCTTCGTGATTTTGATCTCTTAAGCGTTCTGCCGCTATCTACACAAACTTCCTGAACGGTTAAAAATGCTTCGCGCTCAGCTCCTTGTGTAAGGGCATTGCAAATTGCAGTTTTAAGCAGCTTAATCAGGATTCCGCTCGATTTCATCGGGCTTCCGATCAATTGTACTTTTGCCGCTGCAACACTCTTGTTGCGGATCAATCCGGCAGCAAGACGCGCTTTTCGCGGAGGCACCCTGACATTCATTATTTTAGCTGTGTAACGCTCCATACTAATCTCTTACCTAAACTCTGTTAAACTACTTCTTGTCAGCGGCTTTCTTATCGCCCGCTGTATGCTGAGCTCTTACTCTAGTAAATGCAAACGCTCCTAGCTTCTGACCAATCATATTTTCTGAGACAAAAACAGGGAAAAACTTATTTCCGTTATGGACAGCAAACGTATGACCAACCATTTCGGGAATAATCGATGACCTTCTCGAATAGGTCTTAATAGGCGCTTTTGTACCCTTTGCATTTTCTGCTTCTACTTTTTTCATCAGATGGCCATCCAAAAACGGCCCTTTCTTAAGTGATCTTCCCATTCCTTTACAACCCTTTCAATCCGACTATTTCTTTTTACGTCTCTGGACAATATGCTTAAGACTCTTTTTCTTATGACGAGTCTTAAAGCCCTTCGCATAAACGCTTGTAGGCGACATCATCTGAATACCCTTTGTACGCCCTTCACCACCACCGTGTGGGTGGTCGACTGGGTTCATGGCAACACCACGTACAGTTGGACGAATACCGAGCCAACGCTTACGTCCTGCTTTACCGATCTGCTGCAAGTTATGCTCCGCATTGGAGACAATACCAACTGTTGCGCGGCAGTGAGCCGGAACACGCCTTACCTCGCCCGTATTGAGTTTAACGATTGCGTGATCATTGTCAACACCTGAAAACTGTCCAGAAGTACCCGCAGAACGGATAAGAGCGCCGCCCCTGCCTGGTTTAATCTCGATATTGTGAATTGTAGTACCCACACGCATCTCAGAAAGGCGCATTGTTACACCTGGACGAAGATCTTCTTTTAGACCTTTACCATCGCCATAAGAGATGACCTCATCGCCAGCCTTAAGATTTTTTGGCGCGATAATATATCTCTTTTCTGTGTCTGCGTAGTGCAATAGCGCAATGTGAGCCGATCTATTTGGATCGTATTGGATAGAATCAACGATTGCCACCACATCAAACTTGTCGCGCTTAAAATCAACAAGGCGATATTTGCGCTTGTGACCGCCACCGCAATGACGCGTTGTAATACGACCGACATTGTTACGACCACCGGTGCTGTGAAGCTTGGATAGCAAACTTTTTTCAGGTTTTACCGCACGCAGAATAGTTCGGGCAACTTTAACCCCATCGCGCATGATATAATCAATCCTCTTTCCAATACGCGCCACCTGAGGCTTCTTTGTCAACTCAGCGTTGCCAGAAAGATGGGTGTGCCGCAATGAAGGGGTCGTTGGATTAAACTTCTTTAACATTTTTCAATTCCACTAAAAAAAATCTTTTCTCTCTTACAGCCCTGCTAGCGCCGGAACATTTTCAACTGGGGTGATAATCGCTTTTTTCCCGCCGGAGGTCTTTCCGAGGCCATACTTTGTACGCTTTGTTTTTGGAAGCATTGTAAGCGTACAAACTTTTTTTACTTTTACGTTGTAAATCGCCTCAAAAGCTTGTTTAATCTCAATCTTGTTGGCGGTTGGACAGACGCGAAAAACAACCTTAGAAACACCGCTGGCAGCTTTTTGCGATCTTTTTACAGACATGGTCTTTTCAGTTACAATACGGGATTTAATAATCTGGTAAGGGTTAAATTGGGTCATCTCTTAACTTCCGTAAATTTAGTTGTTTGTTGGCAAAAAGCCGTGCTGAAGAAGGGACTTAAACTCCTCCACCGCATCGACAAGGATAATATGTTCTGCAATAGCAACATTATAGACATTGAGGTTGGCTGTGCGCTTATAACTGAGCTTCTTTTTTTCACCGCGTTTATCGTTGCAAATATTACGCAGAGAGAGTTCTAAAGCCAGATTCGATTCTTTTCCGAGAATAAGGACATTTTTATTGAAAAGATCCATTTTTTCTAGAAAGGCATGAGCGATCTTTGTGGACGGCTTATCGTTCTTAAAAACAGGAGTTTCTACAATGGCAACCTTGCCATCTCTAACGCGCTCACTTAAAAGCTGCTGCAAAGCCAAGCGACGCTGCTTACTATTAACAGCCACATATTGATTGAATTTCGGCTTTGGACCAAAGACAACTCCACCACCCCTGTATTGAGGAGCAGCAAGAGAACCCTGGCGCGCGCCACCTGTTCCTTTCTGTTTGTGAGGTTTTTTTCCGGTACATCTGACATCTGAACGACCTTGCGTACTGGCGGACCATTGACGCTGATTTTCGCGCAGGGCAACAACACACTGCTTAACAAGTGCCTCGTTTACCCTTGGCTGGATAATAGCCTGATCAAGCTCCGCTTTTTCAGCGAGCTGCTTACCTTGGAAATTATACTTCAACAAACTTGCCACAATTGACTCCAAACTTTTTATATTAACCGTTTTTAAAAAAACTAACCACTGAGCAGATTTTTAATTTAACTTGATCGCTTTTTGAATAAAAACATATTGATTAATAGGACCTGGAACAGATCCGTTAATCAATAAAAGACCGCGCGCAGCATCAACCATTACAACCCGAACAGACTGCACGGTAACCTGATCGTTTCCCATATGACTTGGCTGGGGCATGTTTTTAAAGCAGCGACCCGGCGTTGTACGTCCATGTCCACGAGCACCGGCTTTTCGAAGTGAAAGAGAGTGACCATGAGAAGCGTTACCGCCGCCAAAGTGCTTCATTTTCACGAGCCCCTGAAACCCCTTACCCTTTGAAAAGGCTGTGACATCCACATATTTGCAGTCCTGAAACTGAGAGACATCGATCGCTTGCCCCTGAGCAAACTCAGCAATATCAGAAACTCGCGCCTCAAAAAGCTTACCAGGACCTCTTTTTTCTTGAGATTGAAGCGCCCCTACCTTCTCGAGCTTAACTCTCTGAGGTTTGTTGAGGTTCTTCACCTTACAATCACCTGTAGCAAGCTGGAGCGCTTCATAACCGTCGTTAGCTTTGGTTTTAATTTGAACAACGGTATTGGGCTCAATTTGAATAACAGTCACACCCATAGGCTCGCCTTTCTCAGACATGCGTGTAGTCATTCCAATTTTTTTTCCCATCAATCTTAACGCCATCGGTTTTAACCCTAATTTAACTATTTTTTGTGTTGCAAACGGAGAGAAGAAAGGCACTAACCCAATTCATGCGCTCGCAGCAAAGTTTTCAGTTGTGTTAGCCTATCAATTTCACCAATTTCCAACAACGAAAATCTTGATGACAAGAGCTCCATCCCCTTCAATCAGAGGAAAAACCACTTTCGCCGAGACTCCCCCTTTCCATCATTTTACCCACGCGCAGGCCGACTCTATACTCTGAAATAAACGAAAAAAGGAGGGTAGAGAGCAACAGAGCAAGCACCAAAAGCGCAAAGAGCCAGTGGGCACCGGAAAGAACTGGCGAGGCCCGAGAATCGCTACTCAAGACGACTCGCCAGATAAGTAATAAAAAGGTCGATCCTGACCAGTAGGGGCGAAATCCCACTAACCACACACGCCGTCACCTCCAAAAGGGAGCCGAAAAGCGGAAGCACTATCCAGAGAACATCACAGAAAAGAAGGAGGGAGGGCTGAGAAAAGAGAAGAGCTCCGATAGAGAAGAGCGAAATTGCCAAACAGGAGATGGTAACAGCCATTTGCAGGTAAGAAACGGTCGCTTCTCCGCAAGAAGTGCCCTTACTCGCGCTTATCTCTTGCCGTAGACTTCGCATCGCGCTGATCCCAAAACCGATATCTGAAATAAGGGCAAACGGCGTCTTTAAAAAGCCCAGAACAAGCCATCTATTGCGCGCGGCATTGCAAAAAACCCGACTCACGGCCCCAACAGAGATCATACCGGCAGCAACCGCATCAAACACCCCTCCCGCTCTTATTTTTTGAATAAAATCGTGTAGAGCATGCCCCATAAGAAAAAGACTATAGACGAAGAAGGTCACTTTAAAGTGAGTGGAGCCAAAAAGACGGGAGACAAGCATCACAATACGATTATTAAGAGCAGGAGACGAAAAACCAGGGGATACTTTGGGGGGACATTCGGGAACGAAGGAGCTAAAGAACCCAACACTTGCTGCACTCATGCCGAAAAACTCACTGCATCACGGATATTTGCAATTTCAAAATAACGGGCAGCGACCCTAAAGACCATCCGGGCGAGCTGCAAGAGCACAATAGGTAAGCAGGTGGCCGCTAGACCGCCTGAAACAGAAAAGAGAGTCGCCGCAACAAACTGTATCATGTAATAGGCAACCGAAGTGATGGTATAGGCGAGCGCGCACAGAGCCCTTTTCAGCTCACCTTTCTTGGTTTGCGTTTTACCGAGAGTGACCCAACTTTTTATCTGAATCATCAGGGTAATCGTATCAGAGACCAAAAGCGAGGAGCAGGTCATTACCTGGACAAGAGAACGGATATCACCGAGGTAGAGCAGTCCGAGCGCATCAAGAACGCTTACAACAGCCGCTAAACAGTACGTAATAGCACACCCATTTTGTATTGTTTCGGTAATATCAAGACTATATGCCGCTTGCAAGAACTTATATGCCGCATGCGGAAGCGCAAGCAGATCAAAAGAATCCTCCATAAAACCAGCAAAAAGCGAGACACGCTTTGCCGAATGGATCATAGCTGAGTTGAGCTGAATATACTGCCCAGCAAAGAGGAGTGCCTGACAGAGAACATTTGCTGTAAAGGGAGCGCACCCATCTTTTTCGAAGACTTGAGCAGAATCCTCTGCCCATTCTAGCCATGTGGCTTCTTTGACTATCTCTACCATATTTCTTAAGCCCGTTAATCTATTAAAAAAAGCAGCAGACCAGCTATAGACCAACTGATCTGCTAGATAAAATTCAGGTCAAACAAATATCTCTATTCCCCAACCTTACGATTCATTTCACTATTGAGATATTTAGCCGTCTCCATCATCAGAGCAAGTGTCAGACAGAGGGGGGCTGCAACAACAGTAGTAGCACCGATAGCCAGCGCTTTCATGACCCCAAGAAGACCCACCACAAGATAACAAATCTGATTAACAAGAGTCATGATGCTATCCGCAACAACTCCGACTGTTTCAGCCCCAATCTGCGCTTTTAAGAGAACAGCTGTCTTGATAGCCATCACACTAAAGCCAATAACCATGCACCACGGCCCAATCTTTTTAATGAGTTCGACAAGGCGCACAGGCACCCTACAGATACTCATCGACTGGACGGCATTTATCGTATCATCGACCGTAGAAACTCTGCTCACCGCCCCAACAGCAAATTCGCCAAGAGGACAGAGGATAGCCGTTTCTTCTGCCTTAATTTCTGCGGCAGTTTTGGTCGCGGCCGGAGCACCTGTAGCAAATTTGTAAGAAGCAACAAAAACATGCTTCCACAATCCTTTGATAACAAAAACTATATCGCCCGGAAGTTTAGTTGCACCAAGACCGTTTTTTACATTCTTTGCAGCCCCACCAATGCTTTTCCATGCAGGAGAGACGGTTCCACCAAAAGCTTCAATAACCATGACCGGGTAGTAGGCCCATTTTAAAGCCATCCCTTTATTTTTGTCAGAGATCGAAAAAACAGCTTCTGTAAATCGCAAGGCGGTGGCGGTGGTCGTTTGACATGTAGTCATTTCACTTCTCCTAAAAACCTAGTTTTAAAACGACCCAATTGTAGATGAATAGACAATTAAACCGCAAACAGTTTTGTTTCCCTCTCGAGGTGCAGGAAGGTATATTTTCGATAAAAAATGCGCGAATTTAATTCTATGAATGAATAAATAAAATTTTGTTTATTTAATCTTATTTAGGCGATCTGAATACCCATTGACAAACTCCTTGTAGAGCGAAGGCGGCTTCCCTTCAAGCTGAATCCTCAGCAACTTTAGCGGACAGGTTCCCGTGCCAATAAGCCCTTCTTTTAGGGCCATTTCTCCTGGAGAAAGAGGGGGTAATGAGGGGTCGGGATGTGCCTCCAAGATTTTTAACCGCATCTCCTTGCCGTCGATCAGCGCAAGGCAGTAAGAGCCCCTAAGCGATCTGATTTGAAGGTCGATGTCGCGCGCCCCCTTGGACCAGTCTATGCGATACTCTTCCGGTGTGATTTTAGCTGCAAAGGTGACATCTGCCGGATTTTGAGCCAGAGCATCTACGCCCGCGGACTCAATTTGCGCTAAAACCTGCGGCAAAAGAGTGCACGCAGCGGCGCACAGAACCTCCTCGAGCTCCGGGAAGGTCATGCGCTGACCAATCTCGACAATGGCTTTGCCGAGCATGGCACCGGCATCCATCTCGCGCACCATTTCGATAATGGTAACGCCGCTCTCTTGCTCTCCATTTTGCAACGCACGGTGAATAGGAGCGGCCCCGCGGTATTTTGGCAGCAGACTCGCATGGATATTAATGGCCCCATAGGGGGTTACATCAGGCATATCTAGTAAATTTTGTTTTAATATTTCGCCATAAGCAACGACAACAAATAGCAAGGGATCTTCCTTGCTTTTCAGTTTTTGAATAGAGGCGATAAATGCCTCGTCGGAGGAGGCCTTAATGGGCTGATAGACAGGGATCCCGGGAAGGATTTTCTGCGCTACAAGTTTTACAGGAGGAGAGTCGATTTTCTGGCCGCGGCCCTGTGGCTTATCGGGACGGGTGACAACGCCTACACATGCATAGCCCGCTGCAACAAGGCTCTCAAAGATGCGCGCGGCAAAGGTTGTGGTGCCAAAAAAGAGAATTCTCACGGTTTTGCACCCCTATTAAACTCGTGCTAGTTTTCCTCTAGACCGCCTTCACGCTCTTCTTCACCTGACACAACCACCACTCCGCGCTTAGAATTTCTGCAGAAAGCGACCCACTCTTTGACCTGAGGAATTTGCTCGACCTCTTGTTCAACCCTACTAAGGGCCTCTTCAAGTGACAAGCCGCAGCGAAATGTCAGTTTGAATGCTTCCGAAAGGCGGCAGCGCTCCTCTAAAGAAAATTGATGGCGCTTAAGGCCTACGAGATTGAGACCACCCAGCTTAAACGGGTCACCTCTTCCCAAAGTAAATGGCGGCACATCGCGTCCAATAGCACTATGTCCACCAACCATCGCATATCTACCCACGCGACAAAATTGATGAATTGCCGTAAGGCCGCCAATAACGGCAAAATCTTCAATGGTGACATATCCGGCGAGAGTTGCGCCGTTAGCCATAATCACATGATCGCCAATTTCACAGTCGTGCGCGACATGGCAATAGGCCATAATATGGCAATGATCCCCAACCTTTACCGTGCTGCCTTCAATAGACGAGGAGTTAATTGTCACATATTCGCGAATGTTACACCCTCTCCCAATAGAGACATAGGTTGTCTCTCCGCGGTACTTTAAATCTTGTGTTTGCGTGCCAATACTCGCAAAAGGCCAAATGGTTGTACCCTCACCGACAGTTGTATTGCCATCGAGATAGACGTGCGCCTTAATTATAACACCTTCTTTCAAAACAACGTTTTTCTTAATAACTGTATACGGCTCAATAAGAACATGCGCTCCAATTTTGGCCCCTTCTTCCACGATAGCGGTGGGGTGGATATTTGCCGTGGAATGGATATTTACTTGCTCATCCAAAAGGCCCGCAGATGAGCTTTGTGCACTAGAATAAACATCGGAATATTTATGCGACATATAACTCCCTCTCCTTTTTTTAACTCTGTTTCTCTTGCAGCTGCTCTTTCGAAATACAAGCAAGGCCTATCTCAACTTCACACACCAGCAGCCCAGCAACAAAAGCTCTGGCCTTAAATTTTCCTCCACGATGACTTGTGTGGATCGCTTCGATATGGAGCTCCAGCTGATCGCCAGGTATTACTGCTCTGCGAAACTTAGCGCCATCGACGCTCAGCAAAAGGGCGATTTCTTTGAGATCACCGAGAAGATGAGCGAGGACACCAGAGGCTTGAGCAAGCGCTTCGACAATTAAAACACCAGGCATAACAGGCGCATCTGGGAAGTGCCCCTGAAAAAAATGTTCATTATAGGATACATTTTTAAGGGCGACAAGCTGCTTTTTCTCGCGATCAAAGTCAATGACTCGATCTAACAGCATAAATGGGTATCTATGAGGAATAATCTTTTTGAGATCTTCGACTAGCAGTGGTTTAAAACGGCTTGTTAAGGATGTCATTCGCTCTTTGCCTCCAGATGTTTGTAAATTTCTTTTGCAAGCAGGACATTTGCACTGTGCCCAGATCTAATAGCAATAATATGCGCCTTAAAAGGCATTCCCACAAGAGAAAGATCTCCGATCAGATCAAGCACTTTATGCCGAACCATCTCATCTGGAAAGCGCGCGCCCCCCTCGTTCATGATCTGTCCATTTTTGAAAACAAGGGCCGTTTCAAGTGCACCACCGCGGATGAGCCCCCTCTCGATCAGAGGAAATACCTCTTCGTATTGAGAATAGGTGCGGCAAGGGGCAATTTCTCTGCTGTAAAGGTCAAAATCGCCGTTATAAATATAAAATTGCGACCCGATTTGTGGACAGTGTGGGTAGTGAATCAGACAGCTGATTTTAAACTCGTCGCACGGAAGAGCGACAAGCTGGGTGTCGCCAAGAGAGACGTGTAGCGGTTTAGTTACCTGATAGATCTCAACTTCGCTATCCTGCGACTCAACCCCTGCTAGGGCAATTGCCTCAACAAAAGCTCGACTACTGCCATCGGAAATAGGGACCTCTGGACCGTCTATTTCAATCAGAACATTATCAATTGCGGCCGCTGAAAAAGCAGAGAGAATATGCTCTACTGTACTTACCGAAGCCTCTTTATTTTTAAGAAGTGTAAAACGGAACGGAGTTTGCGCATTTGAAAGCGTCGCTGGAATAATAGGCTTACCCGGAAGGTCTACCCTGCGGAAACGAATGCCGCTACCCGGAGGGGCCGGAAGAGCTTTAATAGAGACAATTTCGCCTAAAAAAAGTGAAATACCGGATAGAGAAAACCCCTTTTTAAGAGTGCGCTGAGCTCTTAATAGCTGACGAGCGCCCATCCCCATGGAAGAAGTTTGAGCTTCAGTTTTTTCCGCCTGTTCTTTCAGCAAAACGTCCTCAAATAAACTATTTTTAATTTTCACCTTATATCGCCTATTCTAAAGCAATTCTTATTTTTAGTCCGCTCTCACTTCACAAACAAACGGGCAGATAGGCCACAAAACAGCTCACACTTTACCAAGGAGGACTATTTTACACAACCTCTTCTTAAACGCAGCACCATTGATAATAAGATGATTGCGCACGATAAAAGCAGAACAAATAGGTCCCCCCACAAAGTGTAAAGAGTCGATTTGACGCGGGGCATAAAGGAGTGAAGCAGTAGAGATGGGTGGTCGCCGCCGCTGCTGGCCGAAAGCGGCAAACGGGCTATTTCAGCCCCATTTTCGTCGATAATAGCGGTTACTCCTGTGTTACAGCAGCGCAAAAGAGGAGCCCCGAGTTCAACGGCGCGCAAACGGGCATGGCTATAGTGCTGCTCGGGCAGACTAAACGGTCCGCGGCCTGGATACCACCCATCATTTGTAATATTAAGAAGAATATTTGCACCAAGGCACCTCCCTTCCCTCACAATCTCCGAGAAAAATTCGTCATAACAGATCGAGGGGCTTATAACAAGACCGGGCAGAGGCCCGCTAAAAAGACGCGGGCCACTCCCTTTTTCAAAAAAAGATCTGATGTTAAACTTTGCTGCGACACCTCTACACCAATCAAATAGAAGATACTCACCAGGGACAAGCTTTCTTTTGTCGTAAAAATCGACATCCTTTTCGCTATTCGGAACGAAGCAGAAGCAACTTGTATAATAGAGGCCAGCGCCATCTGTACGACTAAACCCTCCTAAGCAGTGTGCGCCATAAAAATTGGCAAGCATCTGCCCAAAAAAACCGTTAGATAGATCGGAGTCTAGCGAAAGCGCGCTGGCCTGTTTTTCGCCGAAATGATGTGCAATTAAAGGTTGCGCGACATCATAGGAAAAGACCTTGTCTGACACCATGCAGGGCAGAGCATTTTCCGGAAGAATTAATAAATCGATTTTCTGATCGAGATCCCTTCCAAGAAGCCCAAAAATCCGTCCCCACTGCTCCTCCAAAGAGAGGGTGTTTGGGCCAAGACCGTGCAACTTTTCGCAAGGAAGGAGCGCAGTTTGAACAAGCGCCACACTGACGGGACGATCTAACGTTGGAGTCGAAGGGCGCTTTAAAAGAAAAAACCCAACTGCCTGAGGGAGAAGAAAAATAAGAGCGGCAAGAAAGATTTTGAGTGCTCCTCGAAAAGGACTTCGAATAAGCCGCAAAACCTCTATATTGGAGAATACCAACAGAAAGGTGAGAAAAAGAGGGCCGCCAATCGAAGCGAGCTGCAGCGAATAAGGGCTGCTTGAGATAGGCATTCCCATTGGATTAATCGGAAAGCCGCAAGCAACCTGTCCACGCCCCCATTCCCCGAGGGTCCATATCGCGCAAAATGTCGCGCTTTTCAGTAGATTCAAATTATTTTTAAGCAGTGCACATGTAAAAAGAGCAAAAAAAAGGCCCCCTATCGCCCCAACTGATAAATAGAGGGCCAGAACAAAAAGACCTTGGTAGCGCGCGCCGTCGCAAATCCAAGAAAACTGAATCAGTTGGATAGAGCCATACCAGAGAGCAGCGAGCAGAAATTGGACGCGCGGGCCCCCTACAAGACTAAGCGCATACCAAAAAATGGCGTACCCGAAAGTGGCTGTAAAGAGACAGAGCAGAGTAGAAAAGGTCGGCAGTGCAAAGGCAACAAGAAAAAATGTGCCAAGAAAAACTAGGGGCAGAGAAAGAGAACCGCGGACGCTACTTAGACTATCGGCGCTACGCCTTAGATTTAGGTGCACTATCTTGGCTCTTACTACCCACCCCAAAAGCGAGAAGCAGTAATAGCCCCCCCACAATAGCTAGATTTTTGAGAAACATGATCATTTGAATGTTCTGATCTGCACCCTCGAGTAGCCAAAAATGGTGGAATACAAATGTGGTTGGAACAAGAAAGGCAAGGAGTAAAAAAGCGCCGAAACGCACCCCTATTCCGAGCAGCAAAAGGGCCGAACCCATCAATTCACAACCAGCTGCAATACCCAAAAATACGGGAAGCTGATCGAGTATTAAGCGAAAAATTTCCTGGATAAAAACAGGGAGGGTTTGAGAGGTAAAATGGGCGTCGATAGCAGTTACAAGACTCTCTTTGGTCTCATCCCAATGAAAGACTTTATAAAGCCCTGAAACAATAAATATTATAGACAGGCACAGACGCCCCAAAAAACCGATTAAATTTTGCAAAGTGCGCATGCCACTAATCCTTTATTAATTCACCGTATGAACAGAGAGTCTCAAAAAATGACTTTAATTTCCAACCCATTCCGTGCACACGAATGGAAGTATAGCTATTTATCTTCCTATTTGTTACTCTTGTTTATTACTTTTTTGGGCAAATAAAAACAAAACAATATGCAAAAAACCTTTCGAGATCACCATTTATTGCTCATTCTGGAGAGTTATAATCCGGAAAAGAGCGCGGCTGATAACTGCCTGCGCGACTACTTTCGCGACAATCGCGCCCTCGGATCAAAAGACCGCAAATTTATTTCAGAAAAAATCTATCAGCTGATCCGATTTCGCGATTTAATTGACGCCCTAACAGGGGACTCCTCCTGGGAAGCGCGTCTCAATTGTATTAATAACGACAGCGATGAACTCGCAAAAAAGATAAAAAAGCTACCAATTCACACGCAATTGAGTATGCCGGAAACCTTTTTTAACCGACTGGTTGCCCATTACGGGATAGAAAAAGCGACTGAAATTTGCACGCTATCAAACGAGCAAGCACCAACCACGATCCGTGTCAACACCATTAAAACATCCAGAGAGCATTTAATGCGGCTTTGGGAGGCGCATATCGCGGTTGAGGCCACTAAAACTGCTCCGCACGGAATCCAAATTGGAACGCGCAGTCCACTGCTCCACTGTGACGAGTATAAACTCGGCTATTTCGAGATGCAAGATGAAGGATCTCAATTACTAGCCGAACTTGTAGACATTAAAGAGGGGATGCACCTTCTCGATTTTTGTGCGGGGTCCGGCGGGAAAACTCTTGCAATTGCTCCGCAAATGAGAGGCAAAGGGCAGATCTACCTCCACGATATTAGAAAAAGTGCACTCGAAAATGCAAAAAAACGACTTGCTAGAGCCGGCGTGCAAAATGCGCAACTGATATTCCCGGATGAAAAAAGCAAACTCTCTCGCTTAAAAGGGAAAATGGACAGGGTTTTACTAGATGTGCCTTGCAGCGGAAGCGGCACTTTTCGACGCAACCCAGATATGAAATGGCGCTTTTCTGATGAAAAACTAGCCGAACTAATTGCCATTCAAAGAGAAATTTTTAAATCGACCCTCGCCTACTTAAAACCAGGCGGGTCTATTATTTACACCACATGCAGCCTCCTTGCCGAAGAAAACCAAGAGCAGATTGAATTTTTCATAAAAACCTATGGGCTAGAGCGCGCTGCCCCAGATTTCCAGACCACACCGACACAGAGCGGACCCGACGGATTTTTTGGATCTGTTTTAAGAGAGAAACTCTCCTTTGCATAAAGCGAGCGTTTTGTTAGCATCAGACCAGACTATTATACGAGATTAAACACTTATGAAAGCAGCACTATTTCTTTTATCACTGACATCGCTAATTGCGCTTACCGCCCCCGCCGCTGCCTTTACCTCTCCGGGACAGATAGCCCACGAGCCTGGCGACAAAAAACAGATTGTTGTAAATAATCGCATTCTCACGCAAGTGAATGGCCGCAATATCTCTGTTCTTGATGTGATGAAAAAAATGGATCTATTTTTGGATAAAAACTATCCGGAATTAAAAAACTCGCCGGTTCAGCGATTTCAATTTTACAATTCCCAGTGGCGCTCATTTCTGACTCAGCTAGTCCAAATTGAGCTTATCCTGGCGGATTCTGAAAGCCAAAAAGATGAGAAATTCAAAGTCAGCGAAGCCGATATCAGACAACAAATCCAGGAGCGTTTTCAGCCAAATGTCATGGTAGCGCTTGAACGCATCGGCATGAACTACGAAGAAGCCAAAAAGATGATCCACGACGAGATGCTGATGGATCGTATGATGGCGCGTTTTGTGCAGACCAAAGCCTATTTTGCTGTCACGCCAAGAGCTGTTGAAAGTGCTTACAGCGCATTTGCTACCGCAAACCCTCCAAAAGAAGAGTATATCTACCAAGTTGTTACTGTTCGCGCGCCTGATGAGAAAATGGGCGAGCAGGTCGCTGAAAAGGCCTATCAATTGACTCTGGCCTCAAATGAAAACCTCCCTCTTCTACCGCAAAAAATGAAAGAGAAAGAGCTCATTAATATCACCGGAAAAGCAAATGTCGATTTAAATGTGTCGCAGGAGTACAAGCTCGATCTTTCTCAACTTTCCGAGAGCCATAAAGAAGTTCTGCTATCACTAAAACCAGGAGAGACTAGCCCTCCTATTGCACAGACAAGCCGCAAAGATAATAAAACGGTCTATCGCATCTTCCACCTAAAAGATACACAAAAGAGCGAGACACAACCATTTGAACTTTTACAAAATAAATTGCGCCATAAGTTGCTTGAACACACTTATGATATTGAGCTAGATGCTTACATGAAAAAGCTCTTTAAAACCTACAATTACGACCCAAAAGAAGTCGATAAAAAACTGCCCCCACAATTTCAACCCTTTGCAATTCAATGAGTAGTTCAAGCATTACCTCTATCACTAATCTTCTTAGCTTTTTAGATGATCTAGGTGTGCGCGCAAAGAAGTCTCTCTCTCAAAATTTTCTTATCGACCAAAATATCACGCGTAAAATTGCGGAGAGCGCCTCCCTGAGGCGAGATGATCTTCTCATTGAAATTGGGCCCGGACCAGGAGGCCTGACCGAAGAGCTTCTCAAACATTGCGACAAAATAATCTGCATCGAGCTCGACCGCACCTTTGCCAAGGCGCTTAGTCGATTTGGCGATAAAGTAGAAGTTTTTGAGGCCGATATTTTAGAATTTGACCTTTTAACGCTACTGAAAGAGCGTCTAAAAAAAGGATGCCGCGCAAAAATTGTCTCAAATCTACCCTACCACATTACGACCCCTATTTTGGCAAAACTCCTGCCCTACGGCGCCTTTATTGAAACAGTGACTGTGATGGTGCAAAAAGAGGTTGCGGTGCGCTTTGTGGCAAAACCAAACACAAAAGATTACAGCTCAATATCACTTTTTCTCAGCTACTACAGCACCGCCAAATACCTATTCCAAGTGACGCGCAACTGCTTTCATCCAAAACCGAATGTCGACTCGGCCATTGTCCAATTTCATCTTCCAGAAAAGGGGCATGATTTAAACGAGGAGACTTTCTTTAAGATGACGCGAAGAGCTTTTGGTCAGAAACGTAAAATGTTACGCGGTTCACTCAAAGAACTCTACCCAACTATTGAAGAGCATCTTCTTAAAATAGGCAAGTCCATCACCTCGCGTCCGCAAGAATTTGCACTTGCCGATATGATTGCTCTTCACAATTCTATTCAACAAGATTCTTGCGCACAGACCCACCAATAACAGCCCCATTCAGCTCACTTCCAGGCCCGGCTATCACCTCACCTTTTCCCGATGCAAAAGTGATGGTACCGCTCACCTGCGTCTTACCTAAAAGTTCGACAATCTGCGGCTCTTTGCAGCCCGTCATTAGAGGAATATATAGAGCTTTCAACGTGCAATTATTAAATGTCATTTTTTCAGATGTCACGGTAAGCTTATCATCAAAATTAGAATCATTTGCAACAAGTACGCCGTTAACACTCCCTCTCCCTTTAATCACGCAGTCAGAAAGGTCAGCACTTCCATTGATTTCCATCCGCGCAATGGAGCACCCCTCCGCTTCTACCCGTCCATTCACTTGGAGCCGTTTTGTCACCTTGCTTCCCTTCAATGTGACAAAGCCATTCACCACAACCTCGCTCACTTTTTCATTTGTAAAAGTACGCGTTCCGTGGCTCGGCTCTTTACTTACAACCGCGCCTGCTACCATCAGTAAACCCACCACCATCACTCGTATCACCACTGCTCTCCTCCTATCCGTTTTTGCAAGCGATTATATCTTTTTTTCTTGATTTCGAAGATAGTTCTTATATATCATAACTCGATGTCAGAACAAATTACATTTAACGACTTTTTAAAGGTCGATATCCGCGCTGGAACAATTGTTTCTGTGGAGGATTATCCAGAAGCGAGAAAGCCAGCCTATAAACTGATAATCGATTTTGGTCCGCTCGGAAAAAAACGCTCCTCGGCACAAATTACGCACCACTACACTAAAGAAGAGCTGATGGGCAAGCAAGTGATTGCTGTTGTCAATTTCCCTCCGAAGCAGATCGGAAAATTCGTATCAGAAGTTCTCACTCTCGGCTTGCCAGACGAAGATAGCATGGTAGTCCTAACTGAACCCTCAAAACCCGTTCCCAATGGCTCAGCGCTTTTTTAAAATGAATAAAGAAATCCTCCCTCCATTTTCATCTGTTGGAAAAAGCCTACTTCCAGGCTCCATCTACGAGCACTATAAAGGGCAGCGCTATAAAATTATTGGCCTATCCCGCCACTCCGAAACACTCGAAGAGCTCGTCATCTACGAGGCGCTCTACGGCTCACATGATATCTGGGCACGACCGCTTCCCATGTTTATCGGAACGATCACCCTAGACGGCATCCCCCGCCCTCGCTTCCTCAAAATCGACCCATAAAAAAAGAAAATTCGAAACCAACTGATGAAAGTAAAAAAAATCGGGTCCCTTGAAATTTCTCCCTTAGGCCTTGGTTGTATGGGAATGACCGGATTTTATGGGCCAGTGGATCCAAAGCAGTGCATTCGAGCGATTCATGCGGCCATTGAAAATGGGATCACTTTTTTCGATACAGCAGACAATTATGGATTTGGCGATAACGAGGTTCTTGTAGGAAGTGCTATTGCAGCCAACCGCAATAAGATCTCAATTGCAACGAAGGTCGGAGTAGTCTGTAACAGAGCAACTCCTCATCTTGTTTCGATCAACGGAGGGCCGGAATACATTAGACAGCAGTGTATCGCCAGCCTGAAACGGCTCGGAGTTTCCGTTATCGACCTCTACTACCCCGCACCATATCGATCCTCATACACCCATTGAGGAGACGATTTATGCAATGGGAAGGCTTGTTGCTGAGGGTCTAGTACGACATATTGGCCTCGGAGAAATGGAAGCTCAATATATCCGCAGGGCCCATGCGGTCCATCCCATTACGGCTATTCAAGGAGAATACTCTCTTTTCTCAAGGGGGTCTGAGAAGAAGCTTATTCCGCTATGTGAAGAACTTGGGCTTGGATTTGTCGCCTGCAGTCCGATTTGCCGAGGACTACTCAGCGGCAAAATCACTTCATTTCAAAATCTACGTCCCGGCGATTTTCGCCAAAAATTTCCCCGATTTAGCCAGGAAAATCTCCCTCACAACTTCTCGATTGTCTGTGCTTTGCAGAAAATTGCCGATCAGAAGAAGTGCTCGCTGTCACAGCTCTCTTTGGCATGGATTGCAGCGGAGTCTCCCTCGATTATCCCAATCTTCGGAACGAGTCAACCCATGCACGTGTTAGAGAATATCATGAGTATAAACATTCAGCTCACACCAGATGAAATCGATCAAATCAACACAATTGTCGCGAAAGAAGTCGTTCACGGAGACAGGCACCCAGAAATGGCCAAAAAGCTCTACGATCAACCCTAAAATGTTTTGGCTTAAGGTGATACAGCTGCCACTAATCGACTAAGGGTTTTATTTTATCCACCGGACTTTCTCTTTAAAATTGCGGTGGACAAAAAAAAGAAAAGAAGGCGTAAAGTAAGAGCTATTACTCGGGTGCAAGGGAATGATTTTGGGATTGAAGAATTTGATTAGCTGGCTTTTGGGGTTACTTCTATTTTTTACCACTTTATCAGCTGATGAAAAATCGGTTTCGCTAAAAGGTAAAATTGTTGAGGGGCGTTACTACTTTTCCAATAATAGCTTTTCCTGTAGAGCCCAAAACTTTGGCTATCCAGAACCAAAAGTCGTTGATTACGTAATAGATCAAATTGTCAGCGGGGTTGTTTTTTTCGGTGAATCCGAGAATCTTATAGGAGTGAAAGTTATTACGCTGCCTGAGCCAGTAGAAACACAATTTCATTATGCAACGTGTAAGAAGATGATCGACTTGTTTGGTCTGATCCGTTTCAACCAAAATGAGGACACTGCGGGCATTGAAATATTAGAAGAAGAAACTCCAGAAAATAATGCGCTTTTTATTGCTATTTCTATTGCAACCCAAAATCACTTAAAACCATCAAAAGCAGATTGTCTGCGTAGTGTTAGGGGGTTTTTAGCATTTCAACAGGGCAACACCGTTATTTTAATAACGAGTCAAGAAGCGATATCCCCAGACGATAAACGCGCCCCAAAAAGGCTGATTGAAACACTTAAGCGCGATCTGCTCGACTTTAAAAACAGTATGGAATTCCCTTTGGCCAGAGACAAACCTTCATCGTAATCAGAGTGAAATTATGGACAGCACATTAGGTAAAAAAGATAGAAAAAGTGCGAAAATATGCGGATGGATAGCCACAATTATTTACCCTCCACTCTTTCTCTTTTTTCTGATAGTTATCGGCGTCGAAATAATTAGACTGGCTGATTCGGGGGTAGACAGATTGCTCGGTCTATCAGTTATATCACTCTATTTATGCGCAGTACTTTCAACACCCTTTGCCCTCTACCGTATCTGGTCTCTCTATTCCAAAGAGAGGTATCAAAAAAGTCGGCACATGTGCCTACTACCCATCAGCATGATAATAATAGCAATTGCCTATAGTGCCTTAACCGAGGGAGTGAAATTATTATTTACTTAATCTGAATCAACTACACATAAACGAATATGTTTTAGAAACTTGTAAAATGAATGCCAGTGAATACAAACTCGCTTGGAAAGAAGAGGCGACAGCTCTTTATATAGACGCTTACGACCGTAAATATGCGGCAAAAAATGGGAGTGTCGCGTGGCGCATCAATAATCCTGGGCTGATTCACCATCATTGCCATTCCGCAAGAAAAAATGGTTCGATAGGTGTTTGGGAAAAGTATGCTATTTTTTCAAATCCCCTTCAAGGCCGCCAGGCATTGAAAGGGTGGTTGCACTCTAAAACATATTATCAGTCAACGCTCCTGGCAATTGGTAAGTATTACCAGCCTACTTCTCCGGAAGAATTCGTTCAAAACTTGCCATTTTCAGTTTCACCTAAAAGCAAGTTAAAAGAGTTGACGCATGAAGAGTTTAATCTCTTGCTTACTTCCATAGAAACACTATGCGGATTTATTCAAACCGGAGACGAGGAATTTCTTTTGCTGCCCAAAATAGCTGGGAAAATCGAATGGATAGATAAACAAGAACTCTATCTCATAGGCAACGATGTAGTTTTGACACAGGAGAAGACAATCGATTGGGTTAATTCTCATCGACTGGATGCAGTTGTTGTTCACAATTCAAATGGCACCATCCATCTCCGTTCTAGACGATCTTATCAAATGCAGAAATTAGACTTCTCCCAAAACAAAAAATTGCGGGGATCTACCGAATTGGATGTACTCATCCGAATCGTAGCTGAAGAAGTTTTAGGGCAATGCGTTTGGGGATTCATCAATGGTATCAGCAATCCAAAAATGCAGGCAATTGAGTCGACCAAATTAATTTCAAATACGGCCGGCAATGAACGCGTATTTTCCTTGCAAAATGATCAATTTTGGCTGGGGCTCAAAGACACCGGTGTTGCCATATTTTTAAAAACAGGTAGCGACACCCAAATTATTAAAAATGCAGCTAAATTTCTTCAGCATTTACTCTCCGTTTATGAAACTAAGCGAGGAGGGCCGGTTATTTTATTTGCCCATAGCCAAGGGGCTGCTATTGCTGAGCATGCAATCATGTTATTATCGAGTGAGGAAAGGGCAAAAATTCGCATTTTCACTTTTGGTGGCTGGTCTTTTATCCCTCCTGGTGTGACTCATCCAGAATCTCATAATTATATCAGTGTCAGTGATCTAATCCCCAGACTTGGTTCTTTTAATCTTCAATATCTTGCGATAAGGAAATACCAGTGGCTTAAAGAAGGACTGACCCATGACGAGATCATCTGGCGCCTCGCTTTTGAAGACACTATCCGTAAATCTGGTCCTTTAGGACCGCGAGCTCTGAAGACGTATACAGAAGAACGATATCAGTTTTATAAACATGAACTCGATAGAATCCAGAATATCACCGTTCTCGATTCTGACAACAGACTGGAACATGCATTTAATAGTGAGACGTATCAATCTATTCTTAGAGAAATTATTGAGAAATACAGGCACAATCAAATAAAAATTGCGGACACAAGCTCCGAAAACGCACCCTTAGTGCAACTGGTTTAAAGAGGAAATTATGGACATAACAGACACGGTTGAAAAAGATAGAAAAAGTGCGAAAATATGCGGATCGATAGCGACCATTATCTACATTCCGCTCTTTCCCATTTTGGTGATGCTAGCCGGCGCTTCTGCGCTTGTATTTGATAACCCGGGTCTGAGTATTCCTCTCGGTTTGTCGATTATATTGCTCTATCTGATCACTGCCCTCTCGGTGCCATTTACTCTTTACCGCATCTGGTCTTGCTATTCACGAGACGAATACCGAAAAAGTCGCTTCTCTTGCCTCATACCCATCGCTGCGCTACTGATAACAAGCGCCTACCACACCTCAGTTCAACTCATTGAACTCTTTCTTGATATGAACCTATCCCAATAATTCAAAAGTTATGATTTTCAAAGGATTTTTTCACAGATTTTACAGCCCACATCGCAGGTCATACTTAAGTAAGTAGGCCAAGATGGGGGCTTGAAAGGATGGGGAAAAAGGGATTAAAGTGGATGTCGTTATTGAATTCTGCTTCTTATCGCGCACTGACCATTGTATTCGGATAGAATAGCCAAACGCTGTGCGAAAAGTATTCGACCTCTTTATGTGACACTTAACTAAAGCTGATGTTTAAATCAGCTTGTTTGGGGTTCTTTTTTGCGGCTGAGGAAGAGGTAGAGGGCGGTGAGAAGGAGTGAGGAGAGAGCCAGAAGAATACGCCAGAGGTGAGTCTGCAAAAGGTGGAGCAGGTAGTAGGAAGTACTCATTTCAATTGTAGTAGCGGCGAGAAGTTCGGTGCAGCAAAGGGCATGACCATCCTCTGTAATCACCTCAATTTGACCCACAGTGCGGCCAGCAGGAATGGGCAGTACGCCGGGATACCAGGTGAGATAAGCCTTGTAATTCTGCTCCTCAGAGGGGTAGTAGGTCACGAAAAGCGAGGAGGCCATTTTTGCTGTCAGTGGGCGCTCCCCTCCTTTAACAGAAAGAGAAAATTGCTCGTCCTCTTCTGATAGGAGCTTGCGGGTCACAGGTTTTTCATTAAAAGCTGTTTCAAAGAGGGTAATCACATCTTGAAAGCGCTCTTTACTGGTAGGACAACCCATAACAACTGCAATGAGTTTGCGATTTTCATCTTTGGCAGCGGCAACAAGATTATTTTTAGCAGCCGAGATATAACCCGTCTTAATGCCGAAGGCTTTTGGGTAGTAGTGCGCCCCTTTTTTAAGAAGACGGTTTGTCTGAGGAAGTGAAATGGCCTCCTGCTTATTTGTCTTGGGCCTGTCAAAGCTGCTTTTGCTTAAAATTTCGAGAAATTTTTCATGCTCAATCGCCTTCTTTGCAATCATCGCAAGGTCGTAGGCGGTAGTGAATTGCTCGGTATCGTGAAGGCCATGAGGATTTTTTAACTCTGTGTTTTCAACCCCAATCTCTTTGAGATACTCATTGATTCCAGCGACATATTCTGGAATCGATCCGGCAAAATGTTCTGCAATGACATTAGAGGCGTCATTACCTGAACGGAGTAACATGCCCTGTAAAAGCTGCTCGACTGTCATCTGTTCAGCTGGACGGAGTGCAATATGGGTCCCATCAGATTCAAGACGGTAAGAGGGATGAGCGCCAGAGCGCCTAACGCTTGGTGAAAGTGATGAAATTGCATCTCTTGAAGCTGTTGCTGTTTCATGCAAGCGATCGCCATATTTTTCAAGTGTATAAAGAATAGTTGCTACCTTAATGGTGCTGGCTGGTTGGCCCTTTTCTCCGCGATTTTTTTCGTATAGAACAGCACCCGTATCGGCGTTGATTAAAATGGCGGTGCTTGCCGAAACATCGGCTTTTAAGAGTTGCGCTGCCTCTCCTTTAGTTGGAGAGAGGAGCAAAATAGAGCTAACAAAGAGAGAGAGTATTATTTTCACAACGATTTTATCTCTAAACAGTTTCATTAAAATAGTTGTTGAGATTATCCAGATATTAAGTTATCAAAAGAAAATAAAGATAATACAACAGAGACCGGAGTCAATTGGGATGAATCCAGAGCAGCTAGAAGGAGCATATCAAGAATATATAAAAAATGTACACGCTCTTCCCGACGGAATCAGGCAGATTGACTTAGAACTCCTTGCAAACCTCGGTCTTTTGAAAATAAGTGAGTTTGAAAACCCGCAGAGCGACGCCTTTGAACAGCACTTTACTGTGATTGAATCGGAGGCAAAGGTAACTCTTTATAACGACAAATTAGCGCTTTGGATCACACCGGAACACCACCGAGAAATTCCCTCAACCCTCGCCATGGTAGCCCTAATTAAAGATGGTAAAACCAGTTTAGAAATGGCTCTACGCGCAGAATCTGTTTTTAACACCCCAAAACACATTTTACATGTGCTACAAACGACTATTTCTGATCTGCTCGAGACAGAAAATGCGATTAAATCCCTCGATACAGGGCAATCATCGGCCTAAGTCAAACAAAGCGTGATAGAGGATAATTGCGGCGCAATTGGACAAATTCAGACAGCGGGCTGCTGGGTCCATGGGAATTGTGTAAAATTTCTCGGGATATGTTTTAAAAAAATGGTCTGGCAATCCTTTTGTCTCCGAACCAAAGATCAAAATATCATCCTTTTGAAAAGAAATTTCTGTATAACTTCGGGTAGCTTTACTAGAAAAAAAGTAGCAGCGGCAGCCAGGGTTTTCTAGCTCTTTTGCCAAATAGTGATCAAGATTATCGATTAGTTCCAAATTGAGATGCTCCCAATAGTCGAGACCCGCGCGCTTCATCTGCCGATCTGACAAGCTAAAACCCAGAGGACGTTTGAGCACAAGCGTTGCCCCCGCAGCGACACATGTGCGCGCAATATTTCCCGTATTGACCGGAATATCTGGCTCAAAAAGTAGAACTTTCACCTAATTTTCCTCTTTTTTCAAGCGCCACAATTTCTCTATCTCTTTTCCAATAGATGCAAGGGCAATATCCTCTTTATTACCGGTAAGCATCTCTTTTAAAGAAGCCTTTCCGATATGTAGCTCGTGGTCGCCTATCACTAGCGTATAAGCAGCTCCAACATCACTTGCAAGCTTTAATAAGCTCCCAATTTTCACCCCTTTTTTAAGCGACATTTCTGTAGCAATTCCACTTGTGCGCAACTGACAGAGCAGTGCAAAACAGAACACTTCCGCCTTTTCACCAATCGGTGCAAGAAATAAATACGGATGGTTTTTGTTTGGGAAAAAAGCATTTTGGCGCTGCATTGTCTGAATGATTCTCTCGATTCCGGTTGCAAAACCGACAGATGGCAGATCAGGACCTCCGAGCTGTTTTGATAGGCCGTCGTAACGGCCTCCAGCACCTATGGTATTGTGAGCAAAAAGATCGCTGCTTGTCACCTCAAACACAGTGTGGTTGTAGTAGTCCAGGCCGCGCACCAGCTTCTCGTTAATGCTATATGCAATTTTAAGCTCTCCAAGCAGCTCCTGCACGCGGTCAAAATGGAGAGCGCTATCCTCATCCAAACACTCGCACAAAAGAGGCGCTCCCTCCAAGATTTTCTGATCCTCTGGACTTTTTGAATCTAAAATGCGCAGAGGATTGTCGGTAAATCGGCGCTGTGAATCGTCCGAGAGCTCATCAAACCGGGGCTGTAAAAAACTACGCAAACGCGCCCTATAATTTTCGCGCGCACGGCTATTTCCAACCGAATTAACCATCACATGCAAATTGGATAAACCGAGTCTCTCATAAATGGTGCACAGTAGGTGGATCATTTCGACATCTTGTTCTGGGGTGGAAATACCAACTGCCTCTGCCCCAAATTGGTGGAGTTGGCGGTAGCGCCCGCCCTGAGGCCGCTCGTAACGAAACATCGGCCCCATGTAAAAATATTTTTGAATGGGGTCGTTTAAATCAAGCCTATGCTCAATAAGCGCCCTAATTACAGATGCCGTTCCCTCAGGCCTGAGGGTCATAGAGCGCCCTCCTTTATCAAGAAAAGTATACATCTCTTTTGTAACAATATCCGAACTCTCACCAACAGAGCGCGTAAAAAGCTCCGTTCGCTCAAAAATAGGGGTACGAATCTCGCGATAGCCAAACTGGGTAGCAACAGAGCGGATCACCTCCTCGACATAGAGCCAAAGATGGGTGTTTTTCCACGATTCCCCCTCTGCTGTTGGGTTTGGCAGGAGATCAAAAACTCCTTTTGGGCACTGATACTGTTCCATATGGCATCCCTTTTAAATAGTTATTTAACTATAAATAAGCCGAAGAAATCCTTCAACTTAAAGAATCACATTAAAAAAATATGAGATAGATTCACGGATGCAAAATCACGGCTTGTCACATTCTAACGGAAGTGATAAAATGGCCCCAAGAATTAAAATCTCGGCATTAAAGGGGGTTATTTCCCTACTTTTATTAATCGAGAGTTTGCGGAGAAGCTGTGAAATTCCTATTCAACCTACTGAAGCCGCCCGTCCACGCGCCACCTATTAGTGATAAAGCTGAAATTGCCAAACAGTATAAGTATTGGCGCATGCGCATTTTTTACAGCATGTATATTGGCTATGTCTTTTACTATCTGACACGCAAAAGCGTTACTTTTGCCATGCCCTCCATGATTAATGACCTCGGTTTTACGATGAGTGATATGGGCATATTAAGCAGTACGCTATCCATCTCTTACGGTATCAGTAAATTTATCAGCGGTATTTTAGCCGACAAGTCAAACCCGCGCTATTTTATGGCCTTTGGGCTTATTCTTACCGGAGTTTGTAACATTTTTTTCGGGCTAACCTCGTCACTATGGCTATTAGCAATTATATGGGGTATTAACGGTCTCTTTCAGGGCTGGGGATGGCCTCCATGCGCGCGCCTTTTGACCTATTGGTATTCGCAAAAAGAGCGTGGAAAATGGTGGGGCACATGGAGCACAGCCCATAGTGTCGGCGGATTCATCATACCTATTGTTGCCGCCACTATTTGTAGCAGCGCCCTCGGCTGGCGCTACGCCCTATTTATCCCGGGTCTTTTATGTATTGTCATGGGATTTTTCCTTATCAATCGCCTACGTGACACCCCACAATCGATGGGTCTTCCCTCCATTGAGGAGTTTAGAGGTGAAAGCTACACACATAAAGAGCCCCCAAAAGGAAAAAATGGTGAAGAGTCCTCTGCAAAGGAGCTCCTTTTTCACTACGTTCTGAGGAATAAATTTATCTGGAGCCTTGCCATCTCCTACTTCTTCGTCTATGTCACAAGAGCCGCTATTAACGATTGGAGCCAACTCTATCTGATGCAGACAAAAAGTTATTCACAACTCGAGGCCGCCTTTTGCGCAGGATTTTTTGAAGCGGGGGGCATCTTCGGATCTCTTGCAGCAGGTTTTATGTCCGACCGCCTCTTCTCTGGAAAAAGAGCGCCGATCAACATACTTTTTTGCTGCGGCATTGTTGTTTCTGTTCTAGCCTTCTGGCTATGCCCTTACCAGTCGATTGCCCTCGACTCGCTGCTTACCTTTATTATCGGCTTCCTTATCTTTGGTCCTCAAATGCTCATCGGCATGGCAACAGCTGAACTGTGCCATAAAAAAGCTGCAGGAACAGCCACTGGTTTTATCGGCCTGATTGCCTACATCGGCGCCGCATCTGCTGGATGGCCCCTCGGCAAAATTACCGACCTCTGGGGATGGGGCGGCTTTTTCCCGATTATCGCCCTGTGCGGAGTAATTTCCATCCTAGCCCTTATACCTCTCTGGAATGTTAAACCCTATTCGGAAGAGGAAATAGGGGGCAAACTAGCTCCTTCTAGCTCTTAATATCCTCGCCCGGTTATGCTGTGACTCTAATTGAATTTAATCAGAGTCACACCCTTATGAAATGGGTCAATTTACACGTTCATTCGCAATATTCTGTCCTCGGTTCAACAGCTTCTGTCAAAGAACTTGCTGCTGCCGGAAAAAAGTCTGGGATGGAAGCTCTGGCCCTGACAGATGATGGCAATCTCTACGGAGCCGTTGAGTTCACCAAAGAGTGCCAGGAAGCGGGTGTGCGCCCCATTATTGGCTGTGAGCTGACTGTTGCTCCCGAATCGCGTAAAGAGAAGAAAAAAATTGGCGGCATCCACGGCTCTCCTATTATTTTACTCGCAAAAAACCGCATCGGCTACCGGAATCTCTGCAAACTCTCATCAAGCGCTTTTATTGACGGATTCTATTACACACCACGTATTGACAAAGAGCTTTTAAGCGCCCACTTTGAGGGGCTGATTTGTCTCTCAGGCGGACTTAAAGGACCCATTGCAAGACACGTTTTAACGGGTGATGAAAAAGCGCTGCATGAAGAGGTTCTCTGGTACCAGAATCTCTTCAAAGAGGATTTCTATTTTGAGCTCCAAAATCATGAGATGAGCGATGAAGATCTCAAGCTAGAGGGGATTACTAAAGAGAGCTGGCTTAATCAAAGCTATATTGAATACGTTTCTGGCCAAAAAAAGGTCATCGATCATCTAACAGCAATGGGACGCAAACTGAGCATCCCATGCGTTGCGACAAATGACACCCACTACATCGCGCGCGAAGATTGGCGAGCGCATGAAATTATGATGAATATTCAATCAGGTGAGCCGTGCGAAATTTGGGAGCTCGACTCGCATGGAAAACCGAAGAATAAAATAGTCAACCCAAAGCGCAAAACCATGCCGGTTCACGAGCTTAATTTCAAAACAGAAGAGGAGATGGCGCTCCGCTTTCAAAGCTACCCCGAAACGCTTGAAACCTCGCTTACTATCGCTAAAAAGTGCGATCTGCTTATCGACTTTAAAACAAAATTCTATCCCGTCTTTGTTCCCCCTGCCCTTGAAGAAACAAGCTATACAGAAAAAGAGCGTGAAGATGCCACCCATACTTTCATGCAGCAGCTGTGCAAAGAGGGTATTGAAAAACGCTACGACAAAATAGCCCTAAACGAGGTTGCCAAACACTACCCCGGAAAAGACCCTCTTGAGGTGGTCCATCAGCGTGTGAAATATGAACTCGACCTGATTATTTCAAAAGGGATGTGCGACTACTTGCTGATCGTTTACGACTTTATCGCATGGGCCAAAAGGCGGGGAATTCCCATGGGGCCAGGTCGCGGTTCAGGAGCTGGCTCGATTGTTCTCTACCTCATTGGGATCACCGATATCGAGCCACTGCGATTCAACCTCTTCTTTGAGCGTTTTATCAACCCAGAAAGACTCTCATATCCCGATATCGACGTCGATATTTGTATGGACCGCAGATCAGAGGTGATCGACTACACCGTACAAAAATATGGTCACTCAAAAGTCGCGCAAATTATCACTTTCGGAACAATGAAAGCCAAAATGGCCATTAAAGATGTTGGCCGAACTCTCAGCATTCCTCTGCCAAAAGTTAACCAGATTGCCAAACTAATACCGGACGATCTTAATATGACGCTGAGGCGCGCACTTGAAATCGATCCCGACCTTGCCAAACTCTATAAAGAAGATGAAGAGGTCCACCACCTACTCAATCTTGCGCTGCGCCTTGAAGGGTCTGTGCGCAATACAGGCATTCACGCTGCTGGAATTATCATCTGCGCGGACCCCCTAACCGACCATATTCCCATCTGCAACCCGAAAGACTCACCCATTATGGTGACCCAATATTCGATGAAACCTGTCGAAGCTGTTGGGATGCTAAAAATTGACTTTTTGGGACTTAAAACACTCACCTCTATACAAAAAGCCGTAGAGGCCATTGAAGAGAGCCGCGGTGTTAGATTGCCGTGGATCAATTTGCCACTCGATGATAAACCGACATTTGATCTACTGAACCAAGGAAAAACCCTCGGCATATTCCAGCTCGAGTCAGGTGGTATGCAAGAGCTTGCCAAACAGCTGCACATCGACAAATTTGAAGAGATTATTGCGGTTGGCGCCCTCTACCGTCCCGGTCCGATGGAGATGATTCCCTCCTTTATTAACCGTAAACACGGAAGAGAAGAGATTGACATCGACCACCCCGATATGCGCGAGATTCTCAGCGAAACCTACGGGATTATGGTCTACCAAGAGCAGGTCATGCAAATTGCGAGCAAACTTGCTGGATACTCTCTCGGCGAGGGCGATGTCCTTAGGCGTGCCATGGGAAAGAAAGATCTGCAAGAGATGATGCGCCAGCGCGAAAAATTCAGAGAGGGTGCTAAGGCGCGTGGCATTTCCGAAGAGCTCTCGATGAGAATCTTCGATAAGGTCGAAAAGTTTGCCTCCTACGGCTTCAACAAATCACACGCAGCAGCCTACGGCTATCTAACCTATGTCACAGCCTACCTCAAGGCGAACTATCCCTATGAATGGATGGCCGCTTTAATGACTTGCGACCGGGATGACTTAACGAAAGTCTCGAAAGTCATCCGCGAATGTCAAGCGATGAATATCCCGATACTTCCACCTGATATCAACGAATCGACAGCAGAATTTGCAGCGACATCAAAAGGTGTGCGCTTTGCCCTTTCCGCGATTAAAGGTGTAGGCATTGGAATTGTCGATGCGATTCGGCAGGAGAGGAAAAAGTCCGGTCCTTTCACTGATCTATTTGATTTTTTCAAACGGATTGACACCAAAAAAGTAGGCAAAAAGGTTGTTGAATATCTGATTGAAGCTGGAGCATTTGACTTTACTGGTTGGAGCCGCGGCGAGATGGTCTGCAGCGTTGATCCGATGCATGCTGCGGCTAGTGAATCCCAAAAAGAGAGTGCGCAGGGTATTATGACTCTCTTTTCACTTATTGAAGAAGATGAAAAACCCTTTTCAAAACCCCCTAAACTCACTGTTCAACCTCTGAAAGCTCAACTCCTGCGGCGTGAAAAAGAGCTTCTCGGCTTTTTTCTGACAGGCCACCCGATGGATGAGTATAAACATCTCCTTAAAAAACTCTCCTGCACCCCTTTTCACCATGTAGCAACCTTGTCTGATGGGGTAATTTTTCGGTGCGCTTTTATTATTGAAAGTGTTCAGATAAAACTCGCCTCGCGCTCGCAAAAAAAGTTTGCCATCTTAAATGTGAGCGACGGCATTGAAAGTATTGAACTACCCATTTGGCCGGAACTCTACGAAGAGAAGAGCGGAACACTCCTTGAAAATCAGCTCATTTACGCAATATTGCAAAAAGAGAGCGGCGAGGGCTCTGCGCGCTATCAGTGCAAGTGGCTCATCGATTTAACAGAGGTTAATGACGCAGCTATTAACGCATGTGACACCGCCTTTGACAAAGCAAAAGTTCTTTCAAAAACCCATCAACTGAGAAAAAAAATGGAGACAAAAGGCGGAGCTGAAATGAAAAAAGAGCGTAAAAAAGAAGTGCATGAAGAGAAAATTCCGCGCCTATTAAAAATAAAAATTGACGCCGCAAAGATCCACTTTTCGCATATTCTTGAGATGAAAAAAATGATTCAAGAAAATAGTGGAAAAAGTGCCCTGAAACTCGAATTTTATGCAGACGGCAGAGACCTTGGAAGCGTAGAAATTGATGCGAGCTGGGGCATTACCTGCTCACGAGATGTCGAGAATGCCCTGCGTGAGAAGAGTTTTGTTAAAGAAATTGAGATTGTTCACTGATTTATGCTACCCTATCGGCTAACTAACGAAATACTCTAAACACCCCTATGAAAAAGATTGTCAAACACCTCCTCCTTCCGCTTGCACTCTGCTGCACAACTCTGCTCCATGCCGAAGAGAAAGAGGATATCAAAAGCTCTCAGAATGATAGCAGCGAAATTCAAGAAGTCTATGCAGCTGCACTTGCCGACTATGAGGGAAAAGATTGGTGGCATTTGCTGCAAAAGACAAAATATCTGCGCGCGAATTATCCAGACAACCTTTTTGCAGATGAACTATGGCGTCTCGGCGCAATCGCTTTCCTTAATATGGGAGAGCTTGAAAAAGCGAATGAATATTTCTCGACCTATCTAGAACAGTCCGCCTCACCAAGGCACTTTGAAGAGGTGATACTTGAGAAATTCGCCATTGCAGAGCGCTTTCGCGCAGGTGAAAAAGCGCGCCTTTTAGGTTCTAGAGATCTCCCAAAAATTGCTGGCGGAAAGCAGATTGCTCTGACTATTTATGAAGAGGTTCTATCAGCTCTACCAGGCGGAACTATTACACCAAATGCTTACTATGGAAAAGGGGAAATTCAATTGTCTCTAGGCGATTTCCCAGAATCCATTGAGACCTTTCAGCAGCTGATACGCCGCTATCCACGACATGCGCTAGCCTCAGAAGCCTATGTCTCAATTATCCGTGCCTATCTAGGGCAAGCCAAGAGTGAATATGCGGATCCTAACTTTCTCGACCTCGCGGAAATCAACTATAAAAAGTTCGAAGAGGCCTTTCCATCCGATGAAAAACTTGCACTTGCTGGTTCCATTATAATTGAAATGCGCGAGATCTATGCGGAAGATCTCTATGCCACTGCACTCTTTTTTGAAAGGGCCAAAAAGCCGCTTGCATCGAGAATTTACTACACAAAAGTTCTCGCAAAATTTCCAGGAACAGTGCATGCGGAAAAGGTTCCCTTCCGGCTTGAGCGGCTCAAGAAATTAGAAGATAGAATGGGTATTAAACCAGAAATAAGTGAATCAATACTACCCATCGAACTTATATCGGATGAAAAGCCCCAAGAAGAGTCGAGTGTTGTTTTAGACGCGGGCCCTGAAAAAGAGCCTCAGCAGACTCTTTAAGGAGTAGTAAACCCTTGAAATTTGCTCTCTTACTCCTTCTATCGACACTTTCCTTAACAGGATGCGGTTATCAATTGCAGGGTAAATCAGATGCTATAACCATGAGCGCTCCAAGCGTACATGGAGATAGCGACGGTTTACTGAGAAATGCCATCAGCTATGCTCTTTCAAACTCCCATATTATCTGCACCTCAGATGGCCGTTATGAGCTTTTCGTCCAATTACTAGACCAGCAGAGTAGTGATCGTATCGGATTTCGTTACGACAGACAAAGCTCATCGTCTCAAAACCTCCTAGTTTCAATTGAAGGAAGAAAAAATGTGGTGGCTGAAATCACACTAAAAGATTGCGCAAATGGTAGGACGCTTCTTGAAAAAAA
>JAYUZV010000015.1:0-8685 GCA_043751475.1 Chlamydiia bacterium
TATTTTCTCTTACTGCTCTTTGTTCTGGAGCGAGGTGGGGGGGTAGGAAATGAAGACGGAAGCTATGCAGCTTCCGTCTTTCCGTGTTCGCTAAAAAAAGAGCTGTTAGGGAGCGGCAGGGGCAGCGGGCGGGGCTTGCTCGGTAAACGAGAGCTCCTGTCCACTTGCTGTCACTAGCCAGTAGCCGCCTTTGTCTGGCGCTTTTAGGACTTTTTCTGACAGAGGATCTTGCAGCCATTTTTCAATGGTGCGCCGCAGCGGTCTAGCTCCAAATTCGGGCTGGAATCCCTTAGTCACCAGTAGTTCTTTTGCGCAAGCTGATAGCTCAAGAAAGATCTGCTTATCTTTAAGTCTCTCAGAGACCTTGTTCACCTCGAGTTCAATGACCTTATGGAGATCCTCTTTGGCAAGCGGATTAAAGATCACAATATCGTCGATGCGGTTGAGAAGCTCAGGGCGGAACCCCTTTTTGATTGCGTCGTGAATCTTCTCTTGCACCACCTCACGGCTCAGCTGGTTTTCAGCTGTTTTGCCAAAGCCCATCTGATTGTTTTTGCGGATTAGATCAGCGCCCATGTTGGATGTCATGATAATCACGGTATTACGGAAGTCAACTTTGCGTCCAAAAGAGTCGGTCAATCTTCCTTCCTCTAAAATCTGAAGTAAGATGTTCATTACATCGGGGTGGGCCTTCTCGATTTCGTCAAAAAGAACAACGCAATAAGGGCGGCGTCTTACCTGCTCGGTAAGTTGTCCACCTTCATCATGGCCGACATAGCCAGGAGGCGATCCTGTCATGCGACTCACGGCAAATTTTTCCATGTACTCGGACATGTCAATTTGAATCAGTGCTTCCTCACCGCCAAATAGGTTGATAGCCAGTTGCTTGGCAAGAAGTGTTTTGCCAACTCCGGTGGGCCCTAGGAACATAAATGTTCCAATTGGACGGTTCGGGTCTTTGATGCCCGCACGACTTCTGCGAATGGCTCTGCAGACCGAGCTCACAGCATCCCCTTGACCAATCACGCGATCTTTTAACAGCTCTTCCATGCGCAGAATCTTTGATACTTCGCCCTCTGTTAAGCGCGATAGCGGAATGCCTGTTTTTTTAGCGACAATCGCTGCGATATCTTCTTCATCAACAATAATATGCTCTTCCTCGCGGAGGGCGCTTTGCTCTTGGGAGAGCTGGATATATTTTTCTTGGGCCTGCTTCTCTTCATCGCGCAGGCCGGCAGCTTTTTCAAACTCTTGATTTTCAATGGCCTGCTCTTTGGCTATGCGAAGCATGTCAATAGATGTCTGCATTAGCAGTAGCTCTTCGGGCTGGTGGTTACGCGAGATGCGCGCCTTTGCTCCGGCTTCATCAATTAGATCGATCGCTTTATCGGGAAGGAATCTGTCCGGAATGTATCTGTCAGAAAAGACAACGGCTTGCGAAATCGCTAAATCTGTATAGGTGCACTTGTGGTGCTTCTCGTACTTCGATTTTAGCCCCATCAGCACTGCCTTGCTCTCATCCACACTTGGTGGCACAACAAGGACGGTCTGAAATCTGCGCTCTAGAGCAGGGTCTTTTTCAATGTGTTTGCGGAATTCATCAATGGTGGTTGCGCCAATACACTGAATTTCACCACGCGCAAGGGCTGGTTTCAGGATGTTGGAAGCATCGATCGCTCCCTCAGCGGCGCCAGCGCCCACAATTGTGTGGAGCTCATCGATAAAAAGAAGGATATTACCACTCTTTTTTACCTCGTCCATCACAGCTTTAATCCGCTCTTCAAACTGGCCACGGTATTTCGTGCCTGAAATCATCAACGGCAGGTCGAGGGTGATCACAGTTTTTCCAACGAGTGGTTCTGGAACCTCGCCGGCAACAATGGCCTGGGCAAGCCCTTCGACAATCGCTGTTTTTCCAACCCCAGCTTCTCCAATTAAAACCGGGTTATTCTTTCGTCTGCGGCAGAGTGTTAAAATAAGGCGATGGATCTCTTCTTTGCGACCAATTACAGGGTCGAGTTTGCCTTGGCGGCAGATTTCGGTGAGGTCATATCCGTATGCTTTTAGCGCCGGTGTTTTTTCGCCGCTTATCTGCTGGCCTCCACTTGATAGAGGCGGAAGTTTATCTTGCGACTTGAGCGGACTCTGGAGCGAGAGATTCATCGGCGGCAGTTGCAGATTAAACGAGGAGAGCTCGTCTAGAACTTTTTTACGAATCTCTTTAGGCTTAATATTTAACGTTTCAAAGACAGTCATCACAATGCCATCTGTCTGGCGCAGAAGGCCGAGCAGTAGGTGCTCTGTTCCGACGTAGTTGTGGTTGAGGGATAGCGCCTCGTCGTGAGCCGATTCAAAGACCTTCTTAATGGCTGGGGTTAGCGCTGGTTCGCTCCCATCGGTTTTCTCGGGTCCGACACCAGTGAGCTTTTCTACCTCACTGCGCACGATTTCATAATCGAGCTCCATGTTTCTAAGTATGTTAACAGCAATGCCTTGGCCAAGTTTAAGCAGGCCTAGGAAGAGGTGCTCTGTCCCGAGGTGTTTGTGGCTCATCCGCTCGCTCTCTTTCTTAGCGAGTTTAATGACCTGTTTGGCTCTGTTGGTGAATTTCTGAAAATACATGGGGTCCTTGAGGGGGTAGCCTATTTGTTAATCTTACTTGCTTCTCTCTTTTTTTCGCAAATTTCACTATCTTTATCAAGTATTATTTTGTAATAAAAATCTATTTACCTGGTTAGTAGTGATTTAATATTTATAATATAATTTTCTTTTTTTGCAATTAAGTCGTTTTTAAGCGGTTTTGCTCTACTCCTTCTCTAAGTTAATAGAAAAATTCGTTTTCTACTTTTTAATTTGGTAATCGGGTAACTCCTCTTTTTTTTATCACAGATATATCTTTGACCTGATGAGCAAGTTTACTTAAAGATAATCAAAATTTCTCCTGAATCTTTGTGAAAATAGGTTCTTGCAAGCTAGAATGGCGCTTTTCTATGAGGAAAGAGGATGTGGGAGATTATTGACACGGGCTTTGCAAGCGCGGAAGAGAATATGCGTATCGATAGTGCGCTACTAGATGGGCTCGATTTAAGAGATGCGCCAATTCTCCACTTCTACGATTGGGAATTGCCTTCAGCTACCTACGGACTACTTGTAAAACCCGAAGATTTTCTAGATGTGGAAAAGGTCGAAAGAGGCGGCATTCAGCTGGCAAGGCGCCCAACTGGCGGAGGGATCACCTTCCACCTTTGGGACTTTGCTTTTTCTATCCTTGTTCCAGCCACATCGCCCCATTTTTCCTCAAATCCTATCCAAAATTACGCTTTTGTTCATAGAGCGCTTGCAAAGGTAATCGATCGCTTTTTAGGTGAGTCGCTGTGCCGTGTTGTAGAGGATAGTGCTGATGGCGGCCGTTTTTGTATGGCAAAGGCGACGCGCTACGATCTGACAATTAAGGGCAAAAAGGTGGTCGGTGCGGCACAGCGCCTAAAAAGGCAGGGTTTTTTGCACCAGGGGATGATCTCGCTACTTCCTCCTGAACCGGAAGTTTTACGCCCTTTTTTGAAAGGGAATGAGCCGCTGTTGCAGGCCATTTTAGAGCAGTCGCACCCACTTCTTGGCAGTAAAAGTGATTTAAAGGGTGCACAAAAAAGATTGAAAGATGAGATAATTCGAGAATTCATGAATTTAGACGCGTAAATGAGCGGTAGCAATGACAGATAAACAGAAGAAGACGGCGATCTCTCCGACAAGGGAGCAAGACTATCCAGAGTGGTTCCAGCAGGTGGTGGCGGCGGCAGAGCTTGCCGAAAATGCACCGGTGCGCGGCTGCATGGTAATTAAGCCTTGGGGATATGCTCTTTGGGAAAATATCCAGCGTGTTTTGGACGCCGATTTTAAACGCACGGGCCACCAAAACGCCTATTTCCCGCTCTTTATTCCGCTCAGTTTTTTGCAGAAAGAGGCGTCACACGTCGACGGTTTTGCAAAAGAGTGCGCCGTTGTGACCCACCACAGACTTGAAGCTGATGCAAATGGGAAATTAGTGCCAGCTGGCCCCCTTGAGGAGCCGCTTATTGTGCGGCCCACATCCGAGACCATTATCGGCGAGATGTTCCACCGCTGGGTTGAATCCTGGCGCGATCTGCCGCTTTTAATTAATCAGTGGGCCAATGTCGTTCGTTGGGAGATGCGCACCCGCCTTTTCTTGCGCACCACAGAGTTTTTGTGGCAAGAGGGGCATACAGCGCATGCGACTGAAGATGAAGCGGTTGACGAGACGCTCCAGATGCTGGGCATCTACGCCGCTTTTGGAAGAGATTATCTGGCTATCCCCTTTATTTGCGGAAAAAAGAGCGAGAGCGAGCGCTTTCCTGGGGCGGTTGAGACCTATACCATTGAGGCGATGATGCAGGACAAAAAAGCCCTTCAAGCGGGAACTTCTCACTTTTTAGGTCAAAATTTTGCAAAAGCATCGAATATTTCTTTTACCGATAAAGATGATGTGCGCAAATTTGCTTGGACCACCTCGTGGGGTGCTACAACGCGTCTGATTGGCGCTATTGCTATGGTTCATGGCGATGATGATGGAATGATTTTGCCACCACGACTCGCCCCCTCGCACATTGTCATTCTGCCAATTATTCACGATGTCGCTGTGCGTGATGAGGTGCTGCTCGCATGCACAAAGCTCGCTGCAGATTTAGCGAAGGTCAGCTACGCAGGCCGTCCACTTTCTGCAACCATCGACAAGAGCGACCTTCCGGGTGGCGAGAAGAAGTGGAAGTGGATCAAGCGCGGTGTACCGCTGATTATCGAGGTTGGTCCGCGCGATATTGCAGGGCGCAGTGTGGCTATCCAGCGTCGCGACCTTTCGCCAAAAGAGAAGGTGAGCCTTTCATTTGATGAGCTGCCCCAAGAAATTCCTAAAATGCTCGATGCCCTCCACGATGCGATCTACGCGCGCGCGCTAAAATTTCGGCACGAAAATCTTGTTAAAATCGAGACAAAAGAGGAGTTTTATGCCTTTTTCACACCGAAAAACAAGGAAAAACCGGAAATTCATGGCGGGTTTGCGCTTGTTCACTGGAACGGCAGTGGGGAAGTTGAGAAGATGATAAAAAAGGATCTCAGTGTCACAATTCGCTGCATTCCCCTTGCAGGTGAAATCGATGGGAGTGAAACTCCTGGACGCTGTATTTTTACTGGAGAGCCCTCTATGGGCCGCGTAATTTTTGCAAAATCTTATTAGGAAAGAGAGTTTTATTAGATGTTAAAATTTTTACGCAAACAGCAGAGAGCGATTCTATTTGTGACGGGCGTTGCCCTTGTAGGAACATTTTTTGCATCGGGAGCTATGGGTTCAAGAAATGAAAAATCGCCGGAAGACCCGGTAGCTTTTGATCTAGCTGGAGGGCGGGCTATTAAACGCAGTCAGCTGAAATTGATGGCCTATCTTCTTTCGGCGGGTGATGGCACGACGCGCGACTCTTACGGTAGTGCACTAATTGGATCTGTCAACGGCAATTTTGTCTATAAGGAGCTATTCGAGAGTGGGCTCATCGAGAAGATCGCCAATAAAGCCCTTCCCACTATTTCAGAAAATATGGGCCAGCAGATCGAGAAAATGGCAGCCTTTAAGGGTTACACCCATCCACAGGCAGACTTTTTAAGCAGCAGAGTGCTCTGGGAGCGGGTTATTCCGGAGTCTGCTCCTCTACGCGCAAAAATCGCTTCAGCAGCCCCCATAGATCAGCAGTTTTTTAAGGAAATCCTCACAGTTTATAAGAAGCAGCAGGCGATAAATCCAGCCTTTATGCGGCAACTCATGCTCTACCAGCAGTCGCAGGTCCAAGGAATCAGCCGGGATCCGGCAATTGAGCAGAGCGACCTTTCGGTTTTTGGCGCACATACCCTGCACGACTGGTTTGGAAGCGCTTTTCTTGAATCGCTCTCCAAGGTGGTGATGCAAGGGGCCCATGAGGCAAAAAAGAGTGGCTATAAGGTTTCTCGCGATGAGGTTTGGGGCGATCTGATTCAAAATATGCGCGATAGTTTACAGCGCGAGCGCGGTGGGCAGGCTGTTTCAGCAACCGAAGCTGCCGAAACCCTGGTTGAGCGCCTTGAAATGTTGCAACTGCCGCGTAAAGAGGCTATTGATCTGTGGGAGCACGCGCTGCTTTTTAAACGCTTTTTTGGTGATGTAAGCGCTGTTTGTTTGGATGACAGCTCAGCTATGCGCTCGTTTGCACTTTTTGCTGGCGGAGCCGGGGTTATTGACGAGTATCGTTTGCCAGAGCTGCTCCAGCCCACCTCTTTTTCAAAGTTAATGGAGCTCGAGATCTACTTTGAGTCCCTCTATGGTCAAAAGCGTGCACTCCTCGAACTTCCAAGGGTGCCCCTGCCGCTCTCTAAAATAAAAACTCCTGAACTGTTGAAGCGCTCTTTCGAGGTTGTTCTGAAAGAGATAGACTTGCGCCAGGTCGAGCGTCAAATTACCTTGAAGCAGATGTGGGAGTGGCAGCTAGATCCTGCCCATTTTGCAGCACTTGCCGAGCGCTTTCCTCTCCTTGCAGGGGCTGAGGCTAAGACGCGTTCTGCAAGAGATCAGCTACTTGATGAGGTGCCGCCCTACATGCGCGCCGAGATAGACAACTTTACGCGGGAGCAGATGGTTTTAACCCATCCGGAATGGGTCTCTCAACAGTTCGGTCTTGCTGAAGAGAGAAAACTCTCTTGCAGCATGAGAAATGGGAAGGTCTTTTTTCCAGTGGAAGGAGGTGATCCTGGTGAGGAGCTTTTAACCGAAATGGTCCAAAACCGCAAGGTAGGGGAGCGCGCCGAATTTAAAGGGCGCGATGGGAAGCTCTTTTCGCTTCAGATTACTTCTATTGATGAGTGTGAAATGGCCCTCAGTTTAGAAGAGGCTCTTGCAGCTGGCGTGCTCGAAGAGATGGTTGACGAGAAGCTCGAAAAAAGTTATCCAGCCATTCGCGCGCGCGCTGGCGCAAAATTTAAAGATAGCGAAGGGGAGTGGAAACCACTTGATGAGGTCCGCGATGAGGTGGGAGAGCTCTGTTTCAAAGAAGTAACGGGCCTCATTCTCGCCGATTATCTTGCACAAGGTGGTAAGAAGGAGTGGCAGGGCGCGCCCTCACCCGCTTTCTATGCGCACCATCGCTTTGACGCTCATCTAAGACACCTCCGCGAGGCGCTGATTGCTGGTGACACCGAGTCGTTACAGCGCGATATTCCTGAGTTTCAGCTTGTAGCGGCCCGCAAAGAGATAAGCCGCGCGCAGGCGGTGCCAGAGGAGCGCACAAGACTTTTTGCTATGCAAGAGGGGGAGTGGTCTCATCCGATTGAGGGCAACCGTTTTTTCCATCTGCTCTCCTATAAAACGGCTGAAAGTGCGCCACTACCTAAGCTCTCTAATGCGACAAAAGGCGAAATTAAAGCGCAGATGATGGATGATTTACTTGGAAAGACATCCTTATGACAGAGAAGGTTTTTGAACATCTACCGTCGCTCTCCCCTTTAAGTTTTTTTGCGGTCGAAAGTGATTTGCGGCAGGGCGAAAAAAAAGAGATTTCTGGGTTAAAAAGGCGCCATTATCATATTCCCGAAACAACCGACTATTCGGGTCAAGAAAATTTTGCTTCGCTCTATATGGGGTGGAGCGGCACTGGAATTACTGCTAGTATCGAAGTGTCACTTCCTTTAGGCAAGAGCCACTACCCATCACTTCCAAGAGGAGATGCCGTTGAGCTTTTCTTTGACACGCGCGATCTGAAATCGGCCGGTTTTGCTACGAGTTTTTGCCACCACTTCCTCTTTCTTCCGGCGCCTGAGGGCGAGATCTCTGCTGTTGAATTAACCCGTTTTCGCACTGAGGATAGCCATCCGCACTGCTCTTCTGAAGATCTTGAAATTCAGGTCGCGCGCGAGAGCGGCAGTTACACAGCCAATATCTTTATTCCCGCGCACTGTCTGCACGGCTATGATCCCAAAGAATTTCGGCGGCTTGGATTTGCCTATCGTATACACCGGACCAAAGGGCTTCCACAGGAGTTTGCTCCCGTTTCAACCCACTATCCCATCGAGCAGCAGCCCTCGCTCTGGTCAACCTTACATTTAGTAGACAAGGAGTAATCTATGAAGCGTTATTACACACAAGATCATCTCTGGGTCGATGTTGAAGGAGATGAAGCGACAGTCGGCCTCTCCCCTTCAGTTCAAGAAGCTGTCGGCGAAATTATCTACCTTGCCCTGCCAACCACTGGCGAACTTGCCCGCCGCACTGAACCTGCCGGTGTTGTCGAATCGACAAAAGCCGCAACGGACCTCTCTGCGCCGCTCTCAGGCACGATCACCTCCATCAATAGTGCCATCAATTGCAATGCACCACCCTCGGATCTCTCTTCCCACTGGCTCTACAAACTCCATCTCTCCGATCCCTCCGAGCTCTCCCACCTCATCTCCGAGTAGCAAGAAAGTAAGAAGTTTTTTTTCTTGCATGAAGAGGTGCGGTGTGAAAGAATAGCTCTCTCGTTAATTTCGTAGGGAGAGAGCGATATGAATCTAAAAAGACCACCATGCTGGGCCATCCTCCTGCTAGTGCTTGTAACACTTGGCGCCTTGAGATACAGAGATGAAACTTTGGGGTATAAGCCTAGTTTTACAGAGTTC
>JAYUZV010000016.1:0-4920 GCA_043751475.1 Chlamydiia bacterium
CCAGCTCTATAGGATAAGTAGGCTCTTTTTATGGCGAAAAAAACACCAACCCAGAAATTCATAAACGAAGCAAAAGACGTGGGCGGAAAAACTGTGAACGAGATCACCGGTCTCTCTAAAAAATATACCTTCACTGTCTTTCTATGCGTAGTCCTACTTCTCTCATTTGCTTTCAGTTTTGCTCTTTACGGACAGGGATGGGATATTTTGGCTATCGCTGCGGGAACAATTACAGCACTTAGCCTAACAACAAAAGTGAGTGATTTATTTGACAGGGTTAACGATTTCCTATTAAATCAAGAGAGCGGAGCCCTCTATATATTCGGTGGTTGCACCCTTCTAGTTGCAATTTTCCTACACCCAATACTCTTCTTTATTTTGGGTCTTAGCGCTGGCCTTGGCCTTCGCAACTTCACCTCTATAAAGTAACCTCTCTACTCATGTGATAGACTACCAATTGCTCGGCGATAGGCAATATAATCATCAAGTGAGAGATTCTCTTTTTTAAAATTACTCTCTAAAACTGTGAAGGGATTTCCCTCACTTGCTTCATTTTTTAAGTAATTTTCAAATTCAATTGATCTGTTTTTGTACAGATTCCATGCAGCAAGTTCGTTCTGGAAATCCCCACTCTCTTTCTCTAAAAAAGCAATTCTAAGCAGATTATTTGCATAAAGAGCGGCGCAATTTGCATGGAATAATCCAGCAGGGCCAGAGGCTGCAAATTCATCAAGCTCACCCTGTAAAATCATTGTCTCTTCAAGGGCATCTGAAAAATCTCCTTCGCCAATCATCAGGCTGATCTGACCAAAGCGGGTGTGTAATGGGGTTGTTTTTCCAGCTCGATCAAAGGCCAGCTGTGCAAATGGTTTTGCTTTTTCTACCTCGCCATGAATCAAAAGTTCTCCCGCAATTGCCGCATCAAACGCCGCGTGCATTGTCGGATGTTTATCGATAAGCAGCCCAAGCTTTTCAAGATGAGCGTGGATCTTTTGCATATCTTCTGTCTGGCCCATCTCTTTTAAATGTTGGACAGAAGATAGGTAAGCCAGATCCGCTTTACCTTTATATTTTGTGTAAAAATAGACAGATGCAAAAAGAAGAAAAACGGTTAAGACAGTGTAGCGTAAAATAGCTCTGCTGTTGTTAAAGATCCAATCAACTAGTAGATATTTTTTGGGGAATAATCCGTCCATACTGCTCCTGATACACGCTAACAAATGAATTTTAATCAATAAGTGAATTAATTGGGCAGAAAAATAGCGCTCTTATTCAAATAAGATAAAAGTTGCCTATGCCCAGAGGAAAAGGGGAGCTTATTAAGAAGAGATAGATCGACCCACCTGTAACCAGAAAGCTCAATCTCTTTTTTAGCATGCCAAAGAGTTGGATAGAGTTTAGCGCGATAACGGGTAAAGGAGTGAGAGATCATTGGAAATTTTTTAAGCCTGCACGCCTGACCTGCTAAAATATTTTCTTGTTCTTTTTTTGTTTCAAAAAAAGGAAACTCATAAAGACCGGCCATAACCTGACCATCTGCAACTTTTTTTATAAGCACCTGCCCATTAAAAATAATCAGCGCTACTTCTCTATGCAAAAAAGTTGTTTCAGCTGGTTTTGTTTTTACAGGTAAACGCTCTACTGCTCCTTCATTATAAGCTCGGCACTTCTCGTTAACAGGACAGAGATGGCATGACGGACGCTTTGTGCAGATCAGCGCGCCAAGTTCAATCAGAGCCTCCATAACAACCCACGGTTCATGCTCTGGCAAGAGCTTCTCCACAAGCCCCTCAATCAAAGTACGCGTACGCAATTTTGTAACGTCCTCTTCGATATAAAAAAATCTAGTAAGCACACGCATCACATTACCATCAACCGCAGGGGCTTTTTTATGAAAGGCAAAGCTTAGCAAAGCCCCTGCTGTGTAAGAACCAAAACCCTTAATTTTTATTAGCAGCTCTCGGTTTGAGGGAAGCTTGCCCCCATACTCTTTGACCACCATTTGTGCTGCTGCGTGGATATTACGCGCACGCGAATAGTAGCCAAGCCCCTCCCACACTTTAATCACGCTGGATAGATCACTTTGCGCCAGAGATTCGATTGTCGGAAAGGTGCTCATCCACTTATTAAAATAGGGAATCACAACTGCCACCTGTGTCTGCTGCAACATCACCTCAGAAATCCAAACCGAATAGGGGGAGGGATTCAGCCGCCAAGGCAGATCTCTTCTTTCCTCAGAAAACCAAACGCGCAAAAGCTCTATATCCATAACTATTTTTCCTTGCGCTTCTTCTCTCTGTGCATTTAGTATAAAATTTATGGAAGAGAAGCAGCAGCTACTACTTGAAGAGATTTTAGATCAAGAAATCCATTTTCTTCGAGAGATTCTCTCTGCCCTTTCACTTGAAGAGATTGCACTAACCGAAAACCAGCTTATCAAATTTGAGTCTCTATTGGATAGTAGAAAGGTGCTTCAAAAAAATTTAAAGAATCTCCAGAAAAAACGCGGGCGTATCCTCCCAAATATACAATCGGATAAATCGTATCTATCGATCCCAGACTCAATTGAAAATTGCACCCTAAAAAGTAAAGAGAGCCAGCTCGAGGCGATCCATCAAAAAATTCAGTCGCAAAAAAAGGTGACGCGGAAACTGGCAAAAATGGCAAAGCACGGAGTGCTTTTTCTTCCTGGCTTAATTCCAGAGGAGCGCAAGCCCTCGCTCCAAATCGGTCTTCTGGAAAAAACTAACTAACTTGTAAAACTGGTTTACATGAAAGAAAATTTCCGGGCTGCAGCCATTTTAACACAGAATCACATTCACCAATTCGATCATATCGGTGTGCTTTCTGCCTATTTAAATATTCCTCTTATTATTACAGAAGAAGATTGTCTAGATATCTGTAAAAAATATTATCCCATGATAACCCCTCTCTCTATTTCCTCAGAACAGATCGATCTTTCAACGCTCTCTGAATCTTTAGATTATCTTTTTAGTTCATCGAAATATTTTGAACGGGACCTTCTATCTAATCTTTCTCTTTTGGGGCTTAAAAAAATCGAGCTACCCTATCTTCCTCACGGCAATGGAGAAAAAGCTTATAGCGAGGGATATGTCCACCCTAAAATTCAATCAAAGCTTGTTTTAGTTTACGGTAAGCAAATGCAAGAGATGCATGAGGCGCGTGGAACAATTGAGAAAGACTCTCAGGTTACTTTTCTTGGAAACTTTCGCTACCACTTCTATTTAGAAAACAGAGCCTTTTACGATGCAATTGTGGAAGAGGAGATCTTTTCTTATTTGGACCCTTCAAAAGAGACGATTTTCTACGCCCCAACCTGGAATGATGGTGAAAATAATGGCTCCTTTGAATTATGTGAAAAATTGATAGAAGAGCTACATCCACACTTCAACCTTATTATTAAACTACATCCGCTACTTCTCAAACAGATAAGCGGAAAAATTTTTCAGCTTATCTGGAAATATCGCGCAATACAAACAGTCCGTATCCTTGAAAATTACCCCCTCATCTATCCGTTGCTTTCTCGGAGCGATATTTATATCGGCGAATTCTCTTCTGTCGGTTATGACTTTCTCACCTTTAATCGTCCGCTCTATTTTATAGGCAACGAGCATCATAAAAATAGACTGCATGGTTGTGGAATAACAATTCCAGAATCTGAGAATTACGCATCATTTATTCTGCGCACAAAAGAGCAGAATAAAAATGATTACGCTAAAGAGCGTGAGGCGCTTTATGCCTATGCCTTTGGTCACGAAAATAGGTTGGAGGAGATTAAGGGGCTTTTAAGAGATAAAAAAAGCCTCATTTAAGAGGCTTTTTTAAATTCATTGTCTCGCCTAATTACTGAGCAGCTGAAGCATCCGCTTCTTCAGAAGTTTCAAGCACAACCTCGGCAGCAGGAACTTCTTCTTTTTTTGATGCTTCATGCGCCATTGCGCTCGTTGTAAATAGTGTAGCGATAGCAAGTAAAAGTGTCTTTTTCATTTTTTCACCTTGATTTATTATATGGACGTAACCTTAATGTTAGCCATCTTTAACGATCCTGTCAATTGCTTTTCTCTCTCAAAAACTCAAAACCTAGCGGGGGGAGCACAATCACTTCCCGAAGCGCATTGAGCTGTAAAAGTGCAGATTTGGCTTTAAATGGGGTAGACCCAACCCCCTCGCGAAGGGGTCCCATTTCGGCAACAAAAGCAACCGGAAGCCCGGCCGGAAATATCCCATCAAATCCTGTTGTTAGTAAAAGATCCCCTGCAGACGACTCTGTGCCACCATCTTGTGACAGGTTAAAAATAACGCCTTGTAAGACCTCTTTTTTCTGGACAGATCCGCTGCACCCAAAAATTTCACCGCGCGCACGGGCGCGCCCATCTTCTTTTGATGCAATTTCAACGCTGATAGTCAGATCAGGGTCGGTTACTAGCCTCACCATCGATTGGCGCTCCCCAACATATTCGACAATGCCAATAAGAACACCCTCGGCAAGTACTGGGCTATTTTTAGCAATAAGGGATACGGCAAAAGGCTGATTGTGAATTTCTCCAACATCAATCCATACCGAGTTATTCCACCTATCTGGAGAACGAAAGATAACCTTAGCTGGAAGCGAGCAGAGCTGCTGTTTTAAAAGACGTTGAATCTGTCCGCGACGTTTTATTAAAAATTCTTTGTGGCCCCCGGGTCCGCTCAGCTGATTAAACCGCTCTGTCTCCTCATTTAACCTTTTTTCAGAAAGAACCCAAGCCTGTAATCTATCGAGTTGCTCTTTTAAAGCGCGATTTTCTACCTCTAATTGAAAAAAAGCTCTCTTAAGATCCGGATCTGAGCAATGCATTTCTGGACTTAATACTGCATGCGCAATTTGCCAAGGTCCGTGGAGCGCGCTAATTGAAAAGC
>JAYUZV010000017.1:0-6991 GCA_043751475.1 Chlamydiia bacterium
ACTTTTATCACTTCAGGGTTTGAGTTCATAGCCGCCCTGTGCAGAGCGGCCTCTCCAGTGAAATCTCGCACCTTCAGCAGCTCGAGGCGCTTTTCTAGAGATATTTGGGAAAGAATAGAGATAAGATTTTCGTCGCTTATCTCACGCAAAAGCCTTACAAAAAGAGCCTTAAACTCGTCTCTTGGAGATCTAACTAAAGAGAGGAAAAAGGCGTTTTGTTTTTCAGTGGACAAGAGCGGGAAGATAGAGGCCATCTCTCCTATCACATTTATTGATAAACGACTATTCTCTAAAAAAACCGGATAGAAATCAGCTGGAATCGAGATTAAAAAGTCTAATAATTCCTCGAGCGAGCTAATGAAGATATTTTGGAGCAACGCTCTGCTTAAGGCTGCTTGTAACTTCAGCAGCTCGAGGCGCTGCTCTGGATCTACCCCCTCAAACAGTACTTTTATCACTTCAGGGTTTGAGTTCATAGCCGCCCTGTGCAGAGCCGTGTGTTTATCTCCATCTTGCGCCTTTATCAGCTCGAGGCGCTGCTCTTGCGTTAACCCATCAAACACCACTTTTATCACTTCAGGGTTTGAGTACCTAGCCGCTAAGTGCAGAGCGGTCAGCCCATCCCTATCTTGCGCCTTTATCAGCTCTAGGCGCTGCTCTGGCTCTACCCCCTCAAACAGTACTTTTATCACTTCAGGGTTTGAGTTCATAGCCGCTAAGTGCAGAGCCGTGTATCCACGTTCACCCTGCATCCTCATCAGCTCGAGGCGCTGCTCTTGCGTTACTCCCTCAAGGAGAGCTTTTATCACTTCAGGGTTTGATGAACCAACCGCCCAGAGCAGAGTCGGGCCTCCCAATCCATCCTGCATCCGTATCAGCTCGAGGCGCTGCTCTTGCGTTAACCCATCAAACACCACTTTTATCACTTCAGGGTTTGAGTTCCTAGCCGCCAAGTGCAGAGCGGCCCCTCCAATGAAATCTCGCAACTTCAGCAGCTCGAGGCGCTGCTCTCGCGTTAGCCCATCAAGGAGAACTTTTATCACTTCAGGGTTTGAGTTCCTAGCCGCCAAGTGCAGAGCCGTGTGTTTATCTCCATCTTGCACCTTCAGCAGCTCGAGGCGCTGCTCTCGCGTTACTCCTTCAAGGAGAACTTTTATCCCTTCAGGGTTTGAGTTCATAGCCGCCAAGTGCAGAGCCGTGCGTTTATACTCATCTTGAATCCTCATCAGCATCAGCTCGAGGCGCTGCTCTCGCGTTACTCCTTCAAGGAGAACTTTGATCACTTCAGGGTTTGAGTCCCTAGCCGCCAAGTGCAGAGCCGTGAGTTTATCCTTATCTTGAATCCTCATCACCTCGAGGCGTTGCTCTGGATCTACCCCCTCAAACAGTACTTTTATCACTTCAGGGTTTGAGTTCATAGCCGCTAAGTGCAGAGCGCTCGGCCCATTCCTATCTTGCGCCTTTATCAGCTCGAGGCGCCGCTCTCGCGTTACTCCCTCAAAGAGAACTTTTATCACTTCAGGGTTTGAGTTACTAGCCGCTAAGTGCAGAGCCGTGCGTTTATCCTTATCTTGAATCCTCATCACCTCGAGGCGCTGCTCTCGCGTTACTCCTTCAAGGAGAACTTTTATCACTTCAGGGTTTGAGTAATTAGCCGCCCTGTGTAGAACCGTGCGTTCATTCCCATCTTGCACCTTCAGCAGCTCGAGGCGCTTTTCTAGAGATATTTGGGGAAGAATAGAGATAAGATTTTCGTCGCTTATCTCACTTAAAAGCCTTCCAAAAAGAACCTTAAACTCGTCTCTTGGCGATCTGACTAAAGAGAGGAAAAAGGCGTTTTGTTTTTCAGGGGACAAGAGCGGGAAGATAGAGGCCATCTGTCCTATCACATTTGTTGATAAACGACTATTCTCTAAAAAAAGCGGGTAGAAATCAGCTGGAATCGAGATTAAAAAGTCTAATAATTCCTCGAGCGAACTAATGAAGATATTTTGGAGCAACGCTCTGCTTAAGGCTGTTGGAGGAAACATCCCCTTTTCTCTTCCAGACAGAGAGAGCGCCCTTTGGGGGCCATATTTTTTCTTGATCTCCTCTTCTTTATCCGCACTAAGAGAAGCTCTTAAAAGAAGCTCTTTAGACTGGCTAGCTAAGATCGTTGTAATAAAACCGGCCATCGCTTCAACACACTCGTTATTTTCTAGACCTTTTAAAAGGCTTTCCATTTCAGCTATAGCCTTAAGTGTGCTCTGAACCTCTGGCGTAAAAAGGGCAAAGTAACGGGCAAACTCAACCCCTTGAACCTCAGCACGTCCAGAAGCTGTTTGACTATTACCCGTGAAACTTGCTCCACCCGCTATAAAGCTCTCTTTTAGCTTTAATAGAGCCTCTTGAAGCGTCGGCCCACCATTTAAAACTAAGGTGATCTCCTCCATAAGACTCTCAAATACCTGATTATGGCTATAGAGCTTTTCTCTAATTGCAGGGTAGTTCTTATCTAGGTTTTGGTAGAGACTCGTATGTAGCGCAAAATTAAAAGAGCTTATTTGAGAGATGTCAAAAAGGGTTCCTCCCGCAATCACACAATCCTTAAAGAGCGTTTTAAGATCGCCATCCCAGGTTAAATGGGTAATAGACTCTTTTCGCACCCCACCGATCTGTTTATCAAACAACAATCTATCTTCAGAAGGATCGAGAATTAGAATCTCTTTAACAGTAGGAAGCAACACCTCTAAAAGATCGGAAGGACGGTGCGGCTTAAAGAGCTTCATGGCAAGGTCAAAATAGAGCTGATTACACGCTCCATCCGGATGGTTTGAAAAGCTGAGTGAACTCTCTCTGTTTTGCTCCTCGCGCAAACGACACAGCTCCTTAAAGCCCTCCTCGACATTCTCCCCACGGCGAAAGAGATCCTCTAACTTATCCAGCTCACTTGCTAGCTCATTTACCTCCGCTATCTGGCTAAGTGAGGGAAAATCTTTTATCTCAGGAGAACACTTTACCTCGAGCTCGCTAAGAGCTTTTCTCGCAACGGAAAAAAGCCCCTCTTCTCGAAAGAGGTCTTGATTTGAAGAAATTAAAGAAATATTTGAGGTTGATACTGGATTTATCATGGATTTTAATGTTTTATGCTAACTCAACATTGATTATATCAAATATTTGATATAAATTCAACGCCAACATTTTTTTAAGAGATCTCTTAAAAAACAAAGCAGGATCACTTTAATTAAAAAGAGCTCGCAAACCCCGAATAAAGCCCCAATCCTCGCTCACCTCTTCGGTTAAACCCTAATTCAGGGGTATCGATTTTACCTTGAGTTATACAACCTATAGATGGTTATAGTGGCTTACACTCAAATTCAGACATAACCCAATATAACCGTCCATTAAGCCGGAGTGTTTAGGAGCGGAATTTCTTTTCGATAGTGAGGAGATCTTGTTTCAGCCACTGCTTCTCTTGCGGCTTTTTAAAGCGGACGCGTGAGGGGTCTGTCATCAGAATACCGTCGAGGTGGTCGCACTCGTGCTGCAGCTGGCGTGCGTAATAGCCCGACGCTCTCTCGCGGAAAGGCTTTCCATCAAGATCGATTCCCTCAATTGTAATTTCATAAGGCCTTTCAACCATTGGCCAAATACCTGGAATCGAGATGCACCCTTCGCTGTGAATATCGGTAATTTTACTTGGTTCTGATAAAACGGGGTTGATATAGACCCGTGGCGTTCCATATTTGTAGTGCCCCTTCTCCTCTCCGATAAAGGGTGCGAGCACAAAAAGGCGAATCGAATAGCCAACTTGTGGGGCAGCAAGGCCAGCCGCCGACCAAGGGCCAAACATCGAGATCATGTCAGCCGCTAGCTGCCTAATTTCGGGAGTAATTTCGGTAATTAAGGCAGTGCGTTTGCGTAAAATTGGGTTGCCGTAATAGATGCGTGTCAACTTTGCCATAAATTACCTACGGCTTTGTTGTTTCTTCGATCATTACCTCGCGTGCAGCAGCGCGACTATCGCCAAGCGATGCTGTCCAGAAGGATAGCAAGACGCACAGCGCCATAAAAATAATAGCCAGACCGGCGGTGAGGGATTTAAGGAATTGCGGTGTTGAGGTTCCCAGAAGCGAGCTACCAGAATCGGCACCGCCAAAAGCAGCCCCAAGACCCGCGCTCTTGTTTTCTTGAATCAGCACAACAAGGCAGATAAGGCCCGATAGACCGATAAAAAGTGAAAGGGTTAAATAGTAGAGAGCCGTCATAGTAGATCACCTAATTTTTATAGTGTAGAATTGCCGCAAACTCGACCGGATCAAGGGCCGCACCACCAACAAGAGCGCCGTCAATATCAGGAGCGCTCATTAAAGCGGAAATGTTACTCGATTTTACAGAGCCGCCATATAAAATGCGAAGAGAAGCTGCAAATTCCTTGCTAAAACGCTCACTTATAAGCCTGCGGATGTGGCCGTGCATCGCGCTTGCCACCTCAGGACCTGCATTTCGGCCAGTTCCAATAGCCCAAACCGGCTCGTAGGCAACCACCAAATGGGCCATTTGCTGCGCGTTAAACCCTTCTAAACACTCATTAAGTTGGAGCGCCACCACCTTTTCGGCAAGGCCGGAATCGCGCTGCTCGAGATTTTCACCGACGCATAGAATCGGCACTAGGTTTGCTTCTATCGCAAGGTGAATTTTAGCCCTAATCTGACTATTTGTCTCGCTAAAATAGATGCGTCGCTCGGAGTGGCCAATGAGAGCAAAGCTAGCGCCAGACGCTGCCACCATCCGAGCTGAAATTTCGCCTGTCATGGCACCATCCGGCAGGTGGCAGAGGTTTTGCGCGCCAACATGGACGCCCATCCCCTCAAGCAGTGAAATCAGCGTATAAGGAGCTGCTATATATAACTCTGGTGCTATAGCCTTAAGTTCTACGATAAAGTTACTCGCTTCACTTTCAGTCTTGTGCATCTTCCAATTAGCGATAATTAATGCTTTTCGCATGATTTTGTTTCACCTTTAGAAAAATAAAGGTGTATGATACACCTTTCTTCTCTGTAAGTGCAAGCCCCATTATGAGTACAAGTGCAACAAATATTTTAACTGTCTCGGCCCTCACCCAGCAGATCAAGAGCCGGCTTGAGGGGCGCTTCAGCTCTATCTGTCTTGAAGGCGAAATCAGTAATTTTAAGCAGCAGAGCTCCGGCCACCTCTATTTTACTCTGAAAGACTCCCTCGCACAGATTTCGGCCGTTTTCTTTAAAGGAAATACTTTAGGTCTATCGCGCCTGCCAAAAGAGGGCGACAAAGTGACTGTCCAAGGCGAAATCAGCGTCTATGCGCCGCGTGGAAATTACCAGATTATCATCCGCTCCATGCAATTTTCCGGTGTCGGCGATATTCTGCTGATGCTCCACGAGCGCAAGCGCCGCCTTCAGGCGATGGGCTGGTTTGACCAGGAGCGCAAAAAACCACTGCCCAAACTACCCAAAACAATTGGCGTTATTACAAGTGAAACCGGCGCTGTTATTCAAGATATTATTCATGTTCTGCGCAGGCGCCACGCAGGCTTTCACCTCCTGCTCAACCCCGTGCGCGTCCAGGGTCCGGAAGCGGCTGAAGAGATCGCGTCTGCCATCAACCAGATGAACCGCTATAACCTGGCAGATGTTCTTATTGTCGGCAGAGGTGGTGGCAGCTTAGAGGATCTCCTCCCCTTCAGCGACGAGCGCGTGGCGGAGGCCATTTTCAACTCCAAAATCCCGATCATTTCGGCTGTCGGCCACGAGAGCGACTACTCAATTGCCGATTTTGTGGCAGATAGGCGCGCGCCCACACCATCCGCTGCTGCAGAAATTGTTGTTTTTGAATCAACGGCCCAGCAAGAGCTGCTGCAAAATGCGCGGATGCGTCTGCGCCAGATGATACGCCTTTTAACCGAGCGCTACCGCCAGCAACTACTGCGCTACCAGAACCACCCGATTTTCTCCTCACCAGAACATTTTTTGGGCCGTTTTTACCAGATGTTAGACCCACTTCCCGGCCAGATGCTGCAACTTTTACGCCAAAAAGTGGAGCAAGAGCGGCTGAAACTGACCCACAAGGAGAGCCTGCTATCGCAGCTCAAGCCCGAGACGCGTATCGCGGTGGCCAGGGAAAAGCTTATCTCTGTCAAATTTCAAATTGAAAACCTCTTCAAAGCAAGCGCCGTTCGGGCGCGCGAGAGGCTTAATCAGCTAGGCAGCCATCTCACGGCGATTAACCCAAAAAATCTATTATCACAAGGATATGGGATCATCTTTCGGGAAAACAGCTCTTCGGTTATTCTCTCTGTAAATGAGGTAAAAGAAGGGGACCACCTCTCTCTGATGCTCCTTGACGGAACTATTACAACAAAAGCAACCAAAATTACCCCTATCTCATGACCCAAGAACCGCAAACATTTGAAAAAAGCTACAGCAGACTGGAAGAAATTCTTGAGGAGATGAATAGCGGCGCGCTATCACTAGATAACTCTCTTGCACTCTACACCGAGGCAGAAAAATTAATTGCCTACTGCAACACCCGTCTAACCGCTGCCGAAGAAAAAATTGAAGTATTAACAAAAGAGCGCGGAAATTTAAGCCTAAATGGTGCTGGCGAGCCGATACGCGAATCATTTACCACTGCCGAAAAAGGTCAATTTTAGAGCTTAAATTTCCATGAAAGAAACCCTACTTGGCACCATTAACTCCCCTCTCGACCTATCGGGCCTATCTATTGGACAGCTAGAGCAGCTTGCAGCCGAAATCCGTGAAAAAATTATAGACACCATGGCCATTAACGGCGGCCACCTCGCATCGAACCTCGGCGTTGTCGAGCTAACACTCGCGCTACACAAGGTTTTTTCATCACCTAGCGACAAACTGCTATTCGATGTCAGCCACCAGACCTACGTACACAAATTGCTTACTGGACGGAGGGATCAATTTTCCACCGTCCGTAAATATAAAGGTTTATGCGGCTTTGC
>JAYUZV010000018.1:0-4732 GCA_043751475.1 Chlamydiia bacterium
CTCTTCTCTGTGGTGGTAAAAAGGGTGATTAAAGGCCACGTAAAAAAAGAGTTATAGATATCTGCAAATAAACAACAGAGCTCCCATGCGGACCTCAACTTCCTGGTTTATCTGCCCAATTTTCTGCTCTTCTCTGTGGTGGTAAAAAGGGTGATTAAAGGCCACGTACAAAAGGAGTTGAAAAAACAGGCTTACATCCTCTGTGGTGAAAATGTTAAAAAGAACTTAATTTCTAATTCGTCTGATGCCTTGTTTGATTGTACAGACGTTAAAATTAATTAGCAGGCCCAATTTGCAATCCGTTAATTTGAGATAGGAGAGGAGTTGCGCTTCGTGTACGGGAAGAAGGCTGCTCACTGACTTGAGCTCTACAATGACTTGGTTTTCAACAAGCAGGTCTATTTTGTACCCGTATTCTAGGATCACATCCTTGTAGAATATGGGGACTGCTTTTTGTCGCTCCAATTTCAGTTTTCTTAAAGTGAGCTCATAAACTAGACAGGCCTCATAGGTGGCTTCAAGCAAGCCTGGACCTAGAGCTTTATGGACTTCTATCGCTGCACCGATGATCTCTCCTGTCAAAGAGGAGCTTTTCTCTTTTTCTGTCTCCCATAAAAGATTCATAAAACTCTCAGGTTAAAATTATTAATATTAATGGTGGTTGTTGGCTTTAGTTCTTGTCACGATGTTGTTGATAAAGTAAAATTTTATTATTATATTTTACGCGTAAATAGAAGGGTGAAATGTCCCATAACGTTCTCTTTGGGCCCTGTCTCCATGGTCATGTCTGAGGCTGGAATTCTCCGCTGGAAAGAGTGGTTAATAGCATCTGCCGCTAACTCCTGCACAACAAGCCCAAGTCGACGCAATTATCGCCTTCCCTGCGCAATTTTTTGCCGCTTAAAAGAGAGTATGATAAGATTTAGTGATGAAAAACAGTAGATTCTATTTTTTGCGCCATGCGGAGACCGACCATAATGTGCAGCGTATTTACGATGATGAGGGGCTCTTTCCTATCAATGAAAGGGGAGTCGAACAGGCACTTGAGGTGCAAAAACGACTTCTTCATCTGCCAATTCGCACCGTTTTTACTAGCCCACTGCACCGCGTACAGCAGACGAAGGAATTTGTTTTGCAAAACCGCACCTTTGAGAGCCACATTTGTGATGAGTTCCGCGAGTGCAAAGGCGAGCTGTGGCGCCTTTTTCTTGCCTCTGAAGAGCGTGAACTAACCCCTTCCGAATGGGTAATGATTCATGAATTTACCTCGCGCGTTGAGATAGGACTTTCTACTCTTCTATCATACGAAGGGCCTACTCTTCTGATCGCGCACGGGGGTACCTACTGGGCCCTTGCCCACATCCTTCAGCTACCCGGCAATCGCAAAATTGACAACTGCAATCCCGTTGAAATCATCCACCAAAACGGCAAGTGGCAAGCCGTTTTTCTTTAACTAACTTTCGGAGAGGAGCGAGCGGAGGAGGGTGGTGGCGCGCTCGGGGCTGGCCTTACCGCCGGAGAGCTTCATCACCTGTCCGATAAGGGCGGCAAGCGCGCGCTCTTTGCCAGCTTTGTAGGCCTGAACCGATAGGGGATTTTCGTGAACTACTTTTGAGACAATAAGTTGTAGCTCCTCCTCGTTTGTCAGCGCCAAAAAGTTCGGGTTTTCGGCGAGTATCTGCTCTGGAGATTTTTCTGGAAAGAAAGCCATTAAGTCGGCCAGTAATTTCGCATTGCGCCCTGTGATAAGCTCTCTTGAAATGAGACTCACAACTTCGGCAATGTGGCTTGGCGGAATAAGTGATTCGGGCAGGGGAAGTGACCCTTTTAGTCTGCCGGGAAATTCATTAACCACCCAGTTTGCAAGTTGCGGAATGAGGGTAGGGTTTTCACACGAAAGAACCGCTCTGTCAAAGTAGTCAGATAGTGGCTTGTCGCGGATTAGGCGTGCAGCTGTCGCTGCATCTAGCTTATAACCAGAGGTGTAGCGCTTGTAGCGCGCGTCTGGAAGTTCGGGCAGTTCTTTTCTGATTTTTTCGATGTAATCGTTTGATAGCACAAGCGGAGCTAAATCGGGTTCTGGAAAGTAGAGGTAGTCCTGGGCTTCCTCTTTTTTGCGCATTAAGATGTTCTGCTGGCTCTCGGGATCGAAGCGGTAGGTAGCTTCTTGCATGACAAGTGCTGGATTTGCTTTGTAGAGGTTAACCTGTCGTTTAATTTCCGATTCAATAGCCAGCTCCATATGGCGGAAGGAGTTCATGTTTTTAATTTCCATCTTGGTGCGCAAACCACTTTCTCCGTGCTTGCGCACCGAGACATTCGCATCAAAGCGTAAACTTCCCTTCTCCATGCTGCAGTCAGAGGCGCCGATGTAGAGCATGATTGATCGTATCGCAGTTGCGTAGGCAATCGCTTCGCTGGCTGAGTGTATCGTGGGGGTTGATACAATTTCAATTAAAGGCACGCCAGCTCTGTTGTAGTCAACGCCTGCAAAGCCCGAAAAGTGTTTCATCATACCCGAATCATCTTCAATGTGGGCGTGGTCAATTTCAAAGCTCTTCATTTGGCCGTCAACTTCTGCTAAAACAGAGCCGCCTGTAATTAGAGGCTTTTCAAATTGGGTGATCTGAAAGTTTTTTGGGTTGTCCGGATAGAAGTAGGTCTTTCTGTCAAAGCGGCTATGTCTATTGACTGTAGCGCCTACGGCACACCCAAATTGAACCGCTTTGCGCACAGCTTGCCCATTCAAAATTGGGATCGATCCGGGCTGGCCTGTGCAGGCAACCGAGATATTGCAGTTTGGCTGGTCGCCATACTGGTTTGGCGCTCGGCTAAATAGTTTTGATTTTGTGTTTAGTTGCACATGGATTTCAAGGCCAATCACGGCCTCCCAGTCGGGGTCTTTCATACCTCTACCTCGCAGTCAAACTCTTTTGGGATCTGCGCGCCGTAGGGCTGCGCTTTTTCATAGGCAGACGCAAAGGCGATCAGGTCGCCATCTTTTCCTTTTGGGGCTGTTAGCTGCAGTCCAAAAGGGAGGTTTTCGCTGCTGAAGCCAGAGGGAACGCTAATGGCGGGTAGTCCGGCGAGGTTGGCCGAAATGGTGTAGATGTCTTGAAGATACATTTGCACCGGGTCTTGGCGGCCAATTTGTCCCAGTTTAAAGGCTGGCGTTGGCGAAACGGGCATAGCAATCACATCGCATTTTGCAAAGGCCTCGTTATATTTTTGGATAATTAGATCGCGCGCCACTTGCGCCTTTTTGTAGTGAGCGTCCTTGTAGCCTGCGGATAGGACGTAGGTGCCAAGCATAATGCGGTTGCGCACCTGAAAGCCGAAGCCCTCGCCCTTCGAGAAGTTGTAGACATCGGACAGTGTTTGGGCCCTTTCGCTGCGCTGCCCGTAGCGGATGCCGTCGAATCTGGCGAGGTTAGTTGCTGCCTCTGCTGTACCGATAATGTAATAGACGGCTAGCGAGTGTTCTAAAACTTTCAAATCGACATCGACAACAGTGGCGCCAAGCTCTTGCAGCTCGGTAATGGCAGTTTCAAAGTTGCGCAGCGTCTCTTCGGGTAGTCCCTCAGAAAGAAAGCTGCGCGGCAGCCCAATCACCTTGCCTTTAATAGACTCGCCGAGTCTGCGTCTATAATTTTCGGCCTGCTCTTTAATAGATGTCGGGTCATTTTCGCATGCGCCACCCATCACATCCATGGTGAGCGCGATGTCGGCTACACTTGTTGCAAAAGGGCCAATCTGGTCGAGGGTCGAGGCAAAGGCGACAGCGCCGTAGCGCGAGACCTTTCCGTAGGTGGGTTTAAATCCGACAACGCCACACAGCGCTGCTGGCTGCCTAATTGAGCCGCCAGTATCAGTGCCAAGCGAAATGGGGCAGAACCTGGCTGCGGTTGCCGCCGCTGAGCCGCCGGAGGAGCCGCCCGGTACTCGGGTTAAATCCCACGGATTGCGGCAGAGCCCGTACGACGATGTTTCGTTGGACGAGCCCATGGCAAACTCATCGAGGTTGGTCTTGCCAATGAGTATTGCATCCTCAGCTTCAAGGCGTTGGACCACTGTCGCGCTAAATGGCGCCCTATAGTTTGCAAGAAATTTAGAGGCGCAAGTAGTGATTTCACCTTCAATGTGGATGTTGTCTTTAATACCTATAATCACGCCCGCGAGTTTCCCAAGTTTTTCTTTGCGCGCGCGCTTCTCTTCAATGGCACGGGCTCGCTTAAGGGCGCGCTCTCTGTGCACCGTGATAAAAGCGCCTACATCTGGGTTAAGGGCGTCAATGCGCATCAATGTTTTACGGACGAGCGCCTCTAGGTCAAATTCACCATTCACATAGCGCGCGTGCATCTCGGTTGCAGATAGTCTATGCCAATTCTTCACTAACTCCTCCGCTGCGTATTACTGCTGGTACCTTAATCATTCCGTTGATGTGGCAGGGCTTGCCATCGACTGTTGGCGCATTATTTAGAAAAACGTCTCTGTCTAAGAGCTCGCTCACCTCATCTTCGGCAAAAACAGAGGGTGTATCATCTGGAACTGGCGGCACAAATCCGGTTAAGTCTAGATCTGTCAACCTCTGCATATAGCCAAGAATCTGGTTTAAATTGCTGCTGACTAAAGCGCCCTCCTCTTTTGATAGGGGAATCTTGCAGAGCTTTGATAGTTTGGCTAAATCATCTTCTGTAAATGCGGTCATAGAATTGCTTTGCGTTTAAAAAAA
>JAYUZV010000019.1:0-3386 GCA_043751475.1 Chlamydiia bacterium
GCTTTGTTATTAAAGGCTTGCTTTATTTTGTCTAAGTTTACAAAATGGGGCAAAAGTTTAAGAAAATCGTTAATATGGTTAATTCTGGGTCGCTTTTCGGGCTGACAACTCGGTTTACAGATAATGAGCTAACCCGTTTAACAACAGATTTTTGCGAGAAAAAAGGTTTTTTCCTCTACCGCGGGCGCGAAGATATTCTTGTAGGGCCAACAGCCGCGCGTATTGATTTAGCCACATCCGCTCTTTTTGAACATTTTTCTATTAGAGAGGCGTGGGAAAACCTTTTAAATACCCCCTTCGTTCTTCAATCGCAAATGCTTCCGGATCTCGTCCAAAAGGGAATGGGCAACCTCCTTTTAACCTACTTAGATGAAAGGGGAGTCTTTAGCGACCTCTCGGCTCATATTGCCAAAGTTTGGCGCACGTATGGGGGGCGCTTTAATGAAATTCCGCTGCACGATCTCTTTTTCTGGCTTCTACTTGAAAAGCGCGTTACCCATCTCGACCTTACCTCTTGCCCATTCATGACTAAGCAGCGCGTCGATAATCTTCTAAAAATCTTTACCTCACTTGAAACATTAACCCTCGATAACCATCTTCAGGGCGCTACCTTCAGAACTTCTTCCCCAGTTCAATTTCTATTTCAATAAACAAACGCGCAATTCTAATTGAATTGTAAAGTAATTCATTTCTGTTGTAATTACATGTCCCATTAATTTATAATCTCTTTGAGTGAGATAATAATATTAAGAAATAGAGGCGTTAATATGTGCAAACCAGCAGAGCCACTACAAACAGCACCAGGCAGAGCTTTTGTTCCGGGTGTTATTATAGATGGGCATGAGGCGGCTCAAAATCTCTCTGCTATCAATCAGCTGCGGCTTGTGAACGTGATTAACGCGGCCCTTCCGACGCGCCATATCTTTAATATAGGCCATTTTGCGTTAGGTGATAGCCTTGCTGTCACATGCATAAAGGTTGCTGCTTATATCGTCCGTATGATTGTCGAGTGGTGCGTTTTGATGCCGCTAGTCATGACTTTTATTACTGTTTGCGTGGTTCCAACTATTTTAATTACAGCGCTACCGACACTTGTCACTTGCTACGACAACTGGCGCAAAAGTAAAAATTCATCCCATCAGGGGCCTGACCGCACCGCCTATGTCCGCTATTTCAACCTCGCAAACCTTTTTAGAGCCATTCCGGTTAATCTCGACGAGCACAATATTCAGCAAAATCTTCTTCTGGAGCAGCGAGTTAATAATTTAGAAGATGATCAAAATAATTTTGGAAACGTTCAAAATAGCCAGACAAAGGTCAATATCGCTAATGCGCTTCTTCCATCGCGTCATATTTTTGGCTGCAAACTCTTTAAGGCAGGGGAGGGGAGATGTATGCGCGCCTGTAAAATAGCCCTTTACGTCCTCCTTTTTATTGCCGAGTGGACCCTGTTCTTACCGACATTCCTCGCTTTTGCCTCGTTTATTTCGCTTTTCATCCCTTTTATTGCCATCCCAACACTTGTCACGAAATGGGATAATTGGCGCGGTAATGACATCACTGAGCGCACCTGCTACGTTCAATATTGCAGCTGGCAGAATATTAGCGCCCCGCTCACTTCTGCGTAAAATTCTTTATTGCTGCTTATTTCACCATTAGTTATAATCCCCTGCAACAAATGAGGGTTTTATACTCAAGGGGTAAAAATGGCAGCAGTCAAAGAAGTAAGGCCAGAATCGGCAACTAAGGAGCAAGAGCCTGCCGCATTTCCCGCTAGCACTGTAGATGGCAAGATAGTCACCTTACTCGAGGGAATCTTACCGACCTATCACATCTTTGGCCTAGCCCATTTCAATGCAAAAGATAGTCTCTTCCTTACAGCGCTTAAAATTGCCCTCTATGAGGTGCGAATTGCCTTCGAGTGGGAGATTGTTATTCCCGCACTTGTTTTTATTCACACCCTTTTCATTGTAAAATTAGCGGTAGCGCTTATTGTTTTGCCAACGGCTATCACCTACTACGACGACTGGCAAAAATCAAAGGGGAATATGGCAGCGCAAGAGCGTTCTAGCTACATCACCAACTTTAGTGCCCAATCTATTTTTAGCCCAGAAGCTAAAGAAAAGAAGGCAGAAGCAGAAAAAACAAATGGCCTTGACATCCTAAATGGGCTACTGCCGACGCGTCACCTTTTTGGCCTCAAACACTTTAGCAATGACCCAAAAGAAAAGGGTGAGAAGACAATTGCTAGCATCGCTCTTTATGCCATTCGTCTCTACGTTGAGATCCAGGTTATCCTTCCTGTTCTTCTTGTTGCTATCTACTGCGCAACGCCTCTAGTAACCCTAACACTTTTGCCAACTCTTGTGACTGCTTACCAAAATAGGCAAAAATCCCAGAGCATACCGCAGGCGAAGGTCAGTGAGGTCATGCGCTACCTCAGTTTGCAGCACCTCTGCCACTTTTCCCCAAAAGAGGAACAAAACGCCTCTCAATATTAAATAAAAAAGATTGCGTCTTTTATTTACTAAAAAACAACCCGTATTGCCACTTAGCTGCAAGGGTGACATAATTTACCCGGGATAATTAAGTAAATCACAGGGGATAAACAATATCGCTAGAAATAAACAAAGCACAACTACTAAATAATTTTCTACCTCTAAACCACTTTCTTGCGTGGAAACATTTTGATGAGCAAACGCCCCTGGCTAACCAGAAAGAGAACACTGTATCCTTTGTCGTGCGTTTAGCGGTTGAACTCTTTTTCACCTTTATCTGCCCAATCATTCCTATTGTTTTTATGGTTATTCCTCTGATTGGCGCGGCTATCATGCTCCCTTTTGTGACACTTCCAACGCTTATCACCTATTACGACCATTCAAAGCTCATTCAAGATGGAAGTCTGTCTGTTCCTGAGCGCAGCTGGATTATTCAAAAACTTTCCCTTCAGAATATTTTTGGCGTTCAAACGCCTGGAAACCTGGCAGATGGTGGCGGCGCAACAAGACTCCACAGCAGCGGACAAGAGAGCACGCTGCAAAAGATCCTGAACGCCACACTCGCGACGCGCCATGTCTTTAACTTTAAACACTTTAAAGCACGCGGCTCAAGACTAAGAACAGTTGCTATGGCTCTGCTTTTCATTCCGCGCCTAATTTTCGATAAAAAGCGAGGGTTCAATTGAAGAGCTTAGAAAACTAGAGCAAGAAGCAGAGGATGAGCGCCTATGGGCCCGGCGGACGTTTGCTCTGCCCAAGCCCTCGACCTGCGCAATTAGCTGATTAAAAATCAGATGGTTGCAATCATTTGATTGACCACGTGGGCGGCTAGCGCGCTTGCTGCTTCTGAGCAATTTTCATCTTTTAATAAGGCTATTTGGGCATCTT
>JAYUZV010000020.1:0-13850 GCA_043751475.1 Chlamydiia bacterium
ATGCATCATACACAAGACGGCGCGCAAGATCTTTTTTTCCACCTTCCATGAGGTAGTTGATGAATTTAGCGATTTTAAGATCGTTGAATTTAGGGTCGCCTTCAATTTCGCGCGGCTTGATACTGTGTCTTCTTGGCATTGTTTCCTCTTATTATTTCTATAATTTCTTCAATTGACAGAAGGTTTTTGCCTCTATCTGTGAAACTCTTCTTAGCTCCACATCCACCGGCACATCCTAAAATAACCTTATTTAGGGGGAAGCGGGCGGAGATTTACTTATTTTTCACTTACTTCTTTTTCGCAACTGCTCCAGCTTTTGGACGCTTAGCGCCGTAGCGCGAGCGCGAAGTTTTACGGTCTGCAACGCCTTGGGCGTCGAGAGAGCCACGAACTACCTTATATCTAACACCAACTAGATCTTGGGTACGGCCGAAGCGCAACATCACAATGGAGTGCTCTTGGAGGTTGTGACCTTCACCAGGGATATAGGCAGTCACCTCTTTTCCTGTAGTAAGGCGTACACGGGCAAATTTTCGGAGTGCTGAGTTTGGTTTTTTTGGGGTCATTGTACCCACTTTTAGGCAGACTCCGCGTTTTTGAGGACAGCAGGATTTAACTCCTCTCGATTTAGATCTGGGGCTGGTTTTAAGCGCAACAGCATTAACTTTCGTTGTGCGGCTAGTGCGCCCTTTGCGGATCAATTGGTTGATCGTTGGCATGCGAGATGTATCTCCGTTTGACGTTATTCAGGTTCAGGACAATATAGGACAGTTTACACTTTAATTGCAACAGGAGCCTACAGGTCTATTAGAAACCGATCTTTCCCGGCGCCGGCTTCCCAGTAAAATAAAAGTTTTAAAAATTAAATCTTTTTATTATTAATAGATTGTATTTTCAAATTACATCGAATTTAGTCATTCGTCTGTATCTTAGGTTTAGTGTGAAGAAGAGAGAATTTTCCTTTGTGTCTGGGTATTTAAGGTTGCTGCTACTTGCGCTTGCCTTTGTTCCGGTAGCTCTAAGCGCTTTAGCAAAAGAGGAGATCGCTCCTCATATGGAAACTCTCTTTTCTCAGCATGTCGAGTTTCGTAAAATAGAGCCGATTGTGATTCACCGCTCCTTTAAAGGGCTTATCGAGCAATTTGACCCGGAAAAGCTCTATTTGCTTCAAAGTGAGGTGGCTCCCTACTATAAATTGACCCCGTTCCAGGTTGATAAGGTCTTAAAAGGGTATAACGAGAGCGATTTTTTTGAGTACGAGGCGCTATCCCAACTTTTAGAGAGAGCTTCAGAGAGGGCGCGGGTCTATCGGGAAGAGGTCGCCCGCGAAATCACGCTCACCGGGCCCGGCAGCGCCCGTCCTCGGGAGAGTTATGTCAGTTACCCCAAAAACGAAGAGGGCTTGCGCTCGCGGCTTAAAAAGCAAGCGCAGGGCCTGCTTTTTACCGCTAGGGGGGAGGGGCTTAACAGCGCTCAAAAAGAGCGATTTTTCCGCCTGTGGGAAGGGCGTTTTCGTGCCCGTGAGCAAAGTTATTTCTTGGGGACCCGTACCCAGTCCGCTTATTATATGCACACTCTTAAGGCTCTGGCTAAGAGCCTCGATTTTCATACCTCGTTTTACACAAGCGATGAGGCTAATGATTTAAAGAGCCGCCTTGAAAAAGAGTTCCGCGGCGTGGGTATTGTCTTGCGCGAGGATATTGAGGGCGTTTTTATTGAGTCGGTTGTGGCAAATGCCCCTGCCGGCAGAACGGGATTAATCACTCCTGGAGATCAGCTGATCGCAATTAATGGCCTTACAGTCGCCGATTTGACCTACCAGCAGGTAATGAGAGAGATGCGCGGACAGAAAGAGGGTGACCATCTGCTGCTAGCCCTGCGCAGTAAAAACAGCCAAAAAGAGGCAGCTCTATTTGAGGTTTTGCTGCAGCGCGAGAAAATCGTGATGGATGAGGATCGGTTGCAGGTGATTAGCCATCCATTTGAGAATGGGCAGATCATCATGCTTGTCTTGCACTCCTTTTACGAAAGTAAAAGTGGTTCGTGCGAAAGAGATATTCGAGAGGCGCTATCGAAGGCTGCAAAATCTTCTGAAATTAAGGGTGTTATCTTAGATATGCGCGATAATTCTGGCGGCTTTTTGAAGCAAGCGGTGAAGGTTGGAGGTCTTTTTACTCGCGGCGGGGTGATGGTTATATCAAAGTATGCAGGCGGTCAGGTCCGCTATTTGCGCGATACCGAAGGAAAACCGGTCTATAATGGCCCCTTGCTTGTTTTAACCTCTAAACTCTCTGCCTCTGCCGCTGAAATTGTGGCTGGCGCGCTTCAGGAGCATGGTGCTGCGCTTATTGTCGGCGACGATCAGACCTACGGCAAGGGGTCGATTCAGGTACAAACAATTACAGACCGAGGCGCCAAGGCCTTTTATAAGGTTACAGTTGGCCGTTACTACACTGCCTCCGGACGCTCAACCCAGATTCATGGTGTTCCGGCCGATATTCTGCTCCCATCGCCCTTTGCGGGCTATGAAATTGGCGAGCGTTACCTCGGATACCCTTTGACAAGTGATGCTGTCGAATCCTCGCTGCGCACCCCTTCATCGAAACACGCCGAAGATGGGCGCAATTGGCTGGGGCGCGAGTACGACTTTCACTACGATAAAAAAAGTGAAAAGCTGGTTGATTTTATCGCCTATCTAAGGGCAGGAAGTTTAACGCGTCAGAGCTCAGACCCTGAGTATGCGGCTTATTTACAAGCTCTCAAGGGGCAGCCGGGTTTAAAGGGGCGTCCAAAAATGGCTCTGTCTCAGAGCGAATTTCAGACCCGTGAGGCCTTTGCCATAATGGAGGAGGTTCTGCGCTACAAACTCGATGACCCCCTCAGATAATCTTCTCCCATTTTAATCATTGCGTGAAAAGTAGGAAATTGCCTATTCTGTCCTAGTACTAAATTTAGTATTTATTGGCCAGATAGCTCAGTTGGTAGAGCAAAGGACTGAAAATCCTTGTGTCGCCGGTTCAATTCCGGCTCTGGCCAAAATTAGTCGCACCTATTCGGTGCGACTTTTTATTTTTTTAGCTTAAGTTAGAATTTTTTGCCGCACGCTTGAGCAAGCTCGCGGAGGCGTTCTAGAAGTGGCGCCACTCCAACACCTGTTTCGGCCGATAGCTCAAAGATATTTTCGCTCTTTAGCTCGGGGAAGGTCTCGCGAAATCGCGCGACATTTTCAGCGGCACCCTCTGCATCCATCTTATTTAGGCCAACTGCAAAAGGTTTGTCTTGCAGCTCTTTGTTGTAGCAGGTAATTTCGTGGCGCAGTGTCTTAAAATCTTCAATCGGGTCGCGGTAGTCGCATCCTGCGATATCAATTAAAAAAAGTAGCGCCTCTGTCCGCTCAATGTGGCGCAGAAATTCCAGGCCAAGCCCCTTGTTTTGGTGGGCATTTTTAACAATTCCGGGGATGTCGGCAATTAAGACACGCGAGTAGTCGTCAAATTGGACGTAACTCAAGTTGGGTCTCAAGGTTGTAAATGGATAGGGGGCTATTTTTACAGGTACGAGTGTGATGCGCTTCATTAAGGTCGATTTTCCGGCATTTGGGAAGCCGACAAAGCCGATGTCGGCCAGTAATTTTAGCTCAAAAAAGGCTTCAAGTTTTTCGCCATCCGTTCCTTCTGTACAGATGTTTGGTGCCTGGTTTGTGGGCGATTTAAACATCATGTTGCCCTTGCCGCCCTTGCCACCTTTGCAGACAATAACTTTTTCGCCGTCAACGGTGAAGTCGTGGAGCTTTTCGTGCTTCTCGTTCCAGAGAATCGTTCCAACCGGGACGGTGATGGTCAGGTTTTTGCCGGAGGAGCCCTGCATTCCTTGGTGTGCACCGGGCATTCCATTACTTGCTTTAACAATCCGTCTGCTGCGATACTCTTCAAGTGATAGGCAGTTGATGTCAGCCACAACGGTAATAGATCCGCCATTGCCGCCGTTCCCTCCAGATGGCCCCCCTTTAGGGACAAAGGTCTCTTTGCGCCAGGCTACAGTGCCGTTCCCGCCGCTGCCGGCAATAAGTGTTAAATTAACGGAGTCTACAAACATTTTAAGCCTTTGTAATTAATTAGAATAGGTTGATTGGTCACAAGTGTAACTTTCTTCTTCTTTAAAAGAAATAGCCTAAGAGGAAAGATCCTCTTAGGCTATATTTTTTTCTCTGAAAAGAGAGTCTTTAAATGGTTGCTTGTTTTGGGAAAACATTGACGACAGTTCTTTTTTTCAGCCCTTTGCTGAAGGTGACTACCCCATCAATTCTGGAAAATAGGGTGTCATCACGGCCTTGCAGCACGTTTTTACCGGCGTGCCACTTGGTGCCTCGCTGACGTATCAGGATAGAACCTGATGTGACAAGTTCTGAGCCAAAAGCCTTAACGCCAAGGCGCTGTGAAGCTGAATCTCTTCCGTTGCGTGAGGAACCCTGTCCTTTTTTATGTGCCATAAAATGATCTCCTTAAAAACTTTTTTAGGCTATTAGAGCGCCTTTAACGCCTTAAGCCTTAATATCTTGAATTTGCACGCGCGAATAGTGCTGTCTGTGCCCGTAGCGTGTACGGGTACTTGTTTTACGCTTTTTGTACTTGATGAAGCTCAGTTTTTCACCCTGAACGTCTTCCACAAAGGTCGCGGTAACGGTAGAGCCAGCCACAATTGGCGCCCCTACTTTTACCTTTGTCCCGTCCGAGACGAGAAGCACGTCGAACGCGATGCTAGCGCCCTGAGTACGAAGATCTTCAGGAAGTAGATCGATGTCGATCTGCTCGCCCTGCTTCACAAAGTACTGCTTGCTTCCACTTTTATATTTCACAATCGCAAACATATTCCTCCAAAACAGAATTAGCGCCATTTGGTGCCAATCTGAGACTTTATTTCTATAGCAGTGGGTAGCATAACGTGTGCTCCCTTTCATTGTCAATCCTCAATCTAAATATTCCCCGCTCTGTCCTAAATTGCTTATTAAACAAGTTCTTATTGATTTATAAATAGTTTATTTGCAATATGGGTGTATAGAGATATTGTGATTAACAATTTATGTTGGGTTTAATATGGAAAATAAATTAAGTCGTTCTTCTTTGTTTAAGGGGTTTAAGTCCGCTTTGCCGGAAGAAGAGATATATGTCGAAAGATCGTTGAGCAATCAAATCTTTGACGGGGTGATTGTCATAGCAGATTTCGCGTCTTCAAACCCTGTTCAATGTAAGGATAAAAAAAAGAAGAAAACAAAAAAGAAGAAAACCGCCCTATCAAAAAAGCAACCCCTAAAGAAAAAGATTAAGCGCAAAGGGGCTGTTGCCGCTGCCAAACCTAAGAAAAAAGTGGCAAAAACGAAAAACAGTGTAAAAAAGGTGGCAAAACGGGTTAAACGCAAAAGAGTTGTTGTTACACGGACAATTAAAACAAAAGGCGTAAAAACGAAAACCAGTGTAAAGAAGGCCGCAACTGTAAAGAATGCCGCAACAAAGGTTAAGAGCAAAAGGAGTGCTGCTACTGCCAAACCTAAGAACAAGGCGAGAGTTAAAGCAAAAGTAAAAAAGGTGACAAAACGCGCGCCCCACAAAGTGGAAGCAGGAAAAAAGAGTAAAAAGAGAATTCGTAACCGTTCCTATGCCCAGGGGCCTGCTGACTTATACGAGAAATTGTGCGTTCAGAGAGCTGCATTTAAGAGCTCACCGGATAACGCGGCATAAAATTTAGATAGAAGATCAATAAATAAATATTCATTTGGAGGAAGTTATGGCAAAGAAGGTTAGTAGAAAAAAAACGCAGAAAAAAGAAGGGAATTCTTTTTTTCAGGTGCATCAGCAGTTAAGAGAAACCTTCTCACAAGAAGGTAGGAATGGGTATGTTGCAAATCAAATGCAAGCCGTTAATCTGCTGAAAAAAAGCGCTTAGGCTATCCTAATTATTCCATCAGGTTAGACCGGGTCCGTTGGCTTTTAGCCTGCGGACTTTTTTATTGAGCGGTTACTTTATTACCTCTCTTTCCTGCGATTCCGGTGAGGTGGCGCAGGACGTATAGGAGGCTCGCTGTTAGGGCGATAGTCGCTCCAGGTGGCCAGTTTAGGATAAAGGCTACGGATGTGCCGATAAAGGTGAAAAGGGCGCCAAAGAGGATAGAGAGAAGCATGATTTTAGGCATATGGTGGCTGTAGGTAGAGGCAATTGCCGCTGGAATAGCCAGCATGGCGATAACCAAAATAGCTCCGACAATTTGAATCAGCAGAACAACCGAAACAGCCACTAGGCATAGTAGAAAAATAAAGAAGGCCTTCACATTGATATTTTGGAGCTTGGCGTGCTCCTCGTCAAAGCAGATGGCCAAAAAGCGCGAGTGAAAGAGGTAGGCGCTCCCTGCCAGAAAAATATCGAGTAGAATCAGGAAGAGAAGCTCTTGCTTTGTGACCCAGAGAATATTGCCAAAAAGAAAATCCATCATTTCCACATTATACCCAGGCGTGAGCGAGATAAAAATGACCCCAATTGCCATCCCAGTAGACCAAATTAGTGCAATAACGGTGTCGGTTCTCTCGCGGTAGTTAAGCCGAATCCAGCCGATTAAAAATGCCGACAGTAGTGCTGCCAGAAGGGCGCCACCTATTGGGGTTAACCAATCGATGCCGTAGGTGCGTTTTAGCCACAGAAAAAGGCCCATGCCACCCAAAACAGAGTGGGAGATGCTTCCCGCAATAGATAGAATGCGGCGGGCGACCACGTATGTGCCCATAATACCGCCGGTAATCGATGCGGCAAGGCCGGCAAGCAGGGCAATTAAAAGAAAAGAGGGGATCATTTTATCTTATCTCCTAAGGAAATGGGTCTGTGGTAGAGTCCTGATTTATAGTGGTTACACACCTCTTTTGGCTCCAGAATTGTCAGTCCGTTATAGATGCATAGGACTCTGTCTACCTTTGGAGTAATCTCTTCGATGTCGTGGGTGACCATGATAACCGTTGTTTTACCGACCATCTCATGAATTAAGGTGCGAATCATCTCACCTGCAAAGGGGTCGATATTGGTTGTCGGCTCGTCTAAAAATAGGAGTTTTGGGTTTGTCACAAGTGCTCTTGCAAAGAGTGCGCGCTGGGCCTCACCCCCGGAAAGGGCGCCAAATGGTCGGTTTTCAAGGCCCTTGAGACCTACCTTTTCAATGGCGCAAAAGGCGCGCTCCTCTTGCTCTTTTGAGTAGCGCCCCATCCAGCTTGTCTCGTGAAGGAGCCCCATTAACACTAGCTCTTTAAGTGAAATCGGAAATTGTTTGTCAAAATGCATCGCCTGTGGGACATAGGCCACCTGGCACTGGCTGCATCCGCCGGCCTCGGAAAATGTCGTTATACTTCCCTTAGAGGGTTTAAGTAGTCCTAGTAAAAGTTTTAAAAATGTGGTTTTACCCCCGCCATTAGGGCCGATAATGGCAATAAATTCACCGCGATAGATTGTGAGATCGATCTTTTCTAGTAGCGGAGAGCTGCCGTACGAAAAAGTTAAACCCTTTACCTCTATATGTGGGTTTGTGGTGCGCTTTTTCAACGGGTCTCCCCCTGCACAATTTTATCTGTAATTGAGGTGAAATTTTTAATGTAATCTTCGGCGTAGGGGTTGATGGTGATGCTCTTTAGGTTGAGCTCGTTTGCTACTTTATTAGCTCCTTTATTGCTATATTGAGGCATTAGAATCATCTGCGAAACCCCTCGTTTTTTTGCCTCATCCAGAAGAGTCTGAATCTGCTGAATAGTAGGCTCTTTTCCGTCGACCTCGACAGATAGTTGGTGAAGATGAAAATCTTGGCAGTAATAGGCAAACGCTGGGTGAGAGAAAAGAAGCGTTCTTCCAGCAAAAGGGGCAAGTTTTTTGGAGCTCTCTTCTTCGAGCTTTTCAATCCGCTTATTTACCTCATTTAGTCGCGTAAAAAAGAGTTCGCGCTGCTCTGGGTAGTGGTCTACAAGTGTTTCAGCGATACGCTTTGCCTGCTCGCGGAAGAGCTTCGGCGATAACCAGGTGTGCAGGTCCATGGCGTCTAGGTGGGCCTCCTGTAGGATGCAGGCGCCATCTTCATCGTGCTCATGTTCATGATGGCACTGAGCAGCAAGGAGGGGCAACCCCTCATTGAGGTTAATAACGTGGGTCGTTTTTGGCAGAGCCTTTCCAATCTTACCCTCAAAAGCCTCGCCAGTACTAAACCAGATGACGCTTTTCATGTAAGAGGCAGCCTCTTGTGGCTTCGGGTCAAAGGTGTGGGGGTTAGAGTTGCCCGATGTAATTGATTTAACCGCAAAATCATCGCCAGCAATCTCTTTCACAAGAAAGGTGTAGGGGGGAATTGAGACCAAAATCGATGGGCGCTTCTCCGCTCTCATTTTATCCCCATAAAAGGCGAAAAAAAGCAGCAGAGCCGCCCCTAAAAAAAGAAAAAAACTGGTTAATACTCTCGTCATCTGAAGCTCTATATAATATTTGATCCCCCCTAGTTTGAAGCAGCAGCCCATTTTTTTGCACTTTTTTTAATCGAATAGTGAGAAATGATCTTGCTTCAATTGCAAAATTAGGGGTAATATGAGCCCTGTTTCAGTACAAGACATCTCTGGAGGAGTGTCCGAGTGGTTTATGGAGCACGCTTGGAAAGCGTGTATACGGTGAAAGTCGTATCGTGGGTTCGAATCCCACCCCCTCCGTCATCTTTTTCCCTATAAATGGTCGTGATCTTGGAATGGCAGGTGTTCATGGCCCATCCTTCACAATAATATCGTAAGGGCCTGCGAGCTTATATTTTCTGGCCGAGGGGTCTACTATTTCTAAAAAACCACCTTCAACCCAATTTTTGCAAAGCGCAGCATTCGTTCTAGGTTGGAAGCCAAATAGATCGCCTATCTTAATGGTTTTATGTCAGACATTAATGGTGGTGGGTTTTTTGAGAACGCTGAACAATATCCAAATACCAAGGTTGTTGCAACTTATGAAAATGACCTGCCAGCTTTTATTCTTATAAATTATGGTAAAGGAAAGTATTTGTTGTCCGGGGTACACTTTGAATATGATCCTTTTTTGCTCAGCTCTAAGAATCAACATATAAAAAAAACATAAAATCACTGCGCGAAGGCAATGAATTGTGGGAATTTTTATTTGAAGATTTAATGACACTTATTGGCGTGAAGTAATGGAGAAACTACAATCAATAAGTTACTTCCGTGCAAACTCATAGTAGAGCAATTTCCAGAATTTAGTGATTTATCTATTGTTGATGTTGAGAAACAAGGTCATGATAACCGGACATTTAGGCTTGGCGAGCATATGCTCATTCGTATCCCAATAACAGATAAAAATAGCCAGAAAGCTGAAGTGCAGAAACGAATTATTGATGAGGTTCATAATATAATATGAAAACTGCGAGAAGCCATGAGTGATAAATCCCTTAAGAATTTCTATAATCAGGCCGTTGTCGAGCAGATCGCCGCTGGTATTGCTGGAGTCTATAAGTCATTTAAGCGAGATGCTTTTGTCGCAGAAAGTATGAGCCAATTACTATCGCTCGAGCTTAAAGCTCGTGCTTTTTGCATATCTGCCGCACTACGTAAATATCTACCGCAGGATTACGCCGAAGCGATCAGAATTCTGGTACAGAGTATGGGCCATGATAATGGCAGTGGTGGCGTCGAAGGTATGGATGGATTTCGGTATCTACCATTTCTGAATTTTCTAGAAAAATATGGCTTGGATGATCCTGAATTATCGATGAAAACATTCCCGCAGATGACTAAATATTTCAGTGGTGAATTTGCTATACGTCCTTATCTCCTTTTACATCGTGATCTTGCGGTGGCTGCTGCAAATCAATGGTCAAAAGATCAAGACTGGCGTGTGCGGCGCCTTGCTTCAGAAGGAATGCGGCCTCGACTCCCGTGGGGAATGCGTTTGAAAGAATTCGTGGTTGATCCCGCACCTATACTGCCGATTTTGGACAGACTCTTTAATGATCCACATCCCGTAGTAAGGCGTTCGGTAGCTAATAGCCTCAATGATATTTCTAAAGATCATCCAAGACTGGCAGTCCAAATAGCTGCACGCTGGTTGAAAGAAAATAATACGGAAGAAGTGCGGCAAATGGTAAGCCATGGGCTACGCACACTCCGCAAGAAAGGAGATAAAGCGACTTCTGATCTGCTGGGTCTTGCGCATGGTGTGGCGGTAAAACTAATAGCGTTCGTCTTAGAAAAAGAGAGTGTTAGATTGGGAGAAACTATCGGTTTTAACTTGACGCTGGTTTCTGAAGAGAAACAATCTATCCGTTTGGTGGTCCATTATGCGGTGCATCACCAAAGAAAAAATGGAACAATAGCTCCAAAAACATTTAAGCTGGCTGAGCGTGATATAAAATCAGGCGAGAAAATCACATTCTCAGGCAAGCACTCCTTCAAAGAAATCACGACAAGACGCTATTACGCAGGCAAGCATAAGATTGAGGTGATTGTGGCTGGTGTATCTTGTGGTAACAAGGAATTCATATTGCATCCTGTAGGATCAATCTTCGGGCCCAGCTAAACAAGATGAACCTATCGTTTATGGATGTAGATGTAGCAAATTCTTAAAGATTATTCAAAAAATGAGAGAATATTGCTGCTTAATTTTAGCGCCTCTTTCCACCCATCTTCTATATTTTCCCCTGCACACCAATCACCAACGGCTGCAAGTCCAATTTCGCCATTAATGTAGAAGCCGTTTTTTTTAGGGGTTTTAGTTTTTGCATAAAGCCAGCGGTGTGTAGCTATATATTCAGCATTTTTTGTATCAATTCCTGTTAATAGGGTGAATTCTGTGCACATTTTTTCTTGGATCTCATCAATTTTTTCATTGATATTCGCCTCAGCCCATTCAGTAGTTGAATGAGCAACAAAAGTAGTCACATTTCGATCTCTACCTGGCTTGGTAGAATTAACAAATATCGAGTTAATGAGGTTTTTTTTAACTGCCGCTGAAATCCATTGCTTATCCCACTCTTTTTTAAATCCAATCATAAGAGTATAACAGCTACTCATCGCAGCTGATTTTAAGAAATTTTCTTCTTCTCCGATGTTATGAAAAAGTGTTTTGCTCTGTTGGGGAGGGGCAGTTGAAATCACCCAATCAAAATAGCCTAACTCTTCACCCTTTTGATTTTGCAATAGCCACCCTAATGGGGTTTTGGGGGTTAGCGGAGCTATTTCACAGCTGATGCGAATAGAGAGAGATTCTCCAATTGCCTTACAAAGGCTATTCATTTTGGGGGTAGGTGTCCAGAGGGGCTCTTTATCTGCAGGTTGAATGACTTCTTTTCCAATTTCTAATTGAATCTTGGCTCCTTGCCATTCAGATAATACGCCTGCATCTATGTAGGGCTTTAGATATGTGTAAAATTCTTTGCTCTCTATTTTAAAAAATGGGGTGCCATGATCAAAAGAAAAGGGATCTGCATAGCGCGTACTCATGCGTCCCCCCATTCCCTTGGATTTTTCAAACAGAGTCACATGAGCTCTTTTTGCAAGCTCTTTGCCTAGGGTAATTGCCGAAATTCCCGAACCGATTATTGCGATGCGCTTCATACCTTTTTCTCTTTTTACCTTTGGTTTAAAGCTCCCCTTCTCTCATAGCTTTAATGATCTCATTTGCTTTTACACGGATGGCTTCTTGTTTTTCGGTGCCAAATTTCTCCCATGTAGAGTAAACAAAAGGAAGTCTGTGATTGTGCTTAAGCTTTGCTTGGTTGCGAGCCATAAAGTCCCAGTAAAGCGCATTGAAAGGACAGCCATTTTTCTCTACAGTTTTTTCAGGATTGTAGGCGCAATTTTTACAGAAGTTGCTCATTTTATTGATATATTTGCCACTGGCTGCATAGGGCTTACTGGCCATGATTCCACCATCACCGAATAGGGCCATACCCAAAGTGTTCGGCATTTCTATCCATTCGTATGCGTCGCTGTAAACGGCCAAGTACCAATCTTGAACCTCTTTGACATCAAGAGCTGCTAGAAGTGCAAAATTTCCTGTAATCATCAATCTTTGAATATGGTGCGAATAGGCGTGGTCACGGGTGTGACAAACAGCTTCAGCAACGCATGCCATTTTTGTTTTACCACCCCAATAAAATTGCGGCAGAGGTTCTTTTGCTTCGAAATAGTTCATCTCACCGTATTGCGGCATATAGAGCGAGTAAATACCTCTGACATATTCTCTCCAACCAAGAATTTGCCGAATAAACCCCTCTACAGCATTTATTGGCGCCTTATTCATTCGATAGGCATTTTCTGCCATTTCGCAAATTTCCAGCGGTAAAAGCAACCCTGCGTTGAGGTAAGAAGAGATCAGTGAATGGTAGAGATAGGGCTCACCTTTTACCATTGCATCTTGATAATCGCCAAAATAGGGGAGTAAATGGATTATGAAATGGTTTAATTCTATAAGTGCTTGCTCACGGTTAATCGCGTAGTAAAAAGGCTCAAGTGTTCCGAAATGATTTGAAAAGCGCTTTTTTACAAGTTCAATGACTTCTTTTGTGATCTGGTCTTTTTTATGGCTGATACGTTTTGGAGATTTAAGTTCTGCTGGAGGAGCTTTGCGATTTTCTTTATCAAAATTCCACTGGCCATTTGTTGGCTCTCCATCGCTTTCTATTAAAATATCATGTTTTTTTCGCATCATCCGATAGAAATACTCCATCCGGAGCTCTTTTCGACCTGTCGCCCACTCTTTAAATTCAGAGCAAGAAGATAAAAAGCGGGTATCAGGAAGAATCTCTACCTCAACACTTAAATCACCGCCCCAATTTTTGCAGCGGGTAAGGAGTTTGTATTCACTTGGCTCTGTAAGAAGGAGCTTTTTTGCACCCGTCTCTTTTAAGGCGCGTGCTACTTCACTTTCAAATGTTTGCGTGTTTTGAGGGTCGTCCAGTGCAATATAGTGGACGGTGAACCCTTTTTTGCTCAGTTCACTGGCAAAATGACGCATTGTTGCACAAATAAAGGCAATTTTTTTCGGATGATGAGGGATGTTTGTGAGCTCTTCCATCAGCTCACACATCAGAACCACATCATCTTTATTTAGCGCTTGTAGACTTGAAAGACTCTCTGATAATTGGTCAGAAAATATCAGACATAATTTACGCGCATCGTGCAGGCTCTTGTTCAAGGTAAAAAAGGGTAGTCGGTGTAACCCTTTTCGCCCCCTCCATAAAATGTTGCACGATTATAAGGGTTTAAACCACTTCCCTTCCGGATGCGCTCTACAAGGTCTGGATTAGAGATATAGAACCTACCAAAAGCAATCGCATCGGATTCTTCCGGTTTTTGCAGGAAAGTGTGTGGACTGGATTTCCCTGATGTAATCGAGTGCAGGCGAAAACCATGCCGGGTAATCTTTTTTACAAAAGAGGCATATGCCGGAACTGAGGCCAGAATCGATGGGACCTTCTTTCCACCTCTTTTATTCTGATTAAGCACCAAAAAAAGAGGTGCAAGAAAGGTCCAAAAGAGGGGAAACCTACTTAATACTGCGATCATCTTACTGCTATATTATTTTGATGTTGTCTCAGTTTGAACGAACAACTCATTTTTTGCACTTTTTTACTCCATTGCCAGATTTTTTGGAAATAATTTTATTGCCTCATTTTATGTTGAAATGAATAGGTCTGAAAACCTTAATTTAACCAGGCGCTAGAGGAGTCCATTTTTTAGAGAACAAAAACCGGTCTAAAGGATAGCTTTTGAAATCAAGAAATTACTGCTTTCCAATTTAATTTAATAGTATATGTAAATAAAGAATTTTCTCCCAAGAAAACG
>JAYUZV010000021.1:0-16439 GCA_043751475.1 Chlamydiia bacterium
AAAAAGGGTGTGGATGGCGGCTTTGAGGTCGGCGGGTGGTGGCGACTTAATATCGATAAGTGCACCCGTTATGGGATGGATAAATTGGACTTTATAGGCGTGCAGCAGATGGCGCTTCACCTCTAATTGACAGCGAAAATTTTTTCCATATTGCCAATCGCCCAGAATGGGATGCGCAGCGCTATTTAAATGGACACGGAGTTGGTGGGTACGGCCAGTAATCGGCTGGCAGAGCAGCAGAGAGGCTGTGCTAGAGCGCTTCAACACCTTATAGTGAGTAATTGCAAGCTTGCCCTCCTTTTCAGGGACAGCCCCATATAGAATACGGCCCGGAGATCCACCAATATCGCCCAGATGGTTCTCGATCTTACCCATCTCTTTTTTGAAAGCGCCGTCGACAATAGCCAAATAGAGCTTTTCGACCTTCTGTTTTTTAAAGAGTTTTACCATCTCTTGCTGCATTTTAACCGTCTTTGCAAAAAGAAGAATGCCGCTTGTCTCTTTATCTAGCCGATGCAGTAAAATAGCTCCTGGATGGCTCTTGCGCACATCCTTTGTCAGGCTCTCATCGCACGTGGTGCCCGGCTGCTTATCTACCGCAAAAAAGAATTCATCTTCAATCAGAATTTTGTAGCCATTTTCTTTTGGAAGGGGCTTTTCTGGGGGTGAAAACGAGACAAAATCTCCCTCCCGCAGCAGCGTATTTGCGATAATTTCTACCTGGCTATTGATTTTGCACTTTTTCTGGTTAATGGCGCGACGAATCGCTTTGCCCGATTGAAGAGCCCCAAGTTTACTCTGCAAAAAATCAGAAAGGCGCCCCCCTGCCTCTTTAGCAGCGACGCGCCAAGAATCCTTACTACCCTTTTCTTTCATCAATTAAAAAGGGATCTCGTCGTCAGAGAAAGTCGCTTGTCCAGCCTGTCCAAAAGAGGGTGCTGAGCCACTAGAAGCACCAGCCATAGCAGCTGCTGGTTGATCTTCTTTCTTAGCGCCATCTTTTCCGCCAAATGGACTGAAACTGACGTGAAAAGCTGTAAGTCCAAGAGAAATTTGAGGCTGTCCGGCTCTGTCGTTGTAAATTTCTGGTTTATTCATCTCGCCTGTGACAACAACTGAGCTGCCTTTTTTGAGAAAAGCGATCATCTTATCAAATTGGTCGCCCCAAACAGTGACTTTCCACCAAGCGGTCTCGTCCCCTGCACGGCGCACACGAGCGGCCACACGTAGGGTGGTTACCTTTCTGCCGCCATCTAGTACGCGAACTTCAGGATCCGCCCCTAAGTTTCCTGCAATTGTAATCTGATTCATAGTGCCCCATTTATAAAGGTTTTAGTGGATTATATCGGATTACCTGTTTTTTTCCTTCCTTTTACTAAAAGAAAAGGAGAGGAGGAATAAAAGGGGAAGAAAAATGAAGGGAAGCGATAGCACCTGACCCATGGACAGTTCGGCTGTGGGTGCTACTAGGCTATGGGTGCGCGCTTTAACAAATTCAATAAGAAAGCGGAATGAGAAGAGCAGGAAGAGGAAAAGAGCTGTGGTGGTGCCGGCGCGCTTAAAAAAGAGAGCACGCGCATTTGTAGTGAAATAAAACCCGAAAAACAGGGCAAGATAAAATAGCGCCTCATAGAGCTGAACCGGGTGACGCGGCTGCGGGCCAAGAGATCCAAAAATAACCGCCCAGGGGAGGCTTGAAACAGTTCCCGCTAGCTCCTGATTAAAAAAGTTGCCGATGCGAATAAACCCAGATGCGAGAAGTGCGCATGGAATGATAGAGTCAAGAAAAAAGAGTGCACTTATGCCTGGCAGAGATTTAGCCGAATTTTTCCAGAAAAGCCAAAAACCGACAAACAGTCCAACTGCCCCTCCATGGCTAGATAGCCCCCCTTTCCAGATTTTGAAAAATTCGAGCGGGTGATGGAGGTAGTCCCAGACACCTTGGTAAAAAAGAATATCTCCAAGACGCGCGCCGATGATGAGGGATGGAATAAGATAGAAGAGCAGCGTCTCAGAGAGAGCCCTGATCTGGCTTTTAGAAATAACGCCCTTAACCGCTCTTTCTAAAAGATGAACCCCAATAAGATAGGAAAGAAAAACACCGAGCGTAAAAAAGAGGCCATACCATAAAATGGGCCTTCCGGTCAGTGGGATATTAAAGGTAAAAAGTCTCGGGTCTGGATTCCAATAAAAAAAGAGCAGCTCTTTCATTTGATGCACCTATCTCATGTATAAAATTAAAATTTATTCACCCGGTAAAATTCGTGAAGAGTGGCTTAATCGTGCAATAGATGAGTATAAGAAACGGCTACAAAAAACGATAGAAATTATCTGGCTGCACCCCAAAACAGACAAAGAATTAACAGAGCTTGTCCTAAAAGAGCGTGGCGCTATTGCGCTTGATCCGACTGGTAAACTTTTAAGTAGCGAGGAGTTTGCATCCCTTCTTTATGAGACGATGGAGCGGGATGGGGCGAGGTTGTCACTCGTTATCGGCGGGTGCGAGGGGCTGCCGAAGGAGCTCGATTTTTTACCGAAAATTAGCCTCTCTAAGATGACCTTTACCCACCAGATGACGCGCCTTGTGCTGCTTGAACAGATCTATCGGGCAGAGCAGATCCAGAAAGGATCGCTCTACCACAAATAAACTAACCAGCGACCTTTTTCTTGCGTCTTTCTATAATCGTGCGGAAGAGGTACATGCTGCCATGGATGAGGGCCGAACCAACGGCAACATCAATGGTTCCGCGCAAGGCGTGGTCGATTTGCAGCCAGGTCATCATCCGTCCAAGAAGCATCATCAGCGCAATAAGAAAGAGGTAGCGGACTGTGAACAGATCTTTTAACTTTGCCTTTTCACCTAGCAAAGAGAGAGATTCCACAACTCGTTTCGCGCTTCTTTCAAGAACAAGACGTCCTTTAATAAAGCCGATAAAAAGTCCGATCGAGACAAGGACAAGGGCTGCCTGCTCATTTCCACCGGCAATGGGCGATAGTTTTGCTATAATCCACTGCTGGAAAAGTGGAGCCTGAGAGCTCTCAATTAAGAGATAGAGCCCCTTAAGTAGCAACATAGAACCTGCGCCAAACCAGATTAGCGCGCCAAGTAGTAAAAGGGTTTTTTTCGGATGATTCATTAGGACTCTCCTAAATATTTGCTTTTTGTAATTCTCTTGCATGATATCGGAAAGAATTTTAAAATCCACTTGAATCGCGATTTAAATTAGATTATGAATCCTACACTCACTTTTATGCGTCTATTTTTTATGGCGCTATCTATCCTTTTCATGACCACCTTTATGGTAGCTGGAACCCAGCGAGGGGGTACATTTCCTGCCTTGCCCGCACTTAAAGGGGCCCTTATCGGTGCTATTTTTGGCCTTTTTCTGATTTTCTGCGACAGAGTTTTGCGAAGATTTAACTTGCGCGCGCTAAACATTCTGATACTCGGCCTTTTTATCGGATACCTCCTAGGAGAGGCCCTTATTCTCATATTAAATGGCGTTCTCACAATTGGCACACACTCAATTGAACTGCGCCAAGAGACCCTTGAACTGCTTAAAACTGCTTTCTACCTCTTTGGCGTCTATTTAGGCTGCATTTTAACTATGCGCGCATCGGACGAGTTTTATGTTAGCATCCCTTTTGTAAAATTTGCCCAGGTGGCTACAAAGAAGCGCGATATTATTATCGATGGCTCTGCCCTTGCCGACACCCGCACCCTTTTAATGGCCAGAACCGGCCTTTTTAATGACCAGCTGATTGTTCCGAGCTTTGTTCTGAAAGACTTTTATACCCAGCTCGATGGTGGCGACGAGGCGGCCAAGAAAGCAGCTCGCGCGGCGCTGGACAATCTAAAAACACTGCAAGAGATGCGCTCTCTTGGCGTGCGCATCAACGAGACCGATTTCCCAGAAGTTCAAGACCCAAAAAACACGCTACTACCCAAGCTAACACGTCTTGCCAGGCTCCTTAGCGCCAATTTACTGACCGCACAGCCGCTACAAGTCGACGTGCAAAAGAGCGAGGATCTCATTATCATTTCCCTTGAGGATCTCTCCCAAGTCTTTAAAGCGGCCCTTAACACCGGCTCAATTTTTGAAATCAAAATTCAGCATGCAGGAAAGGGTGATGGCCAGGGTGTCGGCTACCTCGAAGACAAAACAATGGTTGTGGTTAATGGCGGAAAAGAAAAAGTGGGTAGTACAGTTAAAGCTATTGTCATTTCCGAGCGCTCCACTGTGACCGGCCGTATCATCTTCTGCAATCTTTATGAGGAGAAAAAGAGCGAATGATCTCTGGAATTGGCATAGATATTATTGAAATTGAGCGGATCAAAGAGTCCTACACAAAACATGGTGAGAAGTTTTTAACGCGCCTATTTACACCAGCAGAGCAAGCCTACTTCAAGACATTTAACGATCCCCTACCAATTATTGCGGGCAGATGGGCGGCAAAGGAGGCCATTGCCAAAGCACTCGGCTCTGGTTTTGGCGAAAAGCTCTACTTCACAGAGATTGAAATTATCAATAACAAAGCCGGCAAGCCCGAGGTGACCCTCTCGCCTCGCTGCCAGGCCATTTTTGATGACCCTTCTATTCTGCTCTCCATCAGCCACTGTAACTCCCACGCAACTGCCACCGCCCTCACCCAAATCAAAAAAATCCAGACAACCTGTTAATTGTTAATCTGTTAAATTAGAATGGCCTAACGTGTTTTGAGTAATTTCTAGAATAAAATCATCTAGCCATTGTTCATCTAAATTTTCGCAGTCCACCTCAAAATCTATTAAGTTTTGTAATTCCTTCACCTCTAATGGAAAAGCGGTTAATTTATCTGATGCAACAAAAAGTTGTTCTAAAGACAAGAGATCCTTAATTTCTTTAGGAATTTCTTTCAATTTATGAGCAACAATAGTTAAAGATTTTAGATTCTTAAGAATCCCGATTCTTCCGGAGATAAATACCGCTTTTTCATCCTCAAAAAATAGATCAGTAAGATTCGGGTAACTAGACGCAGTATCTAACAATTTTTCCATTTGCTGTTTGTTAATAAAAAAATGGGTAATCGATGCTTTCAAATCTTCTTTGTGCGGCTCTAGAATAGCGGGAATTTTTTTATTTGTTAGTAGTGCTATTGGAAGTAAAGATTCTAAAGCCTTTTCGCCACTCAAATAGGCCGGAAATCTCAACTCTTCTATTTCCTTCAAAATCAAGAGCACTTGATTCTGAGGAAATAATGCCATTAGTTTTTTTAAGAGGCCTAAATTTATAGAGCCCTCGCTCTCATTTTTTGCCTCCGCAAGACGATCGAAGTAAGTAGTTAAGTGCATCTCTTGTAACTTCTTTGTTACAGTAAAATGTGAAGAATTTATTCCGAGCCATTGAAAAACATTTCGGAGTACTTCATCAGGAAAAATATTCAAAATATTGTTAGGGAGTTTTTGCTCAGGCAAACTACACTCCAAAATTTTCCTTCTTTTTACAGCTCTAGTTTCCATAACACCAAAAAAAATTTATAAATTAATAAAAATGAAAATTAATCTAAAATCTGACTTTCTTCGCTATTACAACCATTTTACGATTGCTTTTTTAGAAGGGGGAGAAGGGAAGGGTGTAGCTGAGGTTTACGGCGTAGGCGTTGTCGGGGTAGCTCACCGCATAAATCCTGCGGGAGACACCCAGATTAATCGAGCCGGCATAGGGAACCTTGTAGCTACCTGTCAACGCTAAATCAATGGATCTATGCTTAATGCCGCTCCATCCGTCAAATGTCGCGAGATTGACAGCAGCCCCCCCCCCAAGTCCAAAATACCCCTTTGCAGCGAGTTCAAGGTCAAAAGTTTCGCTGCAATTGATGCGCGCGACTAAATCTGTTCGGTTCCAGCAGCTCTTTCTGCCCGAAAAGCCAAATGCAGTGAGGGCATAAGGATGAATAAGCCACTCATTACCCCGTGAAATCTCTTTGCCGACAGCGACCGATAGCTCGAAATTGCCAGATCCGTGATAAGGGTTACTGGGGTCGTTCAGGGTCGATTTTGGCACATAGCGCACAGAAACACCGATATCCAAACTGACAGCATCGCCTGCAATATCGTCGAGCAACAGTTTGCGGACCATCAAACCTAATGATCGTGCGTTGAGGTCTCGATCTGTTGTTTTCGCAATTTCAAGCTCAAGCTGGCCGTTCCAGCTGGGCTGAATTTCATCAGAAAGGACACTGCCAAAGTAAGCTCCAAGGCCAAGTGTTACAAGACTATCGTTCGAGCTTTTTTTTCCTGTGTTAATAGACCCTTCAATTTCAGAATAGTGAGAAAACTGGTAGTCAAAGTCAGCCTTAAACTCCCATAAATTGCCAAACCAAGGCGCCTCTTCAAATGCATATAGCGAGCCAGTAGCAAGTAAGGTACCTAAAAAAACCGCCTTCGCTCCTTTAAACATAAACATCTCCATGACTTGCTTCTGATAAAAAGCGCTCGGCATCAAGCGCAGCCATGCATCCGCTTCCAGCAGCTGTTATGGCTTGTCTATAAATTCTGTCCTGTACATCACCTGCGGCAAAAACCCCAGGAATAGAGAGGCGCGATGTACCGGGCTCGCAAATGAGATACCCCGCGCTATCGAGCTCGAGTTGACCGTTTAAAAAAGCGGTGTTCGGCGTATGGCCTATCGCAAAAAAGACGCCAGCTGCAGGGCGGATCTGCTCCTCTCCTGTTACCGTATTTTTTAGTGTCACACGCTCGACAAAGGTAGAGCCATCAACAGAGATAATCTCCTGATTCCAGAGGATTTCAATTTTAGGGTGGTTCTCGGCGCGATCTGCCATGATTTTTGACGCGCGCAGCTCATCGCGTCTATGGACGATGTAGACTTTGGATCCAAATTTTGTCAAAAAAACCGCCTCTTCAACGGCGCTATCCCCGCCGCCAATCACAAAGAGTTCTTTATTACGGAAAATAGGTGCTGCACCATCACACACAGCGCATGCTGTAACCCCGCGCTGCCAAAACTCGCCTTCGCTTGTTCCCTTAATTTTAAGTCTCTTAGCAGTAGCCCCTGTCGCAATAATAACGGCCTCTGTTGTATATCTCTCGCCCGATTTTGTATGGAGTGTAAATGGCCGAGCTTTTAGGTCAATCGAGAGAATCTCTTCTTGTAAAAGAGTAGTTCCAAACTTTTCTGCCTGCGCTCTGCACTGCTCCATCAATTCCGGCCCGGTAATGCCGTGCGCAAAACCAGGATAATTTTCAACCTCGGTAGTGGTCATCAGTTGTCCACCTGGCATAGTGGAGCCAATTTCCCCTTCAAAAAGGAGCGGCTCAAGCTCGGCCCTTGCTGCATAAATCGCTGCAGTATACCCGGCAGGACCAGAACCAATAATAATTAGCTTTTTTTCGTGTTTTTTTGTTTCCATCTTTTCACAGATCCTTTAGAAGTTCTAAATAGGTTGTTGTAACAAATTTGCCTCTTTTTTTCCTAGCAAATTTGGCGCTTTGGAAAAATGGATAAAAGTGCATAAAATAGACGAGCTGTAGCCAGTGTAATTTAACGTGGAGTTGGGCATGAAAAGCATTCATCTAAAAAATGTCTCCAAGAGCATCGGCGGAAAAAAGATCCTCGACAAGATCACTTTTTCGATCCATTCCGGAGAATTTTTCTCGCTGCTCGGCCCAAGTGGCTGTGGAAAAACCACGCTGCTGCGCCTTATTGCTGGTCTTGATAGTGTCGATAGCGGCGAAATTTTTCTTGGTGAGAAAAATATCACCCACCTGCCTATTCACAAAAGACGGATTAACGTCGTATTCCAGAACTACGCCCTATTTCCCCACATGAGTGTCTATGAAAATATCGCCTATAGTTTACGCATTCAAAACCAGGCCGAAAGCGTTATCGCAGAAAAGATAGCCGAAATTGTCCAACTGATTCGCCTCGAAGATCACCTCTCCAAATACCCCTCACAGCTCTCAGGTGGTCAGCAGCAGCGGGTAGCCCTTGCGCGCGCACTGATTAACGATCCCGATGTCCTTCTACTGGACGAACCACTGGCCGCGCTCGATTTAAAATTGCGCGAAAAGATGTTAATTGATCTGATCAACCTACAAGATAAGAAAAAAACGACCTTCATCTACGTCACCCACGACCAGTTTGAAGCGCTCACCGTTGCCGACCGCATGGCCATTATGAATACAAATGGAAAGATCGAGCAGCTCTGCGCGCCAAGAGAGATCTATGAATTCCCTATCTCCGAATTTGCCGCTAAATTTGTCGGATCAACTAATATCCTCTACGGAACATTCCTAGATCTCGATAGCGACACGCAACTGATTCAAGTTCCAGAGCTTGGTAAATTTCACATTCAAATTCTGAATAAAAAGCGCTGGATGCACGAAGATGGCAGAGCAATTATGAGCCTGCGACCAGAGAAAATTTTTATCAGCAGGAGTAAAAAAGGAAGTGAACAGTTTGAAAATATTACCGAAGGGATCGTTCAATCAATTGTCTATTACGGCAGATCAACGCAGTACAATGTGCTGGTAAAAAACCAATTTCTCCTTCAAGTCTTTGAACAGAACGACTTCCAATCAGAGTCGATCACCTATGACGATAAGGTCTACCTCTTCTGGAAAAAAGATAATGCAGTCATTTTAGAGAAGTAACCATGAACCTACGCTCCAAATGGTCCCATCTCCACTTTGCACTAGGCGCTCCTGCGCTTATTTGGCAGCTTCTATTTCTCTATCTGCCGCTTCTATTTGTTGTTATTACAACCTTCCTTAAAATCACAGATAGTGGCCATATTGAAGGGATCACCTTTGATAATATCCTTTTTTTCTTAACTCCGGTTTTCTTTAAAATTATCGTCTATTCGATACTTCTTGCTATCAGCAACGCTATTATCTGCCTATGCATCGGTTTTCCGCTTGCCTACTTTATGCACTTCCCAGGTAAGCGCATCAAACTACTGCTCCTCTTTTTTCTGATGATTCCCTTCTGGACAAGTTTTTTACTCCATGTCTATGCCTGGTACTACGTCCTTGAAAGTGGAGGCGTTATTAACACTCTGCTCATGAGTCTCGGATTAATTAAAGAGCCGCTAACGCTACTGGGCAACATCTTTTCTATCATGATCATGATGGTCTACACCTATCTGCCCTTTATGGTTCTGCCGCTCTATTCAACCATGGAAAACTTCGACATCAGGCTCATTGACGCCTCACAAAACCTGGGCGCATCTTGGTTTCAAACCATGCGCCGGATCTTGGTGCCGCTTTGTGGTAAAGGAATACGCGGAGGTTTTTTCCTGGTCTTCATCCCCTCATTTGGGGAATTTGCTATTCCTGAACTGATGGGCGGTGATAAGCGCTTTTTTGTTGGCAATACCGTCTCATTCCTCATTTTGGGAGAACCCGCTGGTTGCAAAGGAGAGGCCTTTACACTGCTCTCTATGTTTATTCTTGTTTTAGTTGCCCTTGTCCTACTAAAACTATTTAAAATTCTATTAAAAGAGAGGGCAAGCTCATGAAAGGCAATAAAGCCATCCACAGAACGGGCATCTTTTTTGTTCTACTTTTCTACCTTTTTCTCTATCTACCCATTACCGTGCTCATCACCTTTTCGTTTAACGACAGAGGCTTTCCCGCTCCGTGGAAGAACTTCTCGCTGCGCTGGTATATCGAGCTCTTCGAATCGAGCCACCTATGGGATGCTTTCTATACCTCGCTTATTATTGGACTTTCTACAACACTATTAAGCCTTGCGCTCGGTGTAGCACTTATTTTCCACGCCGCACAAGGAGGCCGTGTCCGCCACTTTTTGGGGCTCTTTTTCGCCAATTTAATCATTCCAGAAACGGTTCTAGCTGTTAGTTTACTCTCGGCCTACAGCCTCTTTTCTATCGAGCTCGGCTACGCAACACTAATTGTTGCCCACACGGTGCTCGGCCTTGGCTTTGTTATTCCCATTCTCTATGCTAAATTCTCGCAAATTGACTCGCGTCTTTTTGAAGCGTCGCTTAATCTCGGTGCCTCCCCTGTCAAAACCTTCTTCAAAATCACCCTGCCTCTTCTTCGGCCATCGATAATCGCTTGCTCGCTTTTAGTCTTTATCATCTCATTCGACGACTTCATCTTCAGCTACTTCTGCTCTGGCAGCGCCATTCAAACTCTCCCGCTCTACGTCTTGGCTGTGATTCGCTCTGGCCTATCCCCTGTGGTCAATGCGCTCGCTTCTATCCTTCTCCTGCTCAGTAGTGCCTTTGCCCTACTTTTCTTTACCCTCAATAAACGTTCAAAAATTGCTTTTTAAAGGAGAAAAAATGGTGACAACACTCCTGATCCGCCTCTTCATTCTCGCATTTTGGACCTGTGCTATTTTTGGGACTCTTCTCTCTCCAGATATTTCCCTTTTTAAAACGAGCGGAAAATCGATTAACATCTTTACTTGGGGCGATATTCTAGAACCCTCCATTATAGCCGCCTTTGAACGCGAAACAGGGATCAAAGTCCACCTCAACTACTACACCTCCAACGAGGAGCTCCTCGTTAAAATGAAAGCGACTGGTGGCAAAGGGTATGACTTGATTATTCCGTCAGACTATGGCGTGCAGCTGCTTATTGAAGAGGATTTATTAAAACCTCTCGATAAATCGAAGCTCAACTTCTGGGAGCGCATCAATCCGCTGCTATGCAACCACTACTACGACCCAAAAAATATCTACTCGATCCCTTTTGAGTGGGAAATTTATGGCCTAGGCCTTGATAAAGAGTTTTTTGCAGGAAAACCTATCACACCATCGTGGAAAATGGTCTTCGATAAAAAGCAGATTAACTATGAAATTGTGATGGCGGATGACCCAATTATGGCCTCGCTTATGGCAGGCCTCTACCTCTATAACCAGGCAGAGAGCTATACTGACTGTGAATTTGAAAAAGTTAAAGAGCTTCTAATTACCCAAAAAAGCTGGGTCAAGGCCTATTCTGACTTCCGCGCCGACTACTACCTTTTTATGCGAAGCAGCCCGGTTATTCTGGCCCTTTCCTCATATATTTGGCGCGCGATGAACCAATATCCGTTTATCGACTTCCAGATACCTGTTGAAGGCTCCTTTATATCTATTGAAAATCTCGCCATTCCAAAAGCCAGTGGCAAAGAACCCCTTGTCTATGAGCTAATTAACTACCTCTATCAGCCACACTCTATCAAAGCACACTGGGACACTTATAGCTTCTTTCCAGCAGCTATCCAAACCGCAGATGACCTCCTGCTCGACCCTAAAGCCGCAGCGCTAATCAACTGCACACCGGAAGAGTTCGCCAAATTTCACTTCACCAAATTCCCTATATCCAAGGAAAAAATGCGCGCTATCTGGATCGATGTCAAAGCCGCGGACTAAGCCACTTTTTTAAGCTTTTTCTTAACCGCCCCCTTCTTTGGATAGGCCTTTTTGACTTTAACCGGTTTGGCTATCGCTTTTGTTTGAGCTTTTGTTTTTTTCTTTGGAATAGCCTTCTTAGGTGCCTCTCTCTTGCTCTTTGTCATACGCTTAGGCTTTTCAGCTACACTCTGTTTGTTTTTTTGCTGAAATCCGATTTCCTCTAGTTTTAGACATACCTTTTGCACAAAGCTATCAAAGGTGTCACCCACTGCATAGCAATTATTGACATCAAGCGCTCCGATATAATGCTGATTCAAACGCTCTAAAAAGCGACGTGTTTGCCGCGCGTCTGGAAGTTGACGCTCACCTCTTGCAATTTTATGTTTTTTTGCGCACTTATAAATTACTTCTAAATTCTGATCCATAAAACTCCTAATAAAAAGATTCATTTAATACATTAATTGCAATTTTTAAATTAAACAGCAACAAATAAAAAAAGACCGCATGAACTGCGGCCTTTTAAAATCTTATGGATTAATGATTACCTACCAAAATACTCTTTGATAATACCTTTACACCAATTCAAAAATACGCCGATAAGAGTTGGTTTTTCATCAGCTGGGTTTACTCGCTCCACACCGCCTGGCACAGAGTCGCCGGTATCAAGCGGAGCCGGAGTAACAATCTCAAGCTTAGCGGAAGGGAGTTTGCCTTGGATTTGCAGAATCAGCGCTACCTGTAAGAGCTCTTGAAGATCCCCTAAAAATTCAGGCGCAACCGATTGCGCCTCTGTGGGAGGATAATTTAGTAGATATTCATTCCACAACTTAACCGCTGTCCCAGGTGTTGCCTCATACACCGTATCTACTTCTGGCAAAAATTGTCTCTCGACCTCTTCCCACCGATTTTCAAATGGTTCATTAAGCTGCAATTGAAGGGAGTCTCTATATACCCTTTTTTTATAGAGGCTCCAAAAAGTGTTCCCTAAATCGATAGCAGTTGCAGTCTTCACGGCATAGGCCAAACTAAATTTCTGGAAAAAGTCTGCGAAATCACTTCGCTCAGGAGACTGAGCAGGCTCATCAGCCGGCAAAGAAGTTTTAAGGCTATTCCAAACTTCTAATGCAGTGCCCTTAGCTGCCCCACATGCAAGATCTAACTTAGGGAGCAATGAGCTTTGCGCTACAGCTTCAACCTGATCAAATGTTAAATTGGGATTAATGATAGCTTGATTAAAATCATCCGAGTCAGTTTTTAGAACTAAAGAAAATTGTGCAGCCACCTTATCTATAGGGTATTTTAAAAAGAGAGGGTGGTTCAGATCACGCGCACTCTGTAGTTGCATATCTAATCTAGACGCCTGATTATTGTGACTCCGCACAACTCCTTCAATTGCCTCCCAGAGATCTCCATATGTAAAGTTATCAACTAGCTCTCTTCCATTGTATTTCGCTAAAACCCCATTGACGCTAGTCAAATAATCATCTGGCATTTTTTTGCCCGTACTAGCTTTAGCCCATTTACGAAAATCTTTATTCCAATATTCTTCATAAATAAACTTCGCGCCTTGCAGCGCAGGAATAGCCTCCCCGAGCTCTTTGAGTACTCCGTCGAAAGTTAGGCAATATTGTTGCTCTGAGTTTGGTTTTGGGTTTGCAGACATGACTCTTACCGTTATTTGTTAGTTAATTGCATGTTGCTATATTTAGCTTAATTAACTATATAATTATAAGCAATAAAAACAGATTTATTAGATTTTTTACTTACACAGTGCTAGCGAAAGGGACAGAATTTTTATAGCTGATTCTATTTTCATGGAGCCACCCCGGTAAATGGACTAAAACAGAGCAGATAAGCGTGTTTTCTGCTAAATATGCCCCTCTTCTTTGAAAAAAGAAAGGTAAAAAAAGACCGCAGATGATGCGGTCTTTTTTAGATTACTTGTTTTATAATAAAAGACTTAAGTCTTTGATTTGGCAAATTCGACAACACTGCCAACTGTTGTTAGCTTTTGCGCTTCTTCGTCGCTAATGTCAATATTTAGCTCTTGCTCGAGGGTCATGACCATTTCAGTTGTATCGAGAGAGTCTACGCCGAGCTCTGCGAATTTCTTATCAAGGGCGAGCTCCTCTGGCTTTTTGCCGAGCTGCTGCGCGATGATGCCGATGATTTTGTGGTCCATTGTTTGCTGTTCTGACATATTTTTACTTCCTTCCTCTTTTGTTTCTTTGTTCTTAATATATTAATTATAAATGCATTACATAGCAAGCCCGCCATCAACTGTCAGGACTTGTCCTGTCACATAATGGGCGGTGGCCAAATAGAGGGCTGCTTTTGCAATATCGCTTGGATCACCCATTTTTTGCATCGGAATTTTGAGCTTAGCGCCCTCTTGCTGCTCGGCTGTTAGAGCCCCTGTCATTTTGGTCTCGATAAAGCCCGGAGCGATGCAGTTAACGCAGATGCCCCGAGAAGCGACCTCGCGGGCTAGAGATTGTGTAAAGCCGATCATGCCAGCCTTGGAGGCGGCGTAATTGGTCTGGCCTGGGTTGCCGATAAGGCCGACAACTGAGCTAATATTGATAATTTTGCCGCTGCGCTGCTTAATCATAGGCCGCACCATCACCTTGCAGAAGTTGAAGACCGACTTTAAGTTGACATCGATGACCTGATCCCACTCTTCCTCTGTCATACGCATCAGCAGATTATCGCGAGTGGTGCCCGCATTATTAACCAGCACATCGACAACGGGATAGCGCACAAAAAGGTCCGTTAATTCCTTTTCAACAGCAGCCGTATCCGCCACATTAAGAAGTGATAGGCCAAAGGTCTGATTAGGGCCAAGCGCGCGCAACTCATCCAAAACTGCGTTTCCGTTTGCCGCATTTGTCCCAAAAATATGAACATTTGCCCCTACTTTTGCAAAAGATTTGGCAATTTCTGCGCCGATGCCAGATGTTCCCCCGGTCACAAAAACAGTTTTTCCTTTTAATTCCCCTGTTATCATACTAGTTGATCCACTCTGGTTAGTTCTTCAAGGTCGCTTACTTTACCAATAGAAAAAGTCGGCACACTTACCATTTTACGGTTCATACCGGCCAGTACCCCGCCACAGCCGATCTCGATAAAAGCTGTGACGCCGCCCGCTTCCATCCCCCGGATACTCTTTTCCCAGCGAACAGTACCGGTAATTTGAGCGATAAGGCACGAGCGGATCTTTTCGAGTTTATTTTCATACTCGCCACTGACATTCATAACAAGATCAATGGAACTGTCGATAAATGGGGTCGATAGAATAATAGGTTCAAGTAAATTTTGGGCCGGTAGCATCAGACCGCTGTGAAAAGCGCCCGAAACATCGAGCGGAATCACCCTTTTTGCCCCACGCTCTAGCAGTAATTTAGTAGCTAGGTCTAGCGCTGGCACAGCTCCCGCTATAACGACTTGTCCCGGACAGTTGATGTTAGCTACCCAGACTGGATGCGGGGGATTCAGTGTGGCTATCGCCTCCTCGACCGATTCGGCTGGCATGCCGAGGATAACCCTCATGCTACCATGGTTCTGCGCACAAGCATCCTCCATAAAGGCTGCTCTTTTTTGGACAAGCAGCAGACAATCTTCAAACGAAATACGGCGCGAGGCGGCAAGCGCTGTATACTCCCCTAAGCTAAGACCTGCGCAAACTACTGGCACTAAATCTGGAAATTGATCTTGTAGCGTGCGCAAAATGGCCACGCTCGAGATAAAAATGGCCAGCTGGCTATTTTTGGTGAGGGTCAGCTCATCTGCCGGCCCTTCAAAAATCAATTTCGAAAAGGAAAAGCCTAGCAGCCTATCCGCCTCTTCAAAGGTCTCTTGCGCGGCCTTAAAATTGTCGTAAAAATCTTTTGCCATGCCGGGAAATTGAGACCCCTGCCCCGGAAAGATAAATGCCACTTTACTCTTATCTAATTCAGTCACTTAAGAACCCTCCTTTTTAAGAATAGCAGAACCCCATGTGAGTCCCCCGCCAAATGCTGTCAAAAGCAGGTTCTCACCCTCGCTAATTGGCGTATTTCGTGTTAATTCGTCAAGCGCAATACCCAAAGAGGACGAGGAGGTATTGCCATACTTGTGCACTGTTACAAAAACGCGGTCGCGCGGCATAGAAAAGCGGCTGGCAAGGGTATCGATGATGCGGATATTGGCTTGGTGGGGCACCAGCCAGCTAATATCGCTTTCGGCAAGGCCGGCTTTTTCAAGGCAAGCGCAGCACGAAGCTTCCATTTGTGTAACGGCGTGTCGATAGACCTTATTGCCATCCATTTTCATGTAGTGAAGGCGCTCACCCACACTTTTTTCGCTTGCTGGAATGCGGCAACCACCGCCTGGTTGGTTCAAAATATCCGAGAGTGACCCGTCAGATCCTAAGTCAATTGCGCCAATTGTAAAACCAGGCCTATCTTCGCTTGTAACAAGAGCGGCAGCCGCGCCATCGCCAAATAAGATGCAGGTAGATCTATCTTGATAGTCTGTAACAGATGAGAGCTTTTCCGCTGCAACGACAAGAATATTTTTGTAAATACCGGCAGAAAGATAAGCTTTTGCCGTAGCGAGCGCAAAAATAAAGCCCGAACAAGCCGCAGAAATGTCAAAAGCAGCAGCCTGGCGCGCGCCAAGCCCCGCCTGAATCAGGCAAGCTGTGCTTGGAAAGAGGTAGTCAGGGGTCTGGGTAGCGCAAATGATTAGATCTAGCTTTTCGGGCGCAAAATGGGCCATTTCAAGCGCTTTTTTGGCGGCCGATATGCCCATGTCTGATGAGAATTCATCGTCTGCAGCAATGCGCCGCTCGCGCATGCCGGTGCGCGTGACAATCCACTCATCACTTGTCTCCACCAGCTTTTCCAGATCCCCGTTAGTGAGGACCCTCTCTGGCAGGTAAGCTCCGGTACCGATAAGGCGCGCCTTAAACTGAGCTGTCATAATCTCCCACTTTTTATAAGCCCCATTTTATAAAAGGTGCGATTAAAGCAAAAGCTAATTCTGACAAAACCCCTCTCAACAACCACTATAATTCACATTTACAA